>DASSIL010000228.1:0-5528 GCA_035691925.1 Gemmatimonadales bacterium
GTGCGGATGGCGGTGATCGGCTTCGCCAACCGTCCGGCCACCGGTCCCGAACAGGCCCACATGGAGGCGCTCGTCGACACCATGATGGAGCAGGGCGCGCTCGGCGTGTCGACGGCGCTGTTGTACGCCCCGGCGATCTACGCGCCGACCGAAGAGCTGATCGGGCTCGCCCGCGCGGCGCGCCGCCACGGCGGGATTTACGCCTCCCACATCCGCAACGAGGCGGGACACGAAGACGAGGCGCTCGACGAAGTGTTCCGCATCGCGCAGGCCGCCGATATCCCCGCCGAGATCTGGCACTTCAAGGCGGCGGGCGCGCCGCAGTGGGGCCGCATGCCGCACCTGATTCAGCGCATCGACTCCGCTCGGGCGGCGGGGCTCGATATCACCGCCGATCAATATCCCTACATCGCGGCCGCCACCTCGCTGGACGCGGCGATCCCGCAGTGGGCCCACGCCGGCGGGACCGATTCCCTGCTAGCGCGGCTGCGCGACCGGCCGACGCGTGCCAAGCTGCGCACCGAGATGCTCACCGGCGGTGGGGACGAGAACCCCTACATCAATTCGGGCGGCGCCGACGGCGTGATGATCGCCGGGGTCTTCCAGGATTCGCTGCATGCGCTCGACGGGCGCCGCCTCGGAGAAATCGCCCGCGAGCGGCACAAGGATCCGATCGAGACGCTGTTCGACATCGTGCTCGCCGATCGCGCCCGCACCGGCGCTATCTACTTCGAGATGAACGACGACGACGTAAAAGCCGGGCTGAAGACGTGGTGGGTGGCGGTCGACTGCGATGCATCCGGCGTCGCTCCCGACGGGCCGTTTGGAAAGGACTACACGCATCCACGCGCCTACGGCACGTTCCCCCGCATTCTCGGACTCTACGTGCGGCAGCAGCACCTGATGCCGCTCGAGTTCGCGGTGCGGAAGATGACGTCGCTCGCCGCCCAACGCGTCGGGCTCGCGGACCGCGGGTTGCTCAAACCGGGCATGGCCGCCGATATCACCGTCTTCGATCCGGAAACGGTGAATGACCGCGCCACCTTCGAGAAGCCCCACCAGCCCTCCGTCGGAATCACGTACGTACTGGTCAACGGCCAGATCGTGCTGCGGCGCGGGGAGATCACGTCAGCCCGCCCCGGACGGGGACTGCGCGGCCCGGGGTACGTGCCGCCTGATCGCCGCGGCAAGGGCGCCGCCACGAGCGGATGACACTCGGGCGGCTGCTGTTCGCCTGGATCCCCGTCGCACTCTGGTTCGCCGCCGCCGGATGGGCCGCGCGTCGTGTGACGGGCGTCACCGGAACTCCGGCCCCCGCGGCAGCCGCGCTCGTCGCCGTCGCATTCGAAGCGCTCGTTGTCACGCTGTTCGCGTCGTTGTGGTTCGACAGTCTCGGTCACGGTGCCTGGTGGGTTTTGTTCGGGCTCGTCGGGCTCCTCGCCTCCGCGCTGTCCACCCGTCCCGCGTTCGTTGCCGTGGCATTTTCGGTCTTGCGCTATGGTGGTGCCGGTGCCATCCTCGCATGGCGTCTCGGGTGATTGCTCCAGGGAACCTTTCTCCGACTCCCGGACTATCAGCCAGACTGTAGAGATCGTCGGCTCATTCTGTCGATTTCGCATTCACGCCAACCTGCTGCACGGATTCACCTCCAGACGTCAAGGAGGCCTCATGTCGACCTCGCTGGAGCAGGCGATCACCCGCCTGGAGAGTTTCTTTTCGGCCCTCGATACCCGTCAGGGGGTACTCGGTCGCCGGCTCCTCGGAATCCCCCGCCCCGAAGACGAGCAGCTCACCCAGGTGCTGGTCGGTGAGCGGCGCGCCAAAACGAAGATGGACGGCTCGATCGGCGGGTCCCTGGTCACCACCGCCTGGGCCGCGTGGGAAATGATGGACCTGGGGCTCGACGCGCTGCAGGGCAGCCTGGCGCGGCTCGTGGCCTGGGTTCTGACGTTCCTCGAGATGCCGCCCGCCCTGTCGGCTCCTTCGCCCCTGGCGCTGCCCAACGGCACCGTGCTCACGAGCGCCGAGGGTGCGACGTTCGCGGCGGAGTGCCTGGGCTTGCGTGTCCTGCTGCGCGCTCGGCAAGATGCCCGGCCGCGCGTCCTGCGCCGCCTCGAGCGGGTCTTGAGCCTCTGGCCCAGTGTGCACAACGAGCTCGCCGCGAGCGCCCTCGGCGTCGTCGCCGTTGCGCCGGTTCCTTACTATGACCGCCTTCCCGCATGCGTGGAGCGCCTCGGTGCGAGCCAGCGACCCGACGGGACGTGGGGAGACGCGAACCTGTTCCACATGCTCGAGTCATTGCTGCTCGCAGGGATCCAGCCCGCGCGGGCCCTGATTACGAACGCGGTGCCGGCATTGCTCGCGATGCAGCGTCCCGATGGCAGCTTCGACGAGCCGGCCAACGAGGAACGGGCATTGATCGGGCTGAAGTCGCTGCTGGTCGCGCAAGAAGCCTGACGGCAGGGGACGGCAGGGGACGGTAGGGGTTCCCAGCATGACGGCCGGGGCACGTTGCCCCGGCCGTGTTGCATTCACTCCTACAACCCCTACCGTCTCCTACCGTCTTCGACCGTCTCCTACCGTCTCCTACCGTCCCCTCCATATTTCCCGGTCCATGACCGCCACCTCCGTCCGGCTCACGGCGTTCTCCCACGGCGCGGGATGCGCCTGCAAGCTCGGCTTTTCCGAGCTGAGCCAGGTGCTGCGCCATATCCCCGTGCCGCACGACGCGCGCATTCTCGTCGACGCCTCGAGCCGGGACGACGCTGCGGTATTTCAGCTGTCGCCGGAGCGCGCGCTCGTCGCCACGGTGGATTTCTTCACCCCGATCGTCGACGACGCCTACGACTTCGGGCGGATCGCCGCGACCAACGCCTTCTCCGACGTGTACGCGATGGGCGGTGCACCGCTGTTCGCGCTGAACCTCGTGGGGTGGCCGCGCGATCGCCTGCCCTTCGAATTGCTCGGCGAGGTGCTCCGCGGCGGCACCGACGTGGCGCAGGCCGCCGGCGCGTTCGTGCTGGGCGGGCACTCGGTGGATGATCCCGAGCCGAAGTTCGGGATGGTGGTGATCGGCGAGGTGCACCCCGAGCGCATCGTCACCAACGCCGCCGCGCAGCCCGGCGACGCCCTCGTGCTCACGAAACCGATCGGCACGGGGATCATCACGACCGCCCTCAAGCGCGACCTCGCGGACGCCGCGACACTCGCGGGCGCCGTGCGCGCGATGACGACCCTCAACGCCGCCGCGTCACGCGCGATGCTGGCGGTCGGCGTGCACGCCGCAACCGACGTCACGGGATTCGGGCTGCTCGGTCACCTCCATTCGCTGCTGCGCGCGAGCGGTGTCGGCGCGACGCTCGACAGCGCTCGCATTCCGGTTCTCGCCGGTGCCCGGGAGCTGCTGGCACGCGGGGCGGTGCCGGGCGGTACCAAACGCAATCTCGAGAGTGTGCGAGACGCCGTGCGCTTCGCGGCGACCATCCCCGAAGGGGAGCGCCTGCTGCTCGCGGACGCGCAGACGTCAGGCGGACTGTTGCTGGCGCTGCCGCCGGAGCGTGTGGAGCGGTTGCAGCTGGCCCTGGCACGCGAGGGACTACCGGCCGCGCCGGTTATCGGCAGCGTCACCGCCGGGGCAGCAGGAACGATCGACGTCCGTTAATCTCAAGGGGACAATGAGCGCCATTCCGGAGTATCGGTCGCTCTCCCCTGACGCGCTCGACGCGCTCGAGCGCGCGGTGCGGGAGCGGCGCCGCGTGGCGTTGTCGCGCCGCGGTACCGAGTACGTCGTGGTGGCCGAGCAGCTGCACATCGACGGCCGCGACGAAGCGCTCGACGCCCGCCTGCCGATGACCGGCGAGCTGCTGCGCTTTCCGCTGCGCGAGCTCGACCGCTTTTCCGTCCTGCCGTGAGCGCGCGCTGATGTTCACCCGCCTCCTCGTCGGACTGGATGGGAGCCCGCACGCCGACGCTGCGCTCGAGCAGGCGGTGGTCCTGGCACGCCGGTTTCATTCGGTGATCATCGTGGCCGCGGTGGAGGAGTCCAACAAAGGGGGAGCCGAAGCCGCGGCGGACCTGGTCGACCGGGGCCAGTTCCGGGTCGCCGCGGCGGGGCTCGAGGTCGAGGGGCGGCAGGAGCGCGGCGACCCCGACGTCGCCCTCGCCGTGCTGGCGAAGGATGTCGATGCGGTGCTGGTCGGACGGCGCGGGGTCGAGCAGGAGCACGCGGGCCCGACCGCCCTGGGCCGCACGGCCGCGTCGCTGATCCGGCTCTCCGAGCGCACCGTGATCGTGTGCGGCGGTGGCCCGTCGCCGATGCAGGTGTGCGCCGTGGCGTTCGACGGCCGCAACCGGCGGGCGCTCGACCTCGCGGCCCGATTTGCCAGCGTCGCCGGCAGTACGGTGCACGTGATCCACGCCTGTGTCGATCGCACCGAAGGGACGGGGGTTCTCGGCCAGGCGGAGGCGGAGCTCTCGCTGCTCGGCGTGCCGTTCCAGACGCATCTGGAGGAAGGCAGCGCCGGCGATGTGGTGGGGCGGGTCGTGCGCGCGATCCGCGCCGACGCGCTGTTCGCCGGGGCGCACGTACCCCGCGGACCGATGGAGCGGCGTGCCAGTGTCGCCTCCCATACCGAAGACATCCTGCTGCACACCGACCTGCCCGTCGTCATTCAGCCCTGATGCCCGCCCGCGCCGTCACCTCCGTCCTCGTCCACGCCGATGAAAGCTGTCTCGGCAATCGCCGCGATGAGCCGAGTCCCGGCGGCAACGGTGCGTTGATCGAAGCCCCCGCGGGCGACAGTATCGCGCGCTGGGACTTCTACGAGTTCGCGCCCGCGACCACCAACAATCGCATGGCGCTGGCCGGTGCCATCGCCACGCTCGAGTGGGTGCACCGCCAGTGGCAGCACGCCCGGATCCGCTACATCTCCGATTCCGAGTATCTCGTCAAAGGGATCACCGAGTGGCTCCCCGGATGGAAGGCGCGCGGGTGGAAGCGCAAAGGCGGAGAGATCGAGAATCTGCTGCTGTGGCAGAAGCTCGATCAGGCGACGCAGGGACTCACGCTGAGCTGGGAATGGGTGCGCGGCCACAACGAGGTCGCCAAGAACGAGTACGCCGACTTTCTCGCGACACGAGCCGCCGAGCGGCAACAGCGCTCCAACGGCCTCGTGCCGTCGGGGTTCGACACCTGGCTGGCGCAGCAGCGCGCCCGCGGCAAGTATCAGGCGTACGATCCCGATGGGGAGGTGCATGAGCGTTCCTAAGGACGGCGTGCTTGCCAACACCCACCGCCTCAACCTCCTCGCCGACGGCGCGGTGCCGCCTCCGGTGGAGCGGATCCCGCTCTACGAGGTGTACATGCGGATGGCGGAGGAGTTGGCGAAACGGTCGACCTGCGTCCGCCTGCAGGTCGGGACCGTCGTCACCGACCAGCTGCTCGAGAACGTCCTGGCGATCGGCTACAACGGCAACGCCAAGGGACTCGCCAACCGTTGCGACAGCGCCGTGCCGGGGAGCTGTGGCTG
>DASSIL010000229.1:0-26663 GCA_035691925.1 Gemmatimonadales bacterium
CTGCTCGCGCACTTCGGAGTCGGGATCGTTGCGCGCCGCGGCCAGCAGGATGTCCTCGGTCTCGGCGGTGCGCTTCTGCGAAATGATGAACACCGCCTTGCGCCGCAGCTGCACGCTGCAGCTGTCGCGGCGCGCCAGCACCTGTTTCAGGATCGGCATGGCGGACTCGGCGTCCATCTGGAGCAGGGCGTTGAGGGCCGCGATCCGGGGATCGTCGTCATCGTCCGACGTCGAGCACGTGGTCGGATTCTGTGGACGCGGAGCTTCCGCGACGGTCCGCACCGCGGCAGTCGCTTCGGGATCTCCCCGCTTCGCGAGCGCGGCATTGATCTGTGCCAGCAGGGCATCGGCGTCGCGGCGCGTCGCGGCGCGGGGGAATTTCGCGCCCTGCGTCTTGAGCAGGGTGCGAGCCTGGCGATAGTTGCCGTCGTCCGTCGTCTTATAGAGAGCGTACGCCTGCCAGTAGTAAGCGTCGGGCGTGTAGGTCGAGCGCGGGTAGCGCTTGATCAGATCGGCAAACGCGCTCGCCGCGTCGTCGTAGCGCTCTCGGCTCAACAGCCGCCGGGCCGAACGGTACAGTGAGTCACCGGGATCCTGGTCGGCCCAGGCGGGCGGAGGGTCTCCCGCCAACTCCGAGACATCCTCAAAGTCCCCGGCCAACGCTGACAAAGAGGTGAGCGAGGTCAACCCCGAGAGTCCCGACAACTGTGAAAGGCCGGACAAGTCGGACAGTCCGGACATGCCGGCGAGGGACGCGAGATCCGCGTTGGCGGACTGGAGCGCCCACGATGCACCCTCGAGCTGCGCGTCGAGCCCAAGCAGGGCGCGTGCGGCACGCTTTGGAGACTCCGCGGGAGCCGGTGCGGGGGTCGGTTGCTGCAATGTGAGTGAGACAGCCGCGACCAGCCATGGCAGTGCGAACATCGTTACAGCGCTCCTTGAGTACGCGGTGCGCTCGCGGGACCGGCGGGAATCGCCGTCCGCAGACGAGTGAGCACGCTTTGTTGGTCCATGCCCTGCGTGATGAGGTTGACGTCCAGCGTGTCGCGCCGGCCGCCGGGGAGCAGGGCGATCTGCGCCAGCACGAGCTCCAGATCCTCGAGCAGCGGCTTGAGGCGGGGATCGCGTACGGCCGGAGACTGCAGCAGGAGGCGCGTCGACGTCAGCAGCTCGCGCGCCTGCCGGACGAACAGCGTGTCCACATGGCCGCTGCGCGCATCGGCCCGGAAACCGGTGAGCAGCGTTTCGGTGCGATTGAGGTACTGTGCCGCGGCGATACTGTACGCGATGTCCGAGTCGCCACGGAGAGAGACGCCGGCAGTTGCTGGAGACGCGCTCTCCTCGTGCGGCCGAACCCACCGGCCGATCGCGATCCCCACGAGCAGCACCGCGGCCATCGCGAGTCCCCAGCGCAACGCCGGCCGCAAGACGAACACGCGCGGCCCCGCCCGGCGCCGGCGCTTTGCCGCGATGGCCGCCCACATGGCGTCGCGCGGCGTCTCCGGCGGCTGATGATAATCCCGTGCCGCTTCGCGCAGCCGTGCTTCGAATCGATCGTCATTCATGAAGCCCACTCCCCGGCGAAATCCGCCAGCGTTTCGCGCAGTTTCGCTCTGGCGCGGGACAGCTGCGCCTTCGACGTCCCGACTTCCACCCCGAGCGTCTCTGCGATCTCCTCGTGCGTGTATCCTTCCACGTCGTGCATCACCACCACGGTGCGATAGCGGTCCGGCAGCGCGTCGATCGCCGCATGTAACCGCACCTTCAAGTCCGGCTCGGCACTGCGCACACCGCTCACGACTCCTTCAGCCGCGTCCAGCGTGGTCTGCGTGCGGAACCGTTTCGTCTTGCGCAGCCCATTCAACGACACCGACGTAGCGATGGCGTGCAGCCAGGTCGAGAACCGGCTCTCCCCGCGAAACGTGTGGAGGCGGTCGAAGGCGCGAATGAACGTCTCCTGCGTGAAGTCGCGCGCCAACTCGTCGTCCCCGGCCAGCCGGTAGGCGAGGCGATACACACGGTCGACATGCGCATCGTACAGCGCCCGTTCGGCGGCGGGCTCCCCCGCGCGGACTCGGGCGATCACTTCATGTTCGTCCACGCGGCTCCGTACGGGGGACTGTGCAATTGTGACACGGGTTTAGAAAGAACCGTTGCGAGGGGACAGGTTACAGGGGAGACGCACAGACGCGTAGACGCCCAGTTGGTGAACGGGGGCTGGAAGTCAGGGAGGAGGAATACCTGTTCGCGAACAGCTGGTTTCCCCGGTGCGTCTGCTGCGTCTAGTATTGCAGTTACTGAGTTTACCTGGTTCCGAAGAGCCTGTCCCCCGCATCTCCAAGACCGGGCAGGATGTACCCCTTCTCATTGAGCTGCCTGTCCAGCGCTGCGGCGTACACCGGCACGTCCGGGTGCTCGGCATTCATGCGCCGGGCGCCCTCCGGGCAGGCGACGAGACAAAGGAAGCGGATACGCTGGGAGCCGGCGCGCTTCAGCGTCGCCACGGCGTCGGCCGCCGAGCCGCCGGTGGCGAGCATGGGATCGAGCACGAAGAAGTCGCGTGCGTCCCCGTCGCGCGGAATCTTGAAGTAGTACTCGACGGGCTTCAGTGTGTCGTGATCACGATAGATCCCGATGTGCCCGACGCGCGCCGAGGGAATCAACTGCGTGATGCCCTCGACCATCCCGAGGCCGGCGCGGAGGATCGGCACGAGGACGAGCTTTTTCCCCGCCACGCGCTCGGCCTTCATCCTTTCGAGGGGCGTTTCGATCTCGACCGGCTCGAGCGGCAGGTCCTTCGTCACCTCGTATGCCATTAACATCGCGATCTCGCTCACCAGCTGTTTGAAATCCTTGGTGCTGGTGTGGCGATCGCGCAGCAACGAAAGCTTGTGCCGGATGAGTGGATGATCGAGGACGGTGAGATTCGGAAACGGGGTGGTGGCCATGTGGCGCATAACCTACGCGCCGTTGGGCTCCGAGCCAGGGCTCGAGAGTTGAAAGTTGACCATCGAGCGCTAGTATCCGTCCATCCCATCGTCAGACCCCCCGAGAGGAGCAGTGTCATGAAGCGCGTCTCCGTCCTCCTCCTAGCACTCGCGGTCCGTGCCGGATCCTTAGCCGGGCAGGCGCCGTCCAAGCGGCGCATCGCCGTGCTCGATTTCGATTACGCGACGGTGCATCAGTGGGTGTACGACATCTTCGGCTCGGATCAGGACATCGGGAAAGGCATCGCCGATATGCTCGTCACCAACTTGGTCCGCAACGGCACCTATTCCGTGATCGAGCGCAAGCAGCTCGATCAGGTGTTGCGCGAGCAGAACTTCCAGCAGAGCGGCCGGGCCGACCCGTCGTCCGCCGTGCAGCTCGCCAAGATCCTCGGCGTGGACGCGATCATCATCGGCAGCATCACGCAGTTCGGCCGCGACGACAAGAAGCTCGGCGTCGGCGGCGCCGGCGTGCACGTCGGCGGCATCGGCATCGGGGGCTTCGGCAAGAAATCGGCGAAGGCGGTGGTTCAGATCGACGCCCGCATTGTGAGCACGACGACCGCGGAGATTCTCGGTGTCGCCACGGGGCACGGCGAGTCGAAACGCTCCGGGGTGAGCCTGGCAGGCGGAGTTGCGATCGGTGGGACGGGTGCGGCGGGCGCACTCGACATGGGGAGCTCGAATTTCGCCAACACCATCATCGGCGAAGCGACACGTTCGGCGGTCGACAGCCTGACCGGGCAGCTCGTGGCTGCGGCGGGCGGCATTCAGGAGACGAAAGTCGAGATTCGCGCGCTCGTCGCGGACGTGTCGGGCGGTGAGGTCACGATCAACGTCGGGACGGGCGCCGGTGTGAAAGTGGGCGCGGAGTACGACGTGGTCCGCCCGGGGCGGGAGATCCGCGATCCGGCGACCGGCCGTGTGCTGCGCCGCACCACGACGCCCGTCGGGAAGCTCAAGGTCACGCAGGCGGACGAAGGCTCTGCGACCGGCACGCTCAGCGGCGGCCCGGCCCGGGTCGGCGACTGCGTGGGGACCTGTCCCGCCAACATGGGCGGCGGTGGCGGCGCGGCCCCGCCCGCCGTCGAGCCGCTGAATCAGCCCAACGCCGCCGCCCCACCCACATCGGGCGGTGCGCTGCCGGCGCTCTATAGCCAGCCGATCAGCGGGCCGTTCACGTGGGGCATGTACGCCTTCAAGGGGACGGAGCACTTCCGCTACAACGTGCAGCAGCGCGACGGCAACGAGAACAAGACGGGCAGCTACACCTTCGACGCGAGGCCGGCGGGAAACGGACGCACGCGCCTCAGTGTCGCCGGCAACATGGGCAGCGACAGCTACTCCTCGACGGTGACGCTCGGCCCCAACGAGGGCATCCCGATGATGCAGCTCATCGGACTCGGACCGGTGGGCCTCGCCCTGTTCAATCCGATGTGGATGCTGCTGCTGGGCGGGCATGAGTGGGAGCTGGGCAGCGGCTGGCAATCAACGCAGAACGGTGAGAGCTCGTCGTTCAAAGTGGAAGAGAAATGTGCGCAGGCGGGCGTGAACGGCCTGAAGGGCGTGTGGCGCCAGAATCAGAAAGTCATGATGGACATGTGCGTCAGCCCGAACGTCGGCCTGCCGCTCGCAGAGACCTTCCACAGCGATGACGGGTCGATGACGGCGATGCAGCTGGTGGAATTCCGGCCCTAGAGTAGACGACAGCCCCGGGGTCCGCTGCAGCCGGGGCTGTCGTGTCTCTATTCGGTCAGCGCCAGCGGCCTTCGACCCAGAACCAGCCGCGGCGGCCGTGACGCCACCGCCCCGGCTCCCAGCGGTGAAAGCCCCGTTCCACGACGACCCAGCGACCGGGGGTCCAGGCGTACTCTCCGGCACCCCAGCGCCAGTAGCCGCGAATGAAGACGTAGCCCGGTCCAGGGGCGACGCCCACGACTTCCACCCGCTCGGGCGGCGGACGGCGCTCGACGTACACGGCGTTGTCGGGTGGGGGATTGGATGCGCAGGCGATCGCCAGGGCACCCAGTACACTCACCAGGCCGAGCCTGAGGCTCTGGCGGGTGATGCGGGTCATGTCGTGCTCCTCGCGGAAGGGGTCAAGGGAGACGCACGGGGCGCCTCTTTGTTTCTGACTGTGCTCGGGGCGCTCGTGTCACAAGCTCCCTAGATTACTGGCCTCTCCCCGCATCCTGGAGTGAGCCGTGCGTGCTGTCTTGCGTCCCCTGATCACCATCCCGCTCATGATCGCCGCCGTCGCACCAGCCAGCGCCCAGGCGCCGGCGGGGAAACGGCTGCCCAGCTCCGGCGATCTCGTGTACCGGCTACGGTCGGTCTCCGACCCGCAGCTCGCCCCCGGCGGGGATTGGGTCGCCTACACCATCACCACGGTCGACTCGGCCAAGGACACGCGCGACGCCGACATCTGGATGACGAGCTGGGATGGCACTCAGACGGTGCGCCTCACGTCGAGCGCGGAGAGCGAGACCTCGCCGCGCTGGAGTCCCGACGGCCGATCGCTCGCGTTCCTCTCGGGACGCCAGGACGGCAAGGGGGACCAGGTCTGGGTGCTGGACCGCCGCGGCGGCGAGGCACAGCGGCTCACGACGATCAAGGGTGGGGTGGACGCCATGCAATGGTCGCCCGACTCGAAGCGCCTCGTCCTCGTGGCGACGGTCGATCTCGACACCGCGAAAACCGACACCACCCGCAAACAGCCGATCGTCATCGACCGCTACCTCTTCAAGGACGACGGCGCCGGATACCTGACGACGAAGCGCAGTCATCTGCTGCTGTTCGATGTCGCGACCAGGAAGGTGGACACGCTGACGACAGGCCCGGCCGACGACGACAGTCCGCAGTGGTCGCCCGACGGAGGGCGCATCGCCTTCGTGCGGACACCCGTCCCTGAGCCCGGCACCGGCTCGCAGTCGGATGTGTACGTCGTGGACGCCCGCGCGGGAGCGACCCCCAAGGCATTGACCTCGCTCCCGGGGCCGGACGTGGGACCCTTGGCCTGGAGCCCCGACGGCGGCTGGGTGGCGTTCTTCCGGACCGACGATCCGAAGTACTACGCCTACCAGCAGCGCGCGCTCGCGATCGTCAAGAGCGACGGCAGCGCGCCTGCGCGGGTGTTGACCGCGGCGTTCGACCGGCCGCTCGAAGCCCCGACCTTCACCGCCGATGGCCGGTCGATATTGGCGGTCGCCGTCGACGATCGAGCGCAGGTGATGGTGCGTGTGTCGATTGCCGATGGCCGCGTCGAGCGCCTCGACCACGAGCGCCACGTCGTGCTCGAATACTCGGCCGGTGCGGTCGCGGGGACGCATATGGCGGCGCTCGTGTCGACTCCCGACCGGCCGCCAGAGGTGTTCGCATCCGAGGGTGGGCCGTTGCGGCAGCTGACGCATGTGAACGACTCGCTCGTCGCGACGCTCACGTTCGGCGCGACAGAGGATTTCGCCTCGAAGAGCAGCGACGGGACCGATGTCCACAGCGTGTTGGTACGCCCGGCGGGGGCCGCGGCCGGTGCGCCACTGCCGCTGATTCTCTTTATTCATGGCGGCCCCGACGCCCAGAGCAACTACGCCTTCAATTCGACGGCGCAGCTGTTCGCCGCCCGTGGCTTCGCGACCCTGGCGGTGAACTATCGCGGCAGCAATGGTCGCGGCCTCGCGTATCAACGTGCGATCTTCGCCGATTGGGGCAACAAAGAGGTCGTCGATCTGCTGGGGGCAGTGGACCAGGCCGTGCACGAGAGGATAGCGGATCCCGAGCGCCTGGGCATCGGCGGCTGGAGCTACGGCGGCATTCTCACCGACTACACGATCGCGACGACGCCGCGCTTCAAGGCCGCGATCAGCGGGGCGGGGAGCGCGCTGCAGCTCTCGATGTACGGGACGGATGAATACATCACGCAATACGAGCTGGAGCTGGGGCCGCCGTGGCGATCCCGCGAGCTGTGGATCAAGCTCTCGTATCCCTTCTTCTCGGCCGACCGGATCAAGACGCCGACGCTCTTCATGGGCGGCGATGTCGATTTCAACGTGCCGATCCTCGGTGGGCAGCAGATGTATCAGGCGCTGCGCGAGCTGGGCGTGCCGACCGAGCTGGTCATCTATCCGAACCAGCACCACGGATTGTCGGTACCGAGTTTTCTGAAGGACCGGTTGGACCGGTACGTGGGGTGGTACGAGCGTTACCTCAAGCAGACGCCGGCAATCGGAGCACGGCGGTAGGCCGCCGTGCTCCGTACTGGTTTAGCGATTACCGCCAGTGGCCTTGCTCATAGAACCAGCCATTGCGGTTGTGATGCCAATGGCCGCTGTGCCACTGCTGTCCCTGCTCGACCACCATCCAGCGACCAGGGACCCAGTCGTACGACGCACCGCCCCAACGCCAGTACCCGTCGATCCAAACGTACCCGGGGCCGGGCGCCGGGCCGATCACTTCGATCCGATCCGGCGGCGGCGCATACGACGCATACACGACGTCTCCGGACGCGAGATACCCGCCGCATCCGATAGCGGCCGCGACCAATGCGGCCAGGAGCCCCCAGACCCACGGGGCTCTGCGTGTGTTCGTGCTCATTGCTGTGCTCCTTTCCCGCTCCTTCCATACTGCACTGCGCGAGCGAGCGTTGGGCCTACGGATCTGGAATACCCCCCGGGTTCCGCGCGCTCGGGGAACCCTCGCGGTGACCGTGGAACCTGTGACGGGAAGCACCGGAACCACTGCCGTGGTCCGGAACGTCTGGCTAAGTTGTTTTCCCGGTTTGTTCGGCCAGGTAGCTCAGTTGGTAGAGCAGCGGACTGAAAATCCGCGTGTCGGCAGTTCGATTCTGCCCCTGGCCATTTGCCGCGCAAGGAGTTAGCGCGGCGCTGTTCCCTTCGTCGAGCCTTATTGGCCCTTGCGGTTACCAGCCGCGCTTTGACTGCGCCGCGGCTCCTGCCTCGCGCCTTTGTCGCAGCTCGGCCCGATACCGACCGGGCGGGAGCCCGCGTAATCGCGAGAATGCGCGCGAGAATGCGAACTCGGAGGTGTACCCGACGTAGCGCGCGATCGTGCTCACGGCCTTGTCTGTCTCGCGCAGGTGCCGCGCGGCCAGCTCCATGCGCCAGCGCGTGAGATACGACAGCGGTGGCTCGCCGACCAGGGTCGAGAAGCGGCGCGTCAGCGTGGCCCGCGACAGGCTCACCTCGCGCGCGAGGGTCTCGATCGTCCATGGCGCTGCAGGGTCCGCGTGCAACACAGAGAGTGCGCGCCCAATGGCCGGGTCACGGAGTGCCTGAAGCCAGGACGTCCCGGAGTAGTCCTCGGTGCCCAACCACGCGCGGATCACCTGAACGAACAGGACGTCGATCAGGCGGTCGATCACGGTCGCCGACCCGGGCGTTCTTGCGGCGAGCTCGTGACGGAGGACGCGTAGCGTCGCCTGCACGGGGCTCCCCTCCGCCATCTCCTGTCCCGACAGGAACAACACGGGTGGCATCAGCGAAAGAAGCGGTTGCGCGACCTCGTGATCGTACTCGAACCCCGCGCAGATGACGTGTGTCGAGCTCCCCCCGCCGGGGCCGTCGAACACGCATTCGTGCGCGGGATTACCAGCTTGCCCCTCGACGACCTTGCCCCACGTTCGCGTCGGTCCGGCAGCAGCGCTCGCCACGATGTGCGCGGCTCCGGTCGGCAGCAGTACGACGTCGCCCGGAAGCTGTTCGATTGGCGGTTGTCCTTTGACGCGCACCCAACAGACGCCGGCGGTCACGGCGTGCAGCGTCGCCTTCGGGGTCCGCGGAAGACTAATGCCCCACGGTCCTCGGGCGCGTAGGTTCGCCATCACGGCGCCACGCACGCGCAGCACGTCGAGGACGTCGTCGAGCGGGCAACGGATCTCCATGCCAAGAAGTATAGCCGAAAAATGCTCATTGGGTCGATGCGTGAGCCGAATGGGCAAAAAGATGGCACGGATAGCCATTCAGCGGCTCGCCAACGCCACGTATGGTACTCGTGTCACCTATCCCTACGGAGAGTGCCATGCAAATCAAGGATTCGGTCGCCCTGGTCACGGGAGCGAACCGTGGGATTGGCCGCGCGTTCGTCGAGGCGCTGCTCGAACGGGGCGCGAGCCGCATCTACGCGGCGGCGCGGGATCTCGCGAGTCTGGACGCGGTCGTTCGTCTCGACCCGAAGCGCATCCGCGCCCTGAAGCTCGACGTCACGAGCACCGAGGATGCGCGCGCGGCGGCCGCGCAGGCGAAGGACCTCACGCTGCTAATCAACAACGCCGCGGTGCTCGCCACGGGCGGCCTCACCGATATCCCAGTGGATGCGGTGCGAGGCACCATGGAAACGAACTTCTTCGGCTTGCTCAACGTGATCACGGCCTTCGTGCCCGTCCTCGAGCGGAGCGAGGGGAGCATCGTCAACATCCTGACACTCCTCTCGCTCGCCAGCATGCCAGGCGTCGCCGCCTACAATGCCTCCAAGGCCGCGGGGTGGTCTCTCACGCAGTCGTTCCGCGCCGACCTGGCCAAGCGCGGGATCCGGGTGCACGGCGTCTTCCCCGGTGCCGTGGACACGGAAATGGCGCGCTCGTTCGAGATCCCGAAAACCCCGGCAATCGACGTGGCTCGCGCCACGCTCGCCGGCGTCGACGCGAATGAGGAAGACATCTATCCGGACCCCATGTCGCAGCAGCTGTATGCCGCCTGGCGGGAGGATCACAAGGCGGTGGAGCGTCAATTCGCGGCCATGTGAGCGAGCCGGGAAGTCGGAGGGGCGCTGCTCTTTTCGTCGCCGTTGGGTTGTCGAGCAGCGAATTACGCCCCCGCAGACTCTGTCGGCCCGAGCTTTGGCGACGTAGGGCAGATCTTCGATCTGTGGGTGTGCCTGGGACGGGCTGGCAGGGAGCCCGTCCCCAACGCGACCAGCATCAGGATCAGGAGCCACCCCGCTTAAGGTCCGCGAGACCCTCCGTTCGCCGGCGCTAGGTCCGAACCGAGGAACGAGCGCACCTCGTCCAGGAACCGTGTCCACGCGGGCTCCGTCTCCAACAGCACATGATTCCGGCTCTCCAGCGGTACGAACCGCGCGCCCGGGATGTGTGACGCGAGCTGCCGCCCGTTCTCGAACGGAACCATCGCGTCGCCGCGTGCGTGCAGCACGAGCGTGGGTGCCTGGACGTGCGCCGCTTCCTGCCGGACGTCGATCACGTCCGAGGCTTGTCGGACACGCAACGCGTTCTCCATCGGCATCGTCTTCGCGAGATCGTTGAACCACTGGTGTTGCTCGGGGGTGCCCTCAGGAAGGAAGAGCGCGCCAAACACCTGTCTGAACGCCGGGTTGTCACGCCCCCAACCGACCCGGATCAGGTCGTGCAGCAGCGTCCGCTCCAACTGCTCCTGCGGTGACGTACTCCGGAGGCTCCGGCCCACCGCGTAGCCACCGTACAGCACGAGCTTGTCCACCCGCTCCGGGTACCGAGCCGCGTACGCGATTGCAACCGCGCACCCCTGCGAGACCCCGAGCAGCGAGAAGCGCTCCAAGCCCTCGGCGTCCACGACAGATCCCAGATCGCGCACCCACGATTCCAGCGACACGTCCACCGGATCGTGATCCGACAGACCGCAGCCGCGCGCGTCGTATCGGATGAGTGTGCGGCGACGCCCCATCTCCGTCAGCCAGTGCCGCCACACGGGGCTGTTCCAGTCGAATTCCAGATGGGTGAGCCAGTTGGCGGGCTTCACCAGTGGCGGTGCCCCGGGGTCACCGCTCTTCGCGTACGCGATCCGCACGCCGTCGTACGCGCGACAGAACAGGATCTGTTGTCGGTCCCGAGCGGCGTCGCGGCTCGACGCCGTCGTCGCGCTCGCCGCTTGCACGTCTGCTACCGTCCGCACTTCGATGCGCAGCCGGAACCCGCGGCCGTGCACCGTCTCGATCACGCGCTGCCTCTCCCCGTCATCGTCGAGCGCTTGACGCAATGCCTTGATGCGCGAATTCAGAGTCCCCGGCGTAACGAACCGACCACCCCACACCTGCTCGATGAGCTCCTGGGATGTCACGAGGCGGTCGCCGTGCTCCAGCAGATGGCGGAGCACCGCGTACACCTGCGGCTCCAGGTGCCGCGGTTCGCCGCCACGACGAAGCTGCTGGCGCTCCGTGTCGAGGGTGAATTCACCGAACTCGTAGACCATGACTCAGATCGTCTCCACGGACGAGGCAGGGTCCATGACCCCCGCGCGAGTTGGGCCGAGATCTCCATGGCGTCTCCACGAATTCTCCATGGGGATTTCAAGCATCGGGGATCCCGCTCCGCGATTATACGGCCGCGATGCCGGGGAAGGAGCCGGAGGGCTCTCCTCGTCGCGGCGCCAATCATTGCACGGGAGAGACTCATGGTAAAGATGCTCCTCGCGACCTTGCTGCACACCGTCCGCAGTGGCGACACCGCCGCTGTGCGGTGGAGCAACACGAAGCGCGCGACAAGGATTCTGCTCTCTGTGAGTGCGATCCTGAACCTGCTGGCGAGAGCCGCGAGCGGGCAGGGGAACGCTGGAGTGGGAACGTGGGGGTTTGTGAACGTGCGGTATGACACGCGCTCGCCCGCGTCCATTTACACGGGCTACGGCTGGCACTCTGTTTTTGCCATGGGCGGCGTGCTGCACAACCCACGCACTGGGTACGCCGAGCTGGTGGCAGGTGTGGGCGCCGCGTTCAGGACAGGTGCGGCGGAACACTGGCTTGTGTTCGCGAGGTCCGAAGCCGGCGCCCGCTCATTCGCACAGGCGTACTGGCTGCCGACGGTGCGCATGGGCTCTCTCATGTCTCGCGCGAATGTGAAGTTGACTGTCCCTATTCAAGGGAGGGCGGCGCGGAAGCTCTCCGTCTCACCGCTCGCGATCACGCTGCCACTCGGTCGCCGTCTGTCCGGCGGAGTGGCGGTGGAGATGGCAGCCGCGGTAGATGCGCGTACGAGGTTCGGCACGGGACTCGAGCTACGCTTCAAGCTTCCCGGCGCTGCGCTTGGTGTGGATGCGCTGCGCGATGTGACGGGGAATCGTGCACAGTTGCGACTCCTATTCGCCTCCATGTTCTAGCGAGGGGACCTCCTCTGCAACTACCTTTGGCCATTCGATGGACGCGTCTTCGTCGTTCGAAGCCTGGGCCAACTTCTACGTCATCGTTGGCTCCTCCGCCGGGGCGCTCACGGGTCTGCAATTCGTGGTCATGGCGCTCGTCGCCGAGCGTCCCTTCGGCTCGCTGCGCGAGATCAACGCCTTCGGAACGCCGACCGTCGTGCACTTCGGCGTCACGTTGTTGATCTCTGCGGTGATTGCCGCTCCCTGGCACCGGCTCGGCAGTGCCGGTGCGGCGCTGGCCATCTGTGGTGCGCTCGGCTGCGCGTACAGCGTCATCGTGTTTCGCCGCGCGCGCGCGGTGACGGCCTACCGTCCGATTCTCGAAGACTGGCTCTGGTTCGTGATCTTGCCGCTGGTCGCGTACGTCGACTTGCTGGTCGCGGCCATCGTGCTGCAGCGCAGTCCGGGGCCCGCGCTGTTTGCGATCAGCGGGGCGGCGCTGGTGTTGCTGTTCGTCGGGATTCGAAACGCCTGGGACACCGTCATCTACGTAGCGCTGAGCAGGAACGACGAGCCCGAGCCGCCAGCCCACTCCTCTCACTCGAAGTCGAAGTAACCCTGGCCGCTCCGCCGGCGATTGTGGCAGCAATCGCCGGCCCTGGTTGCAGATCCACCGTCACCCGGTAGCTTCCCAAGCCCCTCAGGGATTCCCCGCATTCCCACCGCGCGGCGCCCGGGGGTGGAGTGAAGTGCTTCAGAAGGGGGACCGTGATCTCCGGATCGACCCGGTGAACACGCGCCTGCGGTATCTGGGGCTGATCGGCGCGATCGCGGGCATCTACCTCGGCGTTGCGAAGCTCGCGCTTGCCGCTGCGGTGGCGCAGCCCGTCGTTTCCTCGGCTTGGCCGCCGGCAGGATTGGCTCTGGCCATTCTCGTTCTCTATGGCCGCCGCTATTGGCCCGGAGTCGCCATCGGGGCGGTATTGCTCAACGCGACGTCGGGTGTTCCGCTCGCCGGCGCTCTCGCCATCGGCTGCGGCAATGCCCTGGAAGCATTGGTGGGCGCGCACCTGCTACGGCGCGTCGGGTTCCGGCCCGCGCTCGATCGTTTGGTCGATGTCGTCACCCTGGTACTGCTCGGCGGCGTGCTCAGCACGCTCATCAGTGCGAGCATCGGGGTGACGAGCCTGTGGTTGAGCGGAGCCACGGCGCTGCAGTCCCTGCCCACGCTCGGGATCGTCTGGTGGTCCGGAGACTGCATCGGCGTGATCGCCTTCACGCCGCTGCTGCTCACGTGGCTGAGTCCACCGGCCGCGCGCCCCTCGATGCGGCGGGCCCTCGAAGCCACTGCATTCGCGGTGACGTTGGTGGGCGTGACCATCGTGCTGTTCAGCACGCGTTTCAGCTTCGTGTACGCGTTGTTCCCCATGGGCCTCTGGGCGGTGCTGCGGTTCGGTCCACGAGGTGCGGCGACGACGGCAGCCGTCGCGACGATCGTGGCCGTGTGGTTCACGCTCCACCAGCAGGGACCATTCGTCACGTCGTCCCCGTTGCGCAGTCTCTTCCTGCTCCAGTCCTTCATCGTCCTCCTGGCGCTGACGAAGCTCATGCTGGCCGCACTGGTGGCGGAGCGGCGCGGAGCGCAGCTCGCGCTCCGGCGCAGTGAGGCTCGATTGATCCGGGCTCAGGAAATCGCCCGTCTGGGAAGTTGGGAGCTGGAGCTCGCGAACCCGGACGACCTTGCACGCAATGCCCTGTGGTGGTCCGACGAGGTCCACCGGATTTTCGGCTTCGAGCCCGGGGGCGTCATCGTGACGCCCGAGCTCCATGCCTCGATTTCCGCAGACCGGGAGGTGGAGGTCCAACAGGAGATTCGTACGGCGGTGGGGGAAGGTCGCCCCTACACGCTCGAGCGGCGCATCCGGCGCTCCGATGGCTCGGTGCGAGTCGTGATGGAGCAGGCGGAAGTGGTGCGGGACCCCGGCGGACGCCCCAAGCGCCTGATCGGAACGGTGCAGGATGTGACCGAACGGTACTCACTCGAGGAACGGCTGCGTCAGTCGGAAAAAATGGAAGCGATCGGGCGGCTGGCGGGGGGTGTGGCCCACGACTTCAACAACGTCCTGACGGCGATCCGGGCCTCGGCCGACATGCTGGCGAACCAGACGATGAGCAGCGGCGCCCGTGAGCAGACCGAGCACATTCGCGCCGCGGTGGGCCGGGCCGGCGGCCTGATCCGCCAGCTCCTCACCGTGGGCCGCCGCCATGCGTTCGCGGTGCGGCGTGTCGACCTGAACGAAATCGTCACGAACCTCGATGGCATGCTGCGCCGCTTGCTTCCCGAACAAATCGAGCTGCGAATGGTCCTCGCCCGAAACCTGCGTTCCGTGCGCGCCGACCGCGTGCAGCTCGAGCAGGTCATCCTCGATCTCGTGGTGAACGCGCGCGACGCGATGCTGCCGGTGGGGGGGCAACTGACGATCGAAACCCAGAACGCGGCGCTGGGGTCGTCCTTCCCGTATGCGCAGACGCAGGTCGTTCCGGGCCGCTATGTCCTGCTCTCCGTGACCGACACCGGCGCCGGCATGGACCGGGAAACGCAGGCGCGGATCTTCGAGCCATTCTTCTCGACCAAGCAGGACCGCGAGGGAACCGGGCTGGGCCTCGCCGCTGTGTATAGCATCGTGCAGCAAGGCCTCGGGTACATCTGGGTCGACAGCGAGCCGGGGCGCGGCTCCACCTTCCGCGTGTACCTGCCGCAGGACTCAGCAGATCGCTGAGCCCGGTCCTTGCGAACTCCATCCTGAACGCGTACATAACCGTAACCCGCCTGCGTGCGGGATCAGGATCCTGAGGGTGGTCGCGCCACCCGCAACTCGGAGGACAGCGCTGATGAAGTGGACGAAGCCGGAAGTCGAAGTCATCGAGCTCGGCATGGAAATCGGAGCATACGCCGGCTCGGCCTGAACCAGGCACGGAGTCTCTGGAGTAGAAGGGCCGGGTCCCTAGAAACCCGGCCTTTCTCTTTCTCTCGCGGACCCTATTGTGCAGATCATCCTGCTGGGAACCGGGGCCGGTGGTGGGATGCCGCAGTGGAATTGCGGCTGCACCAACTGTCGCACCGCGCGCGCGCGCGGACGCGGGCGCACGCAATCGTCCGTGGCCGTCAGCGCGGACGGCGAACGCTGGATCTTGCTCAACGCCTCCCCCGACCTGCGGGTGCAGCTCGCCGCGCACGCTCCGTTCTGGCCCCGGGAGGTGCGCGATTCCCCCATCCGGGCCGTGGTGTTGACTGACGGCGAGATCGACCACACACTCGGTTTGCTGCTCCTGCGCGAGGGAACGTCTCGGATGCCCGTCTACGCCCCCAGCGGTGTCGCCGGGCTGCTGTCCGGTCCGTGGCCGCTCACACGCGTTCTCGAGCCGTATTGCGGAATCGACCTGCGACCGCTGCCGCCGCGTCGTGCCGCGCCCCTTCAGGACACGAAGGGCCAATCCCTCGGCCTCACCTGCACGGCCGTACCGCTCGCGCGACGGGCGCCGCGCTATGCGCCGCACGCAGCGAACGATGACTGCGAAGTGGGACTCCGCATCCAGGACCCCGCGACCGGCGGCACCTTCGCCTACGTGCCCGTTGCAGGCCGGGTGGATGACGAGGTGTGCGCTCTCGCGGCGGACGCCGACCTGCTGTGCTTCGACGGGACGTTCTGGTCTGATGACGAGCTTGGCGAGCTGGGCATCTCGGCCCCGAGCGCCCGCGCGATGGGGCATGTCCCGCTCGGCGGCCCGGATGGGAGCCTCGAACGGCTGTCTCGCGTCGGAGCGAAGCGTACCGTCCTGGTGCATATCAACAACACCAATCCGATCCTGGCGGCCGCCTCACCCGAGCGCACCCAGGTGGCCGCCGCAGGCGTCGAGATCGGCGAGGACGGGATGCACTTCACGCTATGACGAGCGCGATGCACAATTCGGCGGACGAGCCTCTGGCGCCGTGGTCCCCGGAGGAGTTGACGCGGCAGCTGCTGGCCGTCGGCGCAGCGCGTTACCACAATCGCCACCCGTTCAACCAGCGCATGCACGCGGGCGCGCTGTCCCGGGCGGAGCTGCAGCTCTGGGTGGCGAACCGGTACTGCTACCAGCAGGCAATTCCGATCAAGGACGCCGCGATTCTGTCGAACTGTCCCGAGCAGGCGGTGCGGCGCGCCTGGATCCAGCGCATCATCGACCATGACGGCCGCGAGGGGAGCGAGGGCGGGCTCGAAGCCTGGCTCCGTCTCGCCGAGGCAATGGGCGTGCCCCGCACGGTGTTGCAGTCGGGGGCCTGGGTGCTGCCAGGAGTGCGCTTCGCCGTCGATGCCTACGTGCAGTTTTGCCGCACGCGGCCGTGGCTCGAAGCGGTCGCGGCTTCTCTCACGGAGCTGTTCGCCCCCACGATCGTGAGCGAGCGGCTCTCCGCCATCCTGACCCACTATCGGTGGATCGAGGCGGAGGGCCTGGAGTACTTCCGTAACCGCCTGACGCAGGCGCCGCGCGACGCCCAGTACGCGCTCGGTCTGGTCAAGGAGCGCTGCGTCACACGGGAATGGCAAGATCGGGCGATCGCCGCCCTGCACTTCAAATGCGACGTGCTCTGGTCGCTGCTCGATGCCGTGGAGCAGGGCCGGATCCCGGACGGCACGCCGTGACGCCGCGCGTCGCCGCGAAAGCCCGCCTGCAGTGGGATGGCGTCCGCAACCGCCACGTCCTGCTGTACCCGGAAGGACTCGTGGCCCTGAACCCGACCGCCGCCGAGATTCTGGAGCTGTGCGACGGCCGGCGCACCGTGGAGCAGATCGTCGCGGTGTTGCGTACCAAGTACGAGTCGCAGAACATCACGAGCGATGTCCAGGAGCTGCTGGCCCGCCTCGCCGCGAAGGGGCTGGTGACCTACGATGCCTAAACCCCTCTGGCTCCTCGCCGAGCTCACCTACCGCTGTCCGCTGCAGTGCCCCTATTGCTCGAATCCACTGGACTTCGCGGGGCAACGGTTCAAGCACGAGCTGTCGACCGACGAATGGTGCCGCGTCTTTCGTGAAGCGCACGAGCTCGGCGTCGTGCAGCTCGGCCTCTCCGGGGGGGAGCCGACCCTGCGACCCGATCTCCCCGAGCTGGTGCGCTGCGCCCGGCAGCTCGGCCTCTATACCACTCTCGTGACCTCGGCCTTTCGCCTGAAGCGCGAGCGGCTCGCCGAACTGAAAGCAGCCGGGCTCGACCACGTACAGATCAGCATCCAGGCGGCCGACGCCGAGCTCTCCAATCGTATCGCCGGAGCCGAGTCCTACGACGACAAGCTCGCCGCCTACCAGGCCACGCGAGAGCTCGGGTTTCCACTGACGGTCAATGCCGTGCTGCACCGCGACAACCTCCACCAGGTCGAAGCGCTGATCCGGCTCGCCGAGCAGCTCGGGGCGGAGCGGATCGAGCTCGCCAACGCACAGTTCTATGGATGGGCCTTGCACAATCGCGCCGCGCTGATGCCGACGCGAGCACAACTCGCGTCGGGCTGGGAAGTCGTGCAGCGCGAGCGCCGGCGGCTGGGGTCCAGGCTCGAAATCGTCTGGGTGCTCCCGGACTACCATGGGCAATTCCCCAAACCGTGCATGGGCGGGTGGGCCAACGCGTACATGACGGTCACACCGGCGGGCGAGGTGTGGCCGTGTCATGCCGCAGGCCGGATCACGACGCTGACCTTCGCCAACGTGCGCGAGCGCTCGCTCGCCTGGATCTGGAACGAGTCCGACGCCTTCACGCGATTTCGCGGCGACGCCTGGATGCCGGAGCCGTGCCGGTCGTGCGAGCGGAAGACCAGAGACTTTGGCGGCTGCCGTTGCCAGGCGTTCCTCATCGCCGGAGACGCTGGGGTGACCGACCCGGTCTGTTCCCTCTCCCCACACCGACCACTGATCGATGCCGTCGTCGCCGAAGCCGAGGCCCGGAACGGGCATGGCGCCCAACCGTCGTGGACCTACCGGACGGCACCGGCCTCGCGGGCGCTCGCGAGCGGATGACGGCCACGCCCGCGATCGCCGCCCGCGGTCTCGGGAAGGACTTCGGACCGGTGCGTGCGCTCGATGCGCTCGATCTCGACGTCTCTGCCGGAGAATTCTTCGCGCTGCTCGGCCCCAATGGGGCAGGGAAGACGACCGCGCTCCATCTGTTTGCGACGCTCGTGCACCCGAGCCGCGGTAGCGCGCTAGTCATGGGGCACGACATCGTGCGGGAAGGGCTCGCGGTGCGGCGCGGGATCGGTCTCGTGTTTCAGGAGCCGACCCTCGATCGCGATCTCACGGTGGTCGAGAACCTGCGCTTCGCCGCGCGGCTCTGGGATCTTCCTGGCCGACTGGCCGAGTCCCGCGCACTCGAGCTGCTCGAACGGTTCGGCCTGGCGGCGGAGCGCGACACGCCGGTGCGGGCGCTCTCCGGTGGGCAGCGGCGCTCGGCCGACATCGTCCGCGGCCTGCTGGCCGAGCCGCGTCTGTTGTTCCTCGACGAGCCGACCGCGGGCCTCGACCCCCACGCCCGCCGCACACTGTGGGAGTCGATCCACCGGCTGCGCACCGAGCGGGGCGTCACCGTCTTTCTCACGACGCACTACGTCGAAGAAGCGGAGCCCTGCGATCAGGTGGCGCTGCTCGATCAGGGGCGGCTCGCCGCCCTCGGCACGCCCGCCGAGTTGAAGCGGCGCGCCGGGTCGACGACACTGGAAGGTGTCCTGCTCGCGACAAGACCGTGATGCGCCCTCTCTATGGCATCGTGGCCCGCGAGGTGATCCGCTTCCTGCGCCAGCGGGGGCGGCTGTGGAGCAGCCTTGCCCGTCCGTTCGTCTGGCTGCTGCTCGCGGGCGCTGGATTTGCCGCGGTGTTCGCAGGGAGTCGCGAGCTCGATTATCGCCGCTTCATGGCGCCCGGCCTGCTCGGCATGGTCGTCCTGTTCGGAGCGTTTCTCGCTGCGCTCTCCACAGTAGTGGATCGCGACGCCGGCGTGCTGCGGCTGCTGCTGGTCGCGCCGATCGAGCGCGGAGCGGTAGCGCTCGGGAAAGTGCTGGGAGCCGCCGTTCTGGGCACGGGCCAGGCCCTCCTGGTGGGGCTCATCCTCGTCCCGGCAGTCGGTTTGCGACCGGGCGCGGGCGGGGTGCTGCTGGCCGCAAGCGGGATCGGCCTGGCGAGCCTGGCGACCGGTGCACTCGGGTTGGCGCTGGCCGCGACGATGCGCTCGCTCGAGAACTTCTCCACGGTCATGAACTTCGTCGTCTTCCCGATGCTGTTTCTGTCCGGGGCTCTGTATCCGGTCCAGCACCTGGCGCGCTGGCTGCGAGTGCTCACCTACGTGAACCCGCTCGCCTACGGTGTCGACCTCCTGAAGCACGGCCTCCTCGCGCCCTGGGCGAGGTCCGGTTATGGAGGGGAGCTGCCGGTACCGCTCGATGTCGCGGCATTGTCGGTTTGCGCGATCGTGTGCACTGTTCTGGCGACGCTGTTGATCGCGCGCGAAGGCTTGACTTCCCGTGCCGGCGGGACAGGTTAGCCCCGTGACGCCGCGTAGTGAGTTCCGCGTATCGGTGACGAAGGACTATCTCGTCTTTGCGTCCGCCCACTTCATTACTCTCCCCGGACATCGCTGCGAGCCGCTGCACGGCCACAACTACCGCACTCGCGTCGCCATCGAAGGCGGGCTCGATCCGGAGGCGCATTTTGTCCTCGATTTCGTCGCGTTGAAACATCTCATGAAACGGCTCACCGACGAGATCGATCACAAAGTGCTCCTGCCACTCGAGAGCGATATCGTGAGGGTCTCCAAACAAGGCGAGTCGGTTGCGGTCGCGGTCGATGGGAGACCGCGCTACCTCTTTCCGGCCGAAGAGTGCGTCCTCCTTCCGGTGCCCAACACCACCGTCGAGATGCTGGCCCGCTACCTGGCGGGCCGTGTCAAAGCCGAGCTCGACCGTGCCGCGGCGGTGCGTCTTTCCATAATCGAGGTCGAAGTCGAGGAAAACTTCGGGCAGTCGGCGACGTATCGAGAATCTCTGACGTGATGCGCGCGGGCCCGCTGCAGTAGTCGGGCGGCCGCAAGGAGCACCGCTATGGCGAAGAAAGATCCTACCTACGGCGAGGCGCAGATCGCCGAAAAACTCAAGGACTTGCCCGGGTGGTCGTACGAGAGCGGGTGGATCCGGCGATCCTACACGACTGACGGCTGGCCCACTACGCTGATGCTCGTGAATTTGATCGGGTATCTCGCCGAGGCCGCCGACCATCACCCCGATCTGAGCGTGAGCTGGTCGCGTGTCGTCGTGCAGCTCCAGAATCACTCGGCCGGGGGCATCACCGACAAGGATTTCGAGCTGGCGCGACGGTTCGACGCAATCGCCCTGTGGCGCCCGTCGGGTGGCGCCCTCCAGGGGACGCCGCGAAAATTCGTCCAGGCTGGCGATGCCACGAAAGGCGGCGCGTGAGCGGTTTGACGCCGCTCGTCCTGGAGTTCGATCAACCTCCCGATCCACTCGAATGCTGCGACCGCTGCCGCGGTCTGCCGTTTCTCATCTTCCTCGACAGTGCTGCGACCTCGGAGCGCCTGGGGCGCTATTCGTTCCTCAGCGGTGATCCTGCCGTGGTCGTGCGGAGTAAGGGGCAACGGACGGAGCGATGGACCGCGACGACCGCGAGGTGGGAAGCGATCGCAGGCGATCCACTCGACTTCGTCCGTGCGACCCTGCTGCATCCGCACGCTGCGCCGGCGATCCCGGATCTGCCCCCGTTTCAGGGCGGGGCCGCCGGGTACATCGGCTACGATTGGGGGACGCGGTCCGAGCGCGTCCCCCCCAGCCGCTTCGACGACCTCGCCATTCCCGACAGCATGTTGGGGTACTATGACTGGGTGATCGCGTGGGATCACGCGCTGCGGCGAGCGTGGCTGATCTCGACGGGGCTGCCCGAAACCGGTTCCGCGCGCTCACGCCGCGCCGCGGATCGTCTGGCGCTGATTCGCGCGATCGTCGCCGGTGAGCACCCGGTTCCCCCTCGACCGCTCCATCCGCCCGCGCACCGTGTTCCGGCAGGGCCCGGTCCACCGCTCCAACCGCTCGCCCCCGGGATTCAGTCCACCTTCACGCGCGCCGGTTACCTCGACGCCGTGCACTGCGTGATCGATTACATCCGTGCGGGCGACATCTTTCAGGCGAACCTGTCCCATCGGCTGCAGGCCCGGCTCTCCGGACCCCCGTTCGCGCTCTACCGGCGGTTGCGCCGGCACAATCCGGCACCGTTCGCCGCGTACCTCGATTTCGGCGAGCTCGTCATCGCCAGCTCATCCCCGGAGCGGTTCCTGCGGGTTGCGTCCGACACGCGGATGGTCGAAGCGCGCCCCATCAAAGGAACGCGGCCGCGAGGTCGCGATGCCGGGGAAGACGCCGCCCTGCGGCGGGAGCTCGCCGCGAGCGCCAAGGATCGCGCCGAGAACGTCATGATCGTGGACCTGTTGCGTAATGATCTGTCGCGCGTGTGTCGCCTGGGCAGCGTGCAGGTACCCGAGTTGTTCGCACTGGAGCAGTATGCGACGGTGCACCATCTCGTCAGCACGGTGGTGGGCGAGCTCAGAGCCGACCGCGACATGGTCGACCTCCTGCGCACGACGTCTCCCGGCGGCTCCATCACCGGGGCTCCAAAGATCCGCGCGATGCAGATCATCGCCGAGCTGGAGCCGACCCAGCGAGCCGTGTACTGCGGCTCGATCGGCTACCTGAGCGTCACGGGCGCCCTCGACACCAGCATCGTGATTCGCACTCATCTGGTGCTCGGCGACGACGTGTACTTCCAGGTCGGGAGTGGAATCGTGGCGGATTCCGATCCCGAGCAGGAGTACCGTGAGACTCTCGATAAAGCACGCGGCCTGATCGACGCCCTACGTGACCCTGAGGACCCACGACCCGGGCCAACGGGCGCGCACTCGACTGTCGAGACCCCACGTCCGCCCCGCGCGTGAAAAGAGAAACGCGATCATGCAGGCGCCGAGCACCACGTGGAATCCTTGCTGGCTGAACCCCATCCATTGGGTCGCGAGGCCGTAGTTCATCACGAGCCAGAGCCCCAGCGCCGCGGCGACCGGGGTGAGCAGCCCGAGCGTCAACCCGATGCCCACCGCTGCCTCCCCGAACGCCGTGAGGTGGGCGAACAGCGGGCCGTGAGGGAGGACGGTCTGCTCGAGGAATGCCTTCACGAACCCGATGGGATTCCCGTCGGCGTACTTGGCGATCAAGATCGGCATGGTGTGTAGCCACCGCGCCGACGCCGTGGGGACCGGCAGGACTCCCCAGGCGAGCGTCATGCTCAGCTTGGTCACCACGCCCTTCAGGAACCACAGCCCCACCACGATGCGCAGCACCGCGAGCCAGTGATCGGGGGATCGAACGGCCGAACCGGCGTTCGGACCAGGGGACATCGCACGCTCCTCTCGAACTATTTTTCGCGGTCTCGGTATAAACTCCCACACATGCGCATACCATCGTCGGTACTGCTCGCAACGGGCCTGCTCGTCGTGTCCCCGGCAATCGTCGTCGCCCAGTATGGCGCGCCAGGGAGCCGCGGCATGGGCGGCCCCGGATACGGACGGGAACGCTACCCGGTTCCGTCACTCCCCGGCGCCGAGCTCGAGGGTCCGCCCGATACCGCGACGATGCGAACCATCGCCGCGTTGAGCGACTCCCAGATGACGCGCTACGCGGTCGCCTACGATTCCTTCATGGTGGCGACCCGCCCGCAGCGCGACAGCGCCAAGGTGGCGACCGACAAAATGAACGCGCGACTCGACGGCGGCGACCGGGCCGCCGCACAGTTCTATGCCGAGCTGTTGCAGGATCTGGGAAAGTCGCTGCGGGCGCGCCAGGACAAGTTCGACGACCGCCTGCGTGGTCTCCTCACCGGCGACCAGTTGAAGGCGTACAAGCGCTGGGAAGACGACGCCCAGCGCTCGGCCCAGCAGCGCAACCGTGCCGAGGCGGTGCGCTGGCAGGAACCCTCGGGCTTTTCAGGTGGATTCGGAGTCGGGGAAGAGCGCCGGTCCACCGTCCAAACCGGAGCCGCGGCAGCCCCCGAGCTTGGCGCACAGGCGGTGCGGGTCGGCCGCACGCTGTACATCACCGCCCAGACGGCACTCGACAGTAGCGGCAGCATCGTCGGCAAGGATCTCGCCGCACAGGCCGCGCAGGCGTTCCGCAACCTGACGGCGGTCTTGAAGAGCGCTTCGGCCACCCCCGGCGACGTCGTGCGGTTGACGATTTACATCGTCAACTACGATCCCAAAGACGTCGCGGCGATCCGCGATGCCGGCGGCGCGTTCTTCTCCGGACGCGCTACGCCGACGGCCACGATCCTCGGCGTGCAATCCCTCGCACAGGCGGGGCTCCTGATCGCCATCGAGGCAACGGCCGTCACCCGTTAGTGCGTGCCGACGGCTCCCGCCTGCGAGCCGGGCTTGAGGTAACGCGCCAGGTGGTCGCTCGTGGCCTGCTGGATCAATATGAAACTCTGCTGATTGTAGGCCGCCCCGTGGTGGCCCGGCGGATAGATCCGCAGGTCGACGTCGATCCGCGCGTCGCTCAGCGCCGTCAGCAGCTGCATCGTGTTCTGCGGATGCACGTTGTCGTCCATCATCGAGTGAATCAGCAGCAGGTGCCCCTTCAGCTGGCCGGCATGCTTGATCGCGGAGCTCGAATCGTAGCCCGCCGTGTTGTCGCCCAATAACCCCATGTAGCGTTCGGTATAGATGCTGTCGTACAGCCGCCAGTCGGTCACCGGCGAGTTCGCCATCCCGACGGTGAAGATGTCGGGATACATCTCCATCGTGTACACGGTGCTGTAGCCGCCGTAGCTCGTTCCGATGATCGCGACGTGCGATGCGTCCGCGTAACTCTTCGCCCCCAAATACTTCGCGGTCTCGGCGAAATCATGCGCTTCCCAGTAACCGAGCCGCTTGTACACGGTCTTCATGAAGTCGCGGCCGTAGTTGTTCGTCCCGCGGTTGTTCACACCCACGACCAGATATCCCTGCTGGGCGAGCCACTGCGTCCAGGTGCTGGCGCTGAACGAATTGTAGACCTGCTGCGATCCCGGGCCGCCGTAGATCGCGAACACCATCGGGTAGCGGCGCGTCGAGTCGAACGGCACCGGCTTGACCACCGAAATGTCGATCTGCGCCGAGTCGCTGGTGGTGAACCGCATCAACGTCGGCGCGGAATAGGCGTGTGTGGAGAGCCACTGCGACACCTTCGCGTTGTCTTCGAGCTTCTTGAGCAGTCGTCCGGCCCCCGCGCGGTCTCCCGTGGCCCACAGCTCGACCTGCCGCGGCTGACTCACCGCCGACCAGTGGTCGATGTAGTAGCGGGTGTCGGGGGACATGTCGATGTTGTGCGTCCCGGTGGCCGTCGTGAGGCGGCGTGCGCCTTTGCCGTCGAAGCCGATGGCATACAACTGCCGCTCCAGCGGCGAGGCCTCCGTCGACGTGTAGTAGATGATGCCACGCGGGCTGTCGGTCCCCTCGATGCGCGCTACGCTCCAGCGCCCGCGCGTGACTTGTCCCAGCAGCTTTCCGGAATAGTCGTAGCGATAGATGTGCTGCCAGCCGTCGCGATCGGAGATCCAGAGGAACTCCGCCCTTCCAGCAGGGAAGCTCATCAGGTCCTGGACGTTGGCGTAGAAGTCGAAGACGTCGATCCAGGTGTCCGAGGTTTGGGTAAAGACGAGACGCTTTCCCCCGGTCTTCACGTCGAAGAAGTACAGCTTGACCGCATTCTGCGGCCGGTTGAGGGTGATAACGGCAAGGGTGTCGGGGCGGCTGGTCCAGTAAACGCGTGGAATGTAGAACTCGCCCGATTCGCCGGGATCGAGCCACACCGACTTCCCGGAATGCGCGTCGACCACGCCGATCCGCACGGTCGGGTTCGAGTCGCCGGGCTGGGGGATCCGGATGGCCGTCCACTCCGGGTGGCGGCCGGCGAAGTCGGAGAACTGGATCGCCGGTTCGGCTGCTTCATCGAGATGCCAATAGGCGATGTAGCGGCTGTCGGGGGACCAGTTCCACGCCTGGGCCAACCCGAACTCCTCCTCGTAGACCCAATCGAAATGTCCGTTGTAGCTCGTCGGCGTGGCGTCGGAGGTGAGCTGCGTCTCGTGCTTCGCGGTCAGATCGTACACGAACATGTTGCCGTCGCGCTCGTAGCCCATCCCCGACCCGTCGGGCGACAGCTCCGCGGTGCGCGCCCCACGCGCCCCGAGGGTGAGGCCGCGATCGGCCAACGAGTACACGTAGTAATCGGACGTGCCGGAACGGCGGTACAGCTGCTTGAAATGTGTCTGGAAGACGAGGTGCTGCGAGTCGTGCGCCCACTGGAACGACTGGTACGCGAACGGCTCCGTCGTTCCCGGGAAGGTGAGTCCGCTCGCACGGAAGAGTAGGCTGTCCTTCAGCGTCGCGGGGTCGAACACCCTGATCTCCTCGCCCCCCGAGTCGTTGCGGGCGGTGAAGCTGTAGCGGCGCCCGCCGTCGATCCAGTTCACGTCGCGCGGTCCCGATCCGCCGGCCAGGGCCGCACCGGCGCGCATCGCGTCCTGGAGCGACGCGAAACGGGTGGGTTCCTGGGCTACAAGGGAGAGCGGGAGGGCGGCAAGAGCGACGGCCAACGTTCGCAACAGCGGAGCACGCATCGAGAGCTCACGGGGGAGGTGGAGACGAGCGGGCGCACACGCGCGCGCAGGATGAAGGTCTAAAGATGCCGGGGAGCGCAGCCCGTGGGCAGGGGGGATTCACCGCAATTGACGCGCGCCGCGGCCGTCCCTACCGTGCGGATCGGCGTCCACATTCGAGGAGCGTCCGTGCAGCAGGTGAAGGGCTCAGTCTTGTTGTCGCGTCTGGCGTTCGTGCAGCAGCACGGCGGGGCCGACGCCGTCGAACGCGTCCTCGCGACGCTCACCCCGGCCGATCGCACCCAGCTGCGGAATCTGGTGGCGATTCAGTGGTGTCCTTTCGAGCTCGGGCGCCGGCTGGATGACGCCATCGTAAACGTGCTCGGCGGCGGCCGTGCCCAGTTCTTCGAGCGTCTCGGCGCCGCGTCGGCTGACGCCAACCTGACCGGTGTTCACAAGGCGTTCCTGACTCCCGGCAACCCGCAGGCGTTTCTGGCAAAGGCGCCGCTGATCTACAAGCTCTACTATGACACCGGGCGCCGGGAATACCACCAGACGGGCCCGGCGGCGGCCGAGCTCACCACACACGATGCCGAGACCTTCTCGGGTCCCGATTGTCTCACGGTCATCGGCTGGTACCGCCGCGCGCTGGAGATGTGTGGCGCGACGAACGTCCAGATCATCGAAGACGAGTGCCGGGCGCGCGGCGGCGCAGTTTGCCGCTACCGGATTTCCTGGTCTTAACCCCTCCTTGCGGCCCGTCTCCCCGGCTGCCACAATAGCGGCTTCATTTTTTTGCCACTGGCAGGACGGAATTCGCAGCCAGGAGGGAGTATGGGTAAACGCACGTTGTTTGGACTCATCTTGGTGCTCCTCGCGCTCGG
>DASSIL010000230.1:0-24080 GCA_035691925.1 Gemmatimonadales bacterium
CGACCGGAGCCCGGGGAGCTGCGGTTCGACATGTTCGAAGGCGAGTTCACACACGACGGAGATAGATGCACCTTCGAGACACTGTGCCGCCACTTCGCGCTCCGGGACCGCGCCCTGGGCATTATCGCAGAGCTGGTTCACGATATCGATTGCAAGGATGAAAAGTTCGGCCGCGCGGAAACACCCGGGTTCCGGCTCGTCATCGAGGGGATCGTTCGTGCCCATCCGGAGGATGAGACTCGGCTGGCGCGCGGCGCTGCTGTGCTCGACGACCTCTACGCGCAGCTGTCCGGAGCGCGGGTGTGACGCTCTGGCCGTTCCTCGACCGCGCGGTGGGGGCGATCGGCGCCGTTCGCACCATGTCGCCGGAACTCCCGGGGCCGCTGGGACTGGTCGCGTACGCCCGCCTGCGGCACAGCGCCGCGGACCTCCCCCCACGCCTGCGCCTGCTCGTTGGCCAGCTCGCTGCCGAGCGCAGCGGGTGCGGCTGGTGCGCACAGCGGAATCGCCATCTCGCACTGCAGGCGGGGGTATCGGCCGGCGACGTGGACGGCGTGACCCACTTCGCCACGGCACCAGGCTACTCCGAGCCGGAACGCGCGGCGCTCGCCCTCGCTGATGCGATCACGCGGTTTTCAGAGGCCGCGGGAGGGGTCTCGATCGCGGTCCTGGCGGACGCGCGGCGGCATTTTGGTGAGACGGAGATCATGGCACTGGTAGGGGCGGTGACAGGGGAGCATTTCTTCGATGCGCCGACGGGGCGGATGGGGCGAGATGCGACGGTAAAGGGCGGTATAGGGCGGTAGAAGACGGCAGCAGGCGCAATCCTCGTCGCCCTGTTTCACGGCAGCTCGTACAGCCAGAGATTGGCAGGGTCCCCGAAGAGATCCCTCCCCCGCTCCACGACCGCGACGAACCGGCGCGTCCCCGGAACGGGCGCGACATCGGTCACCGGTCCGACACCCGATCCCACAGCGAGCGAATGTGGCACAGGATCCCCAGGTACGAGCCACACGACCGTCGAGTCCGACGCCGCCGTGATCGCCACCGGGAGACCGCCCACGTTGGCGAGGACCATGACCGAATCGGCGAACTGCCCCACAACCGTCGTCGTGTCGACCCCCGGCGCCTGGTGCAGCAGCGCTGCGGGAGCACCGTGCTTCACGAGCCACAGCCCGCCGTCGGGCGCCTCGGCGTATGCCAGAACGTCCTGTCCGCCAGGCACGATTGAAAATGCCCCGGTCGCTGCATCGAGTTGCGCCAGGGCGAACGATTCGAACGTCGTGTCGGTGTAACGCGTCTGGCCGCCTCCTTTGACCTTGAAGATGAATTCGTACCCGATCAGGAAGCGCAGCGTGTGGTCGTCCGCCCAGCTGAGTCTGGTGACGGCATCGGCGAGCCGGCCGTTCGCCGCCGTCCAGATGATCGGCCACACGAGCGTCCGCGCGGCAGGTCGGGACGGCGGCGCCACGACGACGCTCGTCGACCAGAAGCCGAGCACCCCGATCACCGTCCCCTGCTGCCACATGTAGGCGAGCTGACCGCCGGCGGCGGAAAGCGACGGTCGGGTCCACGTGTCGACGAACGTGTCTGCGGGCGTCGCGGCAGGCCCGGGACAGCGCTCCGCCGAGATCGTGCCGCCCTCCACCGGAATCGTGGCGAGACAACGCTCCTCGCCTCGCTCATCGGGATCGAGGCGGCTATACGTGATCGATCCCCCGAGTACGGTGGGATCGCGGTCGTCGCCGGGGTTGAACGTGAGCTGGCGCGGAACCTGCTGCCCGCGGGGGCCGAGGGGAGCCGGGTTCCCCGCGTCGAACGGCCAGGAGTGGTGGCAGCCGCCGGCGACTGCGCCGCAGAGAACGGTCAGCGCAACGCGCGACTGGCGCCAGGCGGTCATAGGCCGGAAATTACCGTTGGTGCAGCCCGGACTACATCCCCTGGAGGTTTCCTGACGCGCACATCCGGCCGAGCGGCCCGGGCGGCGTTGGCGGATATCGGCACCGAGTCGATCCGCATCCTGTTGATCGAGGACAACCCGCGTCACGCCCAGCTGCTGCAGGACACGATGGGCGAAGTGGTCCCCGCGATTTCGGGGGCGCAGCCGTATGCGCTGACCCACGTGACCGGCCTGGCCGAAGGGCTGGATCACCTGAATTCCCACGAAGTCGACGTGGTGCTGCTCGATCTGTCGCTCCCCGAAGCGCCGGGACTCGATGCGCTGGTGCGGATCCGCGAGCGCCACGAGGACACGCCGATCATCGCCCTCACCGCGCGCGGCGAGGACGAGCTGGCCACGCAGTCGCTGCAGGCCGGCGCCCAGGACTTCCTCCAGAAAGGAAAGATCGGCGCCGAGATCCTCGCCCGCGCGATCCGCTCGGCGGTGCACATCTCCAATCTGCAGACGGCGCTGCGCAGTCTCTCCTTCATCGATGGCCTGACGGGACTGTACAACCGGCGCGGTTTCGTCACGCTGGGCGAGCCGTACATCAAACGGGCGCAGCGCCAGAAGGGGCAGTTCCTCATCGTCGCCGCTGACGTGGGCGGCCTCAAGGCGATCAACACCTCCGCCGGCTACGACGAAGGCGATGCCGTGCTGCGCGCCGTCGCGGAGATCCTGAAGCGCTCGTTCCGCGACTCCGATCTCCTGGCGCGGATCGAGGGCGGCTCGTTCGCCGCCATGGCCGTCGACGCCACGAGCGACAAGGCACCGATCATCGCGACGCGGCTGCAGTACAACGTGCAGGAGTGGAACAACCGGACCATCCGCAGATATCAGCTGAAGATCAATCTCGGGTTCACCGAGTTCGATCCCAGCGGCGCGATCGAGGATCTGATGGCGCGCGCGCTGGACGACGGGCGGCGCGGGCGCAAACGCCGTTCCGGCCCCGCCGCCGGCCGGCGCCGCGGCGAGTGAGCAACCCGTCGCTCGCCGTGCAACCGCTCGCCAACGCGAGCGGCGATTCCGAGAAGGACTACCTCGCCGATGGCCTCACCGAATACCTGCACAGCGCCCTGACCGGGGTTGCGGCGCTGCGCGTCGCGTCGCGCGGCGCGACGGCCGCGCTGTTCGGGCACGCGAGCCTCGTCGACCAGGGCCGGATCCTCGACGTGCAGGCGCTGCTCGACGGCAGCGTGACCACGCTGGGCGGCTCGATTCGCGTGCAGGCCGGACTGTTGCGCGCAGCGGACGGCACGGCGTACTGGACCGAGCTGGTCGACCGCAAACCCCAGGGATTGTTTCAGGGGCTCCACGCGATCGTCGCCCGGGTGCTCGAGTCGCTCGGCGCGGTGCCGACGCCGCGCGAGCGGACGGCGCTCGAACACATCCCGACGACCAGCGACCGCGCCGTCGATCCGTTCCTGCGCGCCCGCCACATCTCCAGCCAGATCCGCCGCACCAGCCAGGATTTCGCCATTGAGATGTACGGGGACGCCATCCGGGCGGACCCGACGTTCGCGCTGGCGCACGCCGGCATCGCCAACGCGCACTCGATGTTGTTCGCCTACTGGGTGTCGACCGACGCGCATCTGCAGGCGGCCGACCGATCGAGTGCCAGCGCCGTCGAGCTGGCGCCGGCACTCGCCGAGACGCAGCTGGCACGCGGCGTCGCCCTGTCGCTCAACCGGCGTCACGACGACGCCGAGGCCGCGTTTCGTCTGGCCCTCGAGCTCAAACCGAACGACTTCGACGCCCACTACCAGTACGCGCGACACTGCCGCACCGTCGGCCGGCTGGCGGAGGCGGCCCGCTGGTTCGAGTCCGCCGCGCAGCTGCGCCCCGAGGACTACGCGACCCCTGCTCTGCTGTCGAGTGTGTACGTCAGTCTCGAGCGGCCGCAGGAAGCGCAGGCCGCGCAACGCCGGGCGGTGCAGCTCGCCGACGAGCGCCTGAAGCTCGTCCCCGACGACGAGCGCGCCCTCTACCTCGGCGCCAGCTGCCTCTCGAGTCTGGGCGACACCAGCCGCGCCCGCGAATGGGCCAAGCGGGCTGTGGCGATGGAGCCCGATGATTCCGCGGTGCTCTACAACGTGGCGTGCGTGTACGCGCTGCTCGGCCTGCACGATTCCGCGATCGATTGCCTCGAACGCGCCATCCAGAACGGCTTCGGCCACTGGGACTGGATCGCGCACGACTCCGATCTCGATCCGCTGCGGGGGCATCCGCGCTTCCAGACGCTCGCCCCCCGATCGGGTTGACTCGCGCTTGACACCCTCGCCGCTATCCTGAAGGTATGGAGCTGCAGCGCGTCCGGGTCACCCCCGTCCTGCTCGTCCTCTGCCTCCTCGTGTTCATCGCGATGGTCGCGACGGGGACGTCCGCTTTCAATCCCAGCGTCGAGAGCCTGATTCGTTGGGGGGCGAGCTTCGGTCCCCGGACCCTCAACGGCGAATGGTGGCGCCTCTTGTCGGCGGCATTCGTCCACGTCGGCGTGCTCCACCTGCTGCTCAACGGATTCTGTCTCTTCCAGCTCGGAACAATCGCTGAAGCGCTGCTTGGCAGCCGGCGGTTCGTGGCTGTCTACCTGCTCAGCGCACTGGGCGGCAGCCTGCTCGGACTGGCAATTCATCCCATGACGGTCTCGGCCGGGGCAAGCGGCGCCATCTTCGGCGTCGCCGGTGCGCTGTTCGCCCTCTACAGAAGAAACGTCGGCGGCACCTTCCCCTCGCTCCAGAAAAGCCTGCGCAGCATTGTTCCGTTCATCCTCTACAACCTGATGTTCGGCCTGCAGCCGGGGATCGACAACGCGGCACACGTCGGCGGCTTGGTTACGGGACTGCTGCTCGGAGCAGTGCTTCCGCTGCCGGTGGCTCCCGGCGTCGACCCGGACGATCGCCGGGCCACCGTGGTGATCGGCGGCATGACCGTCCTGCTGGGCGCCGCGTGGGCAGCGGTGGTCCGGATCCAGGCACCAGTCGTTGCCTTCGACGCCGGCGCACGCCTGATAGACGAGGGCAAGCCGGCGGCCGCGCTCGCGATCTTCCGGACAGCAGTCTTCGAGCGGCCGGGGTTCGCGCCGGCCTATTATGGGCTGGGCTTAGCATTGATGCGGCTCGACAGCGCGCAGCAAGCCCTCGGGCCGTTGCGCGAAGCGGTGCACCTCGACTCGACGAACCCCGGCTACGTCGATGAGCTCGGCATCGCCTACTACCATCTGCAACAATGGGACAGCGCGATCGTCTTCTTCACGCGGGCCAGTCAGCTCGACTCGAATTCCTGGCGGGCGGCGTTCAATGGCGGGCTCGCCTTGATGAACGCCGGCCGGCCGGCGCCTGCGATCGAGCGCTTCCGCCGCGCGATGGCTCTCGCGCCGGACAGTGCGCGCTTCCGCCGGTTCTTCGGCCGGGCCTGCCTCGCCGCCGATTCGGTGCGTGCCGTCATCCCGGTCTTCGAGAACGTCGTGAAGCGGTTCCCGCACGACGCGATCGCCCACTTCTATCTAGGTGCGGCCTCCGCGCGGCTCGGAAACATCACGCGCGCCCGAACCGAGCTGCAGGCGGTGGTGTCTACGACCGATACGAGCACCGACGTGCAGCGCTTCCTCCCGGATGCCCGGTACATGCTCGACCACCTGGACGCGCTGCCTCGGGCGCCGTCGCCGTCCGATCGCCACTCCGCACCCCGCTGAATGCGAGGCCCCGGGAGGTCGAGGGCCATCCGCGACCGGATTGGCCATATTTCGACCATGCGACTCATGCTGATCGTGCTCGCCGGCAGCCTGGTCCTCGGATGCAGGGAGCGCGGCGGATCGCGCACGCCGCCCCCGGATTCGACCCCCGCTCCGCCGCCCGCCGCGGCCGACACATCGCACGCCACCGCGGCAGCACCCCAACCCCCGCCCGACCAACGGCCACCCGGGCCCCTCGCCGCCTTCCCGCAGAACCGCGACACGGCGCGGTTCCGGCAGGAACTCGCGCGGAGCCAAGCGTTGATCCCCAGCTGCGGCAGCGGAGTGCCGCGCATCAGCGACGATTCCGTCGGCCCGTTCCGGCTGGACGAGACGATCGCCGAGCTGAAGCGGGCATGTCCGAAACTGTGGTACGGGTGGGTGGGAATCTCGGATGGTTATCCGGTGCCGACCGTGGCGGCGCGGCTCGGCGGCACGACGGTCACCGCATTTGCGACCGATTCACTCGAATCGGCGACGCTGAGCAAAGTCGAGGTGACGGGACCCGGCCCCCGGACGGGAGAGGGGTTGGGGGTGGGTTCGACGCTGGCCCAGCTCGAGTCGGCATACGGGCAGGCCGAGTCCTCGGAATCCGATTGCGAGCTCCGGGTGTGGTTCGCTCCCCGGCCCGGCCTCGCCTTCCATATGGAGTATCCGCCCGGGAAGGGGCGGGAGTGCGGCTCGCTGAGCGAGCCACCGCTCCCGCCGGACCTGCGGGTGCAATCGGTGATTCTCGTGCCGCGCTGACGCGGCGCCTTACACGCCTTCCTGCACCTCGAGGATCTCGTCGGCGACCAGCCCGTGCGCTTCCTGATGCACGCGGATGGCGGCTTCCTTGTTCGGGGCCTCGACGAGACAGACGACGTCTCCCGAGTGCTCGTTGAACCAGTACTTCAGGTACTTCGCGTCATGCTTGTCCTGTGTCGCGAGGTCCTTCTGGTGCGCACCTTCCGCGGCGTCCTTCGTGAGCCCCGGAATGTGTCGGTGGATATCGATGAAGAGCGGCATGGCAAAGACTCCCAAAAAGGTGTGCCTCCATTCTGGCCAGGGTGAGCCGCTCCGCCAATGACTCATCGTCTCCACCTCTTGCTCGACCGTCCCGCCCCGGCGCCGCGGCGCACGTCACGCCAGGCGCCGGGCGCAACACCGGTCGCTTTCTTGAACGCACGGCTGAAGGCGGCCTCGGAGTCATAGCCGACGGATCCGGCGATGGCGGCGACTTTGGCGCCGCTCTGTGTGAGGAGGTTCGCCGCCACCTGCATGCGCCACGCGGTCAGGTATTGCATCGGCGGCTGTCCCACAATCTCTGTGAAGCGCTTCGCCACGTTGGAGCGAGAAGAGGCAGCCGCCCGCGCCAACTCGTCGATCGTCCAGGGATGCCCGGGGCGACCGTGCAGCAGCGTCAGGACGCGACCCACCAGCTCGTCCCGCAAGCCGGCGAGCCAGCCGGTGTGCCCCGCGGGGAGACCCTCGAGGTAGCGGCGCAGCACGGCGATGAACATCAGCTCGGCGAGCCGCGTGAGGACGCCCTCCGCCCCCGCCTTGCCGATGCGAGAGTCCTCGACCAGCTCGCGCGTGAGACCACCGAACGCCTCGTGCGACAACCCCCGGACGTGCAGCTGCCGCGGCAGCGCCGCGAGCAGCGGGTTGAACGGGCGGCGGTCACAGCCGAGGAATCCGCAGACGAATGTCGTGTGGGTCGCCCCCGGCGCCGCGGTGCTGCCCAGCACGACGGTCTCGCGGAACCGCGTCGTGGCCACCCGGTGCACGCCGGCCCCGGGCTGCCGGCTACGCTCACTCGACATGATGTGCGCGTCCCCCTGGGGGAACACGATGACGTCCCCACGCACCAGCTCGACCGGGTCCCCACCGACGACCCCGCCGAAACAGCGGCCCTCGGTCACGATGTGGTAGGAGATCAGGTGCTCGGCGGCAGGCATGATGCGCGGAGTGAGCTCCCGCGCCGCGGCGGTTTCGACGCTCCAGGGCGACACCGCCTCGACCGCGTAGAAGTACGCACCGTCCAGGCGGACGACGCGCAAGAGGTCGGAGAGTGGGTCCATGGGCCGCCACAAGCTAAAACGGCGGGGAGATCCCCGCCGTTCCGAGCGCCCAACTGTTCCGCAGGGCTCAGTTACACTTCGGCTCGCCTTCTTTGGTAGCCGGAGCCGTCGACGTGCTGCCGATGTAGATGGCACAGGTGTGCAGTGGGCTGGCCAGGTTGGTGTTGGTGATCGTGGCGTTCCAGCCGTCGCCGGTCACCGTGATCGTGCCCAGCACGTTGCCCGTGGTGACGGCGAAGGCCGTCCCCAGGTTGCTCGTGTACTTCACCGAATCGGCGAAGTACGCCTCTTCGGCGGTCACGAGGTTGCGCAGATCGGTCTTCATCGACGCGATGTACGCCTTCTGCTTGGTGTTGGCGAACTTCGGAATCGCGATGGCGGCCAGGATGCCGATGATCACGACCACGATGAGCAGCTCGATCAACGTGAAGCCCCTGCGGTTCATCTCGACCTCCCGGGAGCGAGAAAGGGGTAGGAACCTTGCGACCGTCGCAGTCCCATTCTGTGATCCCGACCACAACCAACATTCAAATCCCCCCGGCGTCGTACCGGATGTGGTGTGATCCATGGCCGGGCCGCCGCAGCCTGCGTAAGTTCAAGCGCAGCATACGCGACCGTGGCGGAACTGGTAGACGCGCAGGACTTAGGATCCTGTGGGGTCACCCGTGGGGGTTCGAGTCCCTCCGGTCGCATCGCAACCCCATCCAACGACAAGGCGGCCCGAGCATCGGGCCGCCTTGCGTCTACCGGCTTGGCGAGATCAACTCAGAATGGCAGCCGGTAGCTCAACCCGCCGGAGTAGGTCACGTCGAACATCGTGCGGTGAAATCCCGCCGTATTCCACCGGTAGGTCAGCCCCTTCGCCTCGCCGAACAACTCGAGGTTGGTCTGCGGGATCGAATAGAACACTCCGCCCCCGTACATCAGCGCGGGCCGGGTGAAGGGCGAGAACTTGTCGACGCCCATTTGATCCACCGACACCGCACCACCGCCCGCAAACAGGAAGGGGGCAATGCCGCGTGTCAGGGGATAGCGCGCTTCCAGGTGCGCGCCATAGAAGAACCGGTTCACATCATTCCCGGCGATGGACGCGACGCCGCGCGTCGGATTGCGGGTGAAGGTGAAGTCGCCGTGGACCGCGAAGTACTGATTCAGCTGCATACCGACGCTCGCGCCGATGTTGTAGCCCGGCATGAACCAGGCCGGGGGCGAGGAACGCAGGTCCGCCAGATGATCGGCGCCGCCGCCGTAGACGCTCACGACGAGCGCCCGGTCTTGTGCCGCCAGTGCCGTGACGCATAGCGCCCAGGCGAGCGCGCCGACCGCGAGTCGAGGAACGAGTCTCATACCACAGCCTCCTGATCGGGGGTTGCCCACTGTCGGGGAGGGTAGCCGGGCCGATCTGAAACCGTGATGAGCAATCCATGATGAATGGCGTAACTTTTCCGGCACGGGCCTCGTAGCGGCAACACCTCCAGCGGTCGAGGGTCAGAGCATGGAGATTCCAACCTGGGCCATCGGTGTCGTCGCGAGCTGTGTCGGGTTGGGACTGATGATCGTTCTGATCCAGCTCGGCGACACCCTGAAGAGCGGCATCCTCCGGTCGCGACGCGAAGGCCGCGGACCCCACACCGTCATCGGAATGCACGTCGGAACGGGCAGCGGGGAACCCACCCCACCGCCCGAGGCCATGGAAGACCTGCAGCGTCGCGTGGCGGAGTTGGAGGAACGGGTTGATTTCGCCGAACGCCTGCTCGCGCAACGCCCCGAGCACGACAAGCTGATTCCCCCGCGATGACCACCGGCTGGCACACCATCGCCGACATCGCGGTCCGCACGTCGGTCGTCTATCTCGTGCTGCTCGTCGGCCTCCGCCTCACCGGCCAGCGCCAACTCGGCCAGATGTCGTCGTTCGACCTCGTGCTGCTGCTCATCATCTCGAACGCGGTGCAGAACGCGATGGTCGGCCAGGACACGAGTCTCGTGGGTGGCCTCGTCGCCGCGGGGATCCTGATCTTCTGGCACCAGGTCATCGACCGCGTGCGCCGCACCAGCCGGCGCGCCTCGCGTCTGATCGCGGGCGAAGGGATCATGCTGATCAACAACGGGACCGTGCTCGGCGAGCACCTCGTCCGCACGGGCCTGACGATGGACGAGCTGTTACAGGCGCTGCGCGAGCATGGCGTGGGACGCGTGACGGACGTCCGGCTCGCGGTGCTCGAGCCGGACGGCGCCGTCAGCGTGATTCGATTCGACGACCTGAAACCGGATGCGCACAGCAAACCGCATCACCGCATCCGGGGCATTCGGAGAGCTGAAGACCGCTAACGGTCCCAAGCCCTTTCTAGTTCTTCCCTCCAACCGGGGCCGGCTTGCGCAGCTCCACCCTGCCCGGCACGATCGACAGTCCCGCCCCCGACGCCGCGGTGATCGCCGCGTGCGCCGCCTCGAGCTCGCGCTGCAACGCCGGCGCGAACAGAGCGAACACGTCGTACACCTGCTGCGGCGGACGGCCGTCGGCCGACTCCGCCATCCCGAAGAGCGTGCTGATGCGCTCGACCGGCCGGGAGGCGTACACCAGCTCGTCCTCGACATCCTGCAGCCGCCCCTGATAGAGCGAGTCTTCCGCCGCCCACACCCGGTCGCGCAGCGCCTGCGCCTGGGTCAGCGCGGCACCCGAGAGCTTCGGGAGCCGGTCGTCGAGCTGGGCGCGCACGTTGCGCAGCGCGACGATGGTACTGGTGGCGGCGTGAACCGTATCGCGGATCTGCCGCAACAACCGGAATTGCTGCGCCAGGGCGGCCGGGGTGGCATGGCCGCGCGGGTCGGCCCGAACCACGAGCGGCTGCACGTACGTCTCGTTCCCGACCCGCAGCCGCAACCGGTAACGACCCGGCAGGACCATCGGGCCGTCGGTGCCGATGTCGCGGTTGCCCCAGAACGACTGCGCGCTCGGGATCCGCAGACTCCAGGCAAAGCGGTTGAGCCCCGCCTTGTCGGGAAGCCGCGGATCCGCCGGCGGACGGTGCGGCCACGGCTTGTCATCGTCCTTCAAGGTGTCGCCCAGGATCGAGTCGACCTTCGTGCTGTCGGTGATCCCGGCCTGGTGCAGGCTGTCGGTGCGCGCTTTCTTGGTGGCGTCCCCCGCCAGACTGTCCACGCGCGTCAGTGAGTCCTGTACACTCGAGAACGAGCGAATCACCGCGCCGCCCGAATCGAGCACATCCAGCGCGACGGGCTGCCCCGCGGTCTTGAGCCAGTAATAGACGATGGCGCCGGAGGGTGGATTCTTGCCCACCGGATGCGCGGGGTTGTCGCCGAATCCGCCGCTCTGGCCCCAATCGACGCGGTAGGGGGAACGGGAACGGTACAGGTGGGCGCTCCCTTTCATCGCGGAGTCGGCGAGCTGCTCGAGCGGCGAAATGTCGTCGAGGATCCAGAACGACCGTCCGTGCGTCGCCGCGATCAGATCGCCGTCCTTGATGGTGAGATCGTGCACCGGGACGATCGGGAGATTGCGCCGCAGCGATTGCCATAGCCCGCCGTCGTTGAACGAGACGTAGACGCCGCGCTCGGTGCTGGCGAACAGCAACCCGCGCCGCACCGGGTCTTCGCGCACCGCACGGACGAACTCGGCAGCCGGAATGCCCGAGACGAGCTTCGTCCAGGTCTTGCCGTAATCCGCCGTCTTGTAGATCAGCGGCGTCTCGTCCTGCAGCTGATAGCGATTCGCCGCCACGTAGGCCGTTCCCGGGGCGTAGTGCGACGGCTCGATGATCGAAACCCGGGTGAAATCGCCGAACCCCGCCGGCGTCACGTTGGCCCAATGCAGACCGCCATCGCGCGTCAGGTGGATCAGCCCGTCGTCCGATCCCACCCAGATCAGCCCTTTGACGAGCGGCGACTCCGCGAGCGCGAAGATCGTGGCGTAGTACTCGGCGGTCGTCTGGTCGAGGGTGATCGGCCCGCCCGAGGGACCCAGCGTCGCGGGATCGTGCCGCGTCAGGTCGGGCGAGACGGCCGTCCAGCTCTTCCCTTCGTTCGTCGTCTTGAAGAGGACGTTACCGCCGATGTACATCGTGTTCGGATCGTGCGGCGAGATGAGGAGCGGCGCCGTCCACTGGAACCGGTACTTCCCCTCCAACGCGGGATGCCCGTCCGGCGAATCGGGCCAGGGGTTCACCAGCTGCCCCATCCCCGTCCGGTGATCGATGCGGATCAGGAACCCCGAGTTGTCGCCGCCGAACGTGACGTCGGGGGTGTCGGGGCGCGCCTGAATGAACCCCGATTCTCCGGACACGTCGTACCACTGCGACCGGTCGATGCCGCCAGGCCAGCGGCTCGGCCCGCACACGCCCGAATTATCCTGCTGCGCGCCGCACACCTTGTAGGGGAAGTGGTTCGTCGTCGCCACATGGTAGAACTGTGCGGTCGCAAAATCCTGATCGCTCCAGGTCTTGCCGCCGTTGATCGACACCGTCCCGCCGCCGTCGTCGCCCATGATCATGCGGTCGGGATCGTTCGGGGCGATCCAGAGATCGTGCGTGTCGCCGTGCAGCACGTCGATGTGCTGGAACGTGCGGCCGCCGTCCTTCGAGCGGTAGAAGATCACGTTCGTCGCGTAGATCTCGTTCGAGTCCTTGGGGTCGGCGTAGATCTTCATGTAGTACCACGCGCGCACCCGCAGCTTGTGGTCGCGGTTGATCCACGACCAGGTGGCGCCGCCGTCGTCGGAGCGGTACACCCCGCCGGAGTCGGCTTCGATCAGAGCCCACACGCGCGACGGCATCACCGGGGAGACGGTGATCCCCATGTTTCCGAGCAGGCCGGTGGGGAGCCCGGGGTTGTGGGTCAGCTCGGTCCAGTGCGCCCCGGCGTCGGTCGACTTGAAGATCCCGCTCCCCGCACCGCCGGACGTGAGCGTCCACGGCCTGCGCCGCGTTTGCCACAGTGTCGCATAGAGGATGTCGGGGTTCGATGGATCCATGATCAAATCCGACGCGCCCGTCGAGTCGTTGCGGAACAGGACCTTGTTCCACGTCTTGCCGCCGTCGGTTGACTTGTAGACGCCGCGGTCTGGCGAGGGGCCGAAGGGATCGCCCTGCGCCGCCACGTAGACGATGTCGGGGTTCGTGGGATGGACGCGGACCCGCGCGATCTGGCGCGTGCCGGCGAGGCCGAGCGCCGTCCACGTCTTCCCCCCGTCGGTGGTCTTGAAGACGCCGTCCCCGCGCGAGACGTTGCCGCGAATCGGGAACTCTCCGGTGCCGACGTAGACGATGTCGGGATTCGAGGCGCTCACGCCGAAGGCGCCGATCGTGCCGCCGAAGTACTTGTCGGAGGACGCCGTCCACGTGTCCCCGCCATCGGTGGACTTGAAGACGCCGCCGCCCGTGGTGCCCATCCAGTACTCGCGGGGCCGTGCTGCCGAGCCGGCGACCGCCACGGTCCGCCCGCCGCGGAAGATCCCGATCTCGCGCCAGGTGAGACCGGTGAACACGGTACTGTCGTATACCGCCTGCGCCCGCCCGACGGTCGGCAGGACGAGCAGCAGGACGGCGAGGGCCAATGATGGACGGCGGTCGAGCACGTGAGCCTCCAGGGCTGGGACAGAATGGAGGCTGGAAAAGATCGCATCGACGACCACTGCGCAAGTGAGTCCGGCGGGGAGGGGAGCGGTGCCGTTCCGCTCCCCCTGGCGGGATCAGGGATTGAAGAACTCCGCCATGTTCGACGCGGACGCGGCGTCGCCCGGGAAAGAGGTGAGCCCCAGCCCCTCGGCCATGAGCCGGAGGGTGCTTTGGTGCTGGTACAGGGTGGTCGACGTATAGCCCAGCTTGGCCTTGGGACTGATGGCGGTCCAGACGACACGCCCACCGCCATTGGTGTTATCGCCGCTCGCCTCGTCGAACACGACGATCAGCAGGCCGTCGCGTTGGAAGGAAGGGGTGGTGAGCAGAGGGGCGATGTTCGACTGCAGCCACGTGTCGGCGGTCTGGAGGCTGCAGTCGTGCGCGTCGTTGCACAGGTTGGGCACGACGAAGGAGTAGTTCGGCATCGTATCGCCGGCGAGATCAAGAGCGAACTGGGTGAACGGCACGAGCCGCTTGACCTGCGCGGAGTCGTTGACGACGTCGGAGAAGAACGACAGGGGATTGTGTTTGCGGGCGTAATTGCCGGTGGTCGGCCCGGTGTAGCCGACGGACGGGAGGTCCTCGGCGTAGGACTTCCATGTCTTGCCGGCCGCCAGCAGGTGACGGACGATGTTGTCGGCCGTGACCGTCTGCGCGTAGCTGTCGTTGTTCGTGATGATCTGGCCCGCCGTCATCTCGAAGTAGTTCCCGATCGACGGATGCGTGTTGGCATAGTACTGCGTCGCCAGGGCGTGCTGCGTCATCAGGGAGAACAGGTACGGCATCGTCGTGTCGGTGACTTCGGAGAAGCTGGTGTTCTCCTCGACGACGATCACCACATGCCCGAACTGCGGCAGCGTGGTGGAAGGCTGCGTGATCGAGAAGGCGGTACTGGTGGCGGAGGTCAGACCGCTCGCCGAGGCCACGAGGGTATATCCGTTCCCGGCCTTGTCGATGCTCAACGCCGGGAATGCGGCGACGCCGGCGACCGCCGTCACGGTGGTCGTCCCGGACAGGGTCCCGCCCCCCGGGTTCGTCCCGAGCACGACTGAAACCGCACCGTGGTAGCTCGTGTCGGTGTTACCCGCCTGGTCTGTCGCCGCGACCATGACGGCGGGTGTGATGGCGGCACCGGTCGCGGCCGAGCCCGGCTGCACGGTGAAGGCCAGCTGACTCGCCGGCGCGGCCATGATGGCGAACGCAACGCTCGTCGCCGCCACGGCCCCGGGAGCGCCGGCCGTCAGTGTGTAACCGGCCCCCGGCGCACTGATGCTCAAGTCGGTGAACGTGGCAACTCCGGCGACGGCGGTCTCGGTGGTGGTGCCCGACAGCGTGCCGTGCGCGGGGTTCGTTCCGATCTTCACCGTCACGACGCCGGTGAAGTGGGTATCGGTGTTGCCGGCGGAGTCGGTCGCCGTCACGGTGACGGCGGGTGTGATTCCCGTTCCGGCGGGCGCCGGGCTGGGCTGCACGGTGAACGCCAGCCGCGCCAACGGTTGCGCCAAGACCGTAAATGCGCCGCTCGTAGCGGACGAGAGCCCGGAGGCGCTGGCCGTCAGCGTGTAGCCCGCTCCGGCCTTGTCGAGGCTCACCCCGGCGAACGTGGCGATGCCGGCGACCGCCGTCACCGTCGTGGTGCCGGAGAGCGTGGCGTTGCCGGGGTTCGTCCCGAGCGCGATCGTCACCGCACCGCGGTAGCTCGTATCGATGTTGCCGCCAGGATCGAGTCCCGCTACGGTGACGGCGGGGGTGAATCCCATGGCAACGACAGTGGTGTTCGGCTGCACCGTGATCGCCAACTGCGTCGCCGCTCCTGCGGCGACGCTGAACGCACTGCTCGTCACGGCGGAGACCCCCGCTGCGCCGGCGATCAGCGTGTACCCGGTCGCGGCCTTGTTGATGCTCAAGTTCGCGAACGTCGCGACACCGGCGACCGCCGCGACCGTCGTGGTGCCGGACAACGTGACCCCGCCCGGATTGGACCCGAGCGACATGGTCACATTTCCGGTGTAACACGACGCGACGCCACCGCTGGCCTCGTGCGCCTCGACCCGCACCGGCGGCAGGGTCGCCCCGCCGGTCGTGTTCCCCGGCTGCGCGGCAAACACCAGGTCGGCGACGGTACACGGACCAACCCGTGCAGTGTCCTTGCTGCACCCCAGGAGCGCGACCGTCACAGCCACGCAGACAGCGAACGTCGATCGACCGAGGCGGCACCGCATAGCAGTCTCCGGAGGAATGCCGTTTGCCACTCGGGCAACTCCCGGACCGTTCGCGAATGGGGCGATTCGACGCTCGATGGGGAGCGTGATGCTGCAATTCGAGGCGAGCTACGAGGAAGCAGTGCTCAAGATTAGTCGGCGGCAAGTCGTGCAGTCAGGCGCTCGTAAGGTCAGATGCGCATCGACACATGCCGTCATTCCCCAGTAAGGCCTTTGGTGGTAGAAAGGGATGACGCCCTGAACCGAGGCACCGTGCGATCTCCGCTGTTCAAACCCAGTAACGCGCAGGCCGCGGCATTGCGGGAGCGGCTCGAGCGGCTGCAACGACCGGCGACCATGCTCCGGCTGCTGCGATCGGCATTGCCGACCGGCTTCGAGCCGTCCGCCGTCGTCTCGTGCAGGACGCTGAGCGTCCATCCGGACCGCGCTGTGCTGTACGTACGGGCGCGGGCGGACTCGGGACCGGAGCGGGAGTACACGGTGAAGTGCTACTGCGACGACATCGGCGAGCGGATCTGGTCGTTCACGAGGGGGCTCGCCGCCGGCCTCCCCGACGATGGCGACGATCGAGTGAGCCTGCCGATCGCCTACGTGCGCGACGAATGGGCGCTCGTCTCTGCCTGGATCGACGGCACTCCACTCTCGGAAGTCCTGGATGCCCGGACACCCGGGCTGCTGCGCCGCGCCGCCTCCATCGTGGCGACGCTGCACCGCCTCACCATGAGTCCTGAGCCTCCCACCACGCCCGCGATGCTGATCGACGAAACGCTGGCACGTCGCGAACGGCTGCGCGCCCGCTGGCCGACGGCGCTCCCGCTCGTCGATCCCGTGCTGAGCGAACTGCGGGAGGCAGCGGCAGTACTCGACCCCGCTGCGCCAGCCCCGGTCCACGGCGACCTCGGCGGTGCCCAATTCTTGTGGACGGGAAGCCGGCTCGTCCTCATCGACTGGGATGGATTCGGCTATGCCGACCCGGCATTCGACGCCGGACATTTCCTCGCACAGCTGGACCGGGTTGCCATCGTCAATCCCGCGCTCCGCGCGCACGCCGCGGAGTGGATCGCCAGCTTCATCGACCCCTATGGCGCGGCCATGCCCCGAGTTTCCCATCGCAATGTGGCCTTCTATCGGGCGATGACGCTGCTCTGGAAGATCCACACGATCTGTCGCGTGCAACCGGCGGCATGGCCCCAGCTGGTACCGCAGCTCGCCCGGGCGGCGCACGCCGCCCTGCAGGGGGCCGGCGCCACCCAATCCTCGCGCTAGGCCAGCTTCATTTTGGTGCGCGCCGCGCCCGTCGCGCACCAAGTTGCTTCGACGCACACCCGCCGCGCCACCGTGATGTCGTTGCCCCCATTCGCAATAGCCCCGTTTCTCGATTGGAACGACACTTGCCCGAAGTGAGACCGCGGACGCGCTGTCACGGCATGCCGGTTTCTCCGAACCGAGGTACGGACCGTGCGAGATCAGGGGCAAGTTGGGAAGCTGAGATCGGCCGCGGCGCTGCGCAGCCCGGCTCTGCTGCCGCGATACACCTGGCCGAGCAGATCGTTACAGCAGCGCTCACGCCACCGGCCCGTTCGGGTGGCCATGTATTCACAGGGGATGGTCGGGTTCGGCCACATCCGGCGCAATGCGTCGATCGCACAGGCGTTGCGGCGCTCCGAGCTGCGGCCGGCCATCGCGATGATCGCCGAAGCGTGGCAGGCGGGCGCGCTGCCGCTGCCCGCCGGCGTCGATTTCGTGACGCTCCCGTCGATTCGGCGCGACGCCGACGGAGAGCTCGATGCGCGGATCCTCGAAGTCCCCCATCACGACGTCGTCGCCCTGCGGGCTGCGGTGATCCGCAGCGTGATCACTGCCTACGAGCCGGACCTGCTGCTGGTCGATCAGTGGCCGCTGGGGGCCGCCGGTGAGCTCATTCCGGCCCTGATGCAGCTGCAAAAACGTGGGCGGACCCGCTGCGTCCTGGGAGTGCGCGACGTGCTCTACGACGCGGAGACGGTGCGCCGGGTCTGGGCCACACCCGACAATCTTGCCGCCATTCAGGACTGGTACGACGCGGTCTGGATCTACGGCGATCCCACCATCTACCACGCCGTCCGGGAGTATCACCTCCCGCCCGGTATTGCAGCCAAGACCCGCTACACCGGGTACATCGACCAACGCCCACGCCTCCAAACGGTGCGATACTCACCCGACTCGCCGCTCGATCGCGTGCCGCCGGGGGGGTTCGTGCTGTGCGTCGTGGGTGGCGGACATGACGGCGCGGCGCTGGTGGAGGCGTTCTCCCGTGCGGAACTGCCCCCCGGGATGTCGGGGGTGGTGGTGAATGGGCCGCTGATGGGACCGGCCGATCGCCGCCGCGCACGCCGCCTCGCACAGCAGCGGCCGGGGTTGACGATTCTCGACTTCGTCGAGGATACCACGCCCCTCGTCGCGCGCGCCGATCGTGTCATCGCGATGGGCGGTTACAACACCGTCTGCGAGGTGCTCTCGTTCGAGAAGCACGCGCTCATCGTGCCGCGCGTGCATCCTGAACCGGAGCAATGGGTCCGCGCCGAGCGGATGCGGGATTTCGGCCTGTTCGACGTGCTGCATCCCGATCAGCTGACGGCACCCGCGCTGTCGGAGTGGCTGGCACGCGACCTGGGACCTCCTCCGCATACCCGCCGCTCGGTCGACATGGGCGCGCTGCGGCGCGTGCCACGTCTCGTGTCGGAGCTCCTCAACGCCGGGCGCCCGACGGTCACACCGCTTCCCCTGCGCGCGTCCGGAGGGTCGCGACCGTGATTGCCTACCGTTCCACCCAGGTGCGGACGCTGCTGCTCTACGCGCAGGACAGTCGCGGGCTGGGACACATTACCCGGACGCTCGCCATTGTCCGGCACGTGCTCGAGGCGTATCCGGACGTCGTTGCCTACATCGCCACGCGGTCGGACTTCGCCCATACCTACACTCTGCCCCATCGCTGCGATTACGTGAAGCTCCCGTCGCGCCAGACACCGCCGCACATCGAGCGATCGCCGGAAGACGATGAACTCAGCAAGGCCCACTTCCGCGCGCTCCGGGGGACGATCCTGCGCGACGCGGCCCTCGGCCTCGCTCCCGATCTGGTCCTGGTGGATCACGAACCGCTGGGCACGAACGGCGAGTTCAAGGCCGGCTTGTGGGCGCTCAAACAGGAGAGCCCCCATACCCGCTTCGTGTTCGGCCTGCGTGACATCATGGATGACCCGGAGCGCATTCGCGCCGAATGGCGGGAGCTCGGCGTGTACGAGGCGCTGGAGCATCTGTTCGATGGCATCGCCGTCTATGGGTCGCCGCACCTCTTCGATCCGGCGACTGCGTACGCGCTGCCGCACTCGGCCAGCGCGAAGCTGCACTACTGCGGATACGTCGTTCGGGATCCTCCCGCCGTCGATCCGGGCGAGACGCGCCGGCGCTACGAGCTCCCCGACAGCGGCCCCGTTGTGCTCGCCACGGTCGGCAGCGGCTACGACGGGTATCCGGTGCTCGACGCAGCGCTGACGGCCCTCGAGCGGGTACACGCGCAGCGTCCGGAGCTGCGTGCGATTCTCGTCACCGGCCCGTTCATGCCGCCGGAAGCGCAGGAATCGCTGCGCTCGCGCGCCAACGGCTTTTGTCGCGTCGTCACTACCGCCGACACATTCGAGCTGATGGCCGCCGCCGACGCGATCGTCAGCATGGGTGGCTACAACAGCGTGTGCGAAGCGCTCGCCGTGGGACGCCCATTGGTCATCGTCCCGCGCGCCACGCACAAAGTGGAGCAGAAAATCCGGGCCGAGCTGCTGGTTGACCGGGGTCTGGCCCGGTGCGTGCTGCCGCAGGTGCTCGACGCCGACGCCGTTGCGAGTGGCCTGGATTGGGCACTCTCCCTCGATCGCGATCGCCATGCAAGCCATGTGCGCGAGGTCGTGCCGGCCTTCGACGGAGCCACGCGGACGACCGCCTACCTCTCACGCTGGCTCGGCCAGCCCCAGCCCACTCCACATCATGCGGACACGGTTCAAGCCCTCGCCTGAGCAACGGTCGGATCTGCGCGCCCAGCTGGCCCGCGCGCAGACCCCCCCGGTGGCGCTCCAGCTGGTCCACCCGGTCCTGCCTCAGGGGTTCGTCCCCAGCGAGGTCCAGGTGACGACGGAGCGCGTCCACCCCGACCGCTTCGTCCTGCGGGTCGAAGCCCGCTCCGCGGACTCGGCGTCGCGCACGTTCGCGTTGAAGGGGTACGCCGACGACTTCGTCGAGCGGGTGTGGGCCTACAGCCGGGCGCTGGCCCTGGTTCATCGACCGAACCACCGCGGCCTCTCCTTACCGATCCATTACAGCGCCCCCGATCGGCTGCTCATCTCCGAGTGGGTGCCGGGCGAATTCCTCTCCGACGTTCTGGACGACCGCAAGCCGGATCTGCTGCGGCAGGCCGCTCTCCTCGTCGCCGATGTCCATCGGCTCCCGCTGGTGCCGGAGCGGCTCACGACCCCCGAGATGATCGTCGCGGAAGCGATCGCGCGGTGCGATCGGTTGCGCACCAAGTGGCCCGAAACCAGCTCCCTCATCGAGCCGATGATGGATGAGCTGCAACAAGCCGCCGCCTGCCTCGAACCCGCCGAGCCTGCGCCGGTCCACGGCGACCTGTCGCCGGGGCAGTTCGTCTGGACCGGCGAGCGCCTGGTCTTGTTCGATCTCGATTCGTTCGGGTACACCGATCCGGCGTACGACGTGGGGCACTTCCTCGCACAGGTGGAGCGTCGCAGCATCGTGGACTTCACGGTGCGGCCGCTCACCCGCGCATGGCTCTCGCACTTCGAAGACGCCTACCTCGAGGCGATGCCCCGGGTGTCGCGGCGCAATATCGCGTTCTATCGGGGCCTGACCCTCGTCGCCAAGATGTACACGATTCGCCGGCGGGAACCCACGTACTGGGAAGGTCCCCTATCGCTGCTGGCGACGCATGCCCACACGGTGTTCGAGGAGGTCATCACGGCCGCGGAGTGCGCCCGATGACGGCCCCGCCCCAGAGTGAGGAGTCGGCTCTACGGATCCGGACGCTCGAGATCCTTCCGGGTGTGATCGGCCCAGGCCTTCCGCAGGACGAGGCGCTGCCGGCGCTGGCAGCCCTCGCGGCGAAAGGTCTGGGCGCGATCCCTGCACTGCAGCTCGACGGCAGTGCGGCGGAGTTCGTCCTGCGGGGCTACACGCCGGGCGACCGGTGTGCCCTCGAGGTTCGAGTTCCCCAACGCGAGGGCGTGCGGTTCGCCATCAAGGCGTACGCGACCAATCCGGAGCCCGAGGCGTCGCTGTACATGGCACTGTCCGCCGCCGGGCTCACATCGCGTGGGGGAGCGCGCGTGCCGCGCCTGCTTGCGTGGGATCCATCCCTCAAGGTGCTGGCACTCGAATGGCTCACCGGCCGGAGCGCCAATGAACTCGTAAAAGAGGGACCGGCCGAGCGGGCCGGGGAGCTGGGAGCTCGCTGGTTGCACGCAGCCGCCGGACTTTCGGTCGAGCTCGGGCCGGCGCAGGACGGAACGCGCGTCCTGGAGGAATCGGGCCGTTTCCTCGCCATGCTGGAGAGCGGCGATCCTACGCTCGGCGCTGCCGGGAGACAGCTGATCGAAACGCTGGCGAAGTGCCAGCCGCCCGTACGCGTCCCACGGCTCGTGCATGGCACGCTCTACACGCGGCACCTCATCGATTCGGACGGCGACGGAGCAGGTCCTGGGGTCATCGATTGGCAGCGCTTCGGCCAGGGCCCGCTGGAGCTCGATGCCGGAACGTTTCTGGCCACCCTGTGGCGCGGTGCATTGCTGCGACCGAAGCGTGCACCCGAGACCATCCGGGCGGAACAGGTCTTCCGGAACGAAACCGCCGGGCTGCTCGATGAGCGTGCCGTGGCCTGGTACCAGGCCGCGGCGTTGCTCCGGCTGGCGGCGCGCATGCTGCGTCGCCGTCCGGCCGACCGGGCCGCTCCACTGCTCGCCAAAGCGGCGCAGCTGGCCGACGCCGGACGGTGATCGCCTTCGCGGCCGAGCGGGACCTCGCGCTTCGGGACCCCGCGGTCCCTGGCCTGGCCATCGTCTGTGATCCGGACGCATTTCTCGCCGCCGTGCGCCGCGCGACACTCTCCGACGTGCGGGACGCACGCCTGCGCTACCTGCGGTACAAGGTCCATACGTTATGCCGGGCCAGCTACCGGCTCGACGTCGAGGGTGAGGAGGTGGACCTCGACGTGCGCGCCTGCCGGCCGGAGGACCTGCCCGGTCTCCTGGCCGAGGACGGGGCACAGTGGTTGGCGCCGAGTCCGCTGGGGCTGGGACGGATTCTGCTCGCGGATCACGCCGTGGTGATCACCGTGTTCCCAAACGATCTCAAGCTGCCGACCTTGCGTCACCTGGTGGATCCCGACGACCGGGCCCTCGTCCTCCAGGAAACGCTCCCCGACCGACCCGATCTCTGGGACGGAACGCTGCACGGTCTCGCCTATCGACCCGAGCGGCGCTATGTGGCGGAGGTGCGGCCGGGGGGAAGCGGGCGCAGCGCCGTACTCAAGGCATACACCCGGCGCGCGTACGCGCGGAGCAAGCACAACACCACTGCGTTCGCGTCGCAGGGACCGCTGCGACTGGCTGGCCTGCTGGGGTACTCGGACGCGCGTCGGCTCATTGCTTCCGAATGGCTCCCCGGCGCCACACTGCTGGCATCCTTCGCGACGGCCGACCTGAAACGCGATGTGGTGGCCGAGACGGGCGCCGCACTGGCGACGCTGCACCAACAGCAGCCGAAAGGCCTCCCGGCGTGGACCCGGGAGAACGAGGTGGACGCTGTGGCCGACGTTGCCGAAGAGATCGGTTTCGTGTGCCCGTCCCTGGCGCGACGCGCCGAACTGCTCGCCCAGCGGATCGCCGCGGAGCTCGCCGGCGCGCCTCCGCTGCACACGCCGATGCACGGCGACTTCTCCGCCGCTCAAGTACTCGTGGCACCGGGACCCGGCGCCGCGCACCGCGTGGCGATCATCGACCTCGATGGCGCCTGTTGCGGCGACCCGGTCGATGATCTGGGGAATCTGCTGGCGCAGGCCGAGCGCCAGGTGCTGGACGGCGCGCAGAGCGCCGGCTGGCTCGAGGAGTTCACAGCGACTCTGCTGGAGGGCTACCGCGACGCCAGCGGGCGGGCCCTGCCAGACCGGATCCGCCTGTACACCGCCTGGAGCCTGTTCCGAAAGGCGCGCCTGCCATTTCGCACTCGCGCCCCTGCCTGGCAGGAGTCTACGGAGGCGCTGGTGGAGCGGGCGGAGACGGTCGCGCTCGAATCAGGCCGCCGCCGTCATCGCGAGCCGGCCGGCCTCCGACAATAGCCACAGCGCCCGCGCTTTCCAGTTGTCGCTGGACCGAATTTCCAGACGACGCGCGATGCGGAGCAGCGCGGCGGCGCGGTACCACGACAATGCGCATTCATCCAACCGTCCGGCGGTGCCGGCCAGGAACGCCTGCTCGGCCCGGGCGACTGCGTCTACCGCATCAGGACTCGACAGGGCGATGCGCCGCACCGTGGCCAGGAAGGTGCCGGCATCGAACTCCGGCGGCCCGTGCCCGAATCCATCCCAATCGATCAACCCGGGCTCCGTTCCCGTATCGATGACGTGACGGGCGTACAGCGTCCCGTGCACGAGTCCCCGAGATTCCACGCACGGCGGTGTGCGCGCCAGCTCGTGGAGCAGCGCGCCCGCCGCCGACCCAAGCTCGGCATCGGCCCGGGCCAGCATTCCGACCCATTCCGGCGCCCTTTCCAGAACGCGCTCTGGCCCATACGCCGTCCCCTGCAACACCGAGAGCGACGCCGCGCGCCGGAACCACCGCGAGGCCAGCTCGCCGGCGCGCTCCCCCTGCCCTTCCTTTATGAGGTCATTCACCGCGGGGCCTTCCAGCCAGCCGCTGGCCAGCAATTGGAGCCTTCGGTCCCAGGCCAGAAGCGGCGGGACCCGGACTCCGGCCGTGCATGCCCGCGCCAGACGCGGCGCGAGTCCCTGGACGGCCAGCTCCTGATAAAGCAGGGCCTCCGGCGTCGGGTCATCGTCACAGGCCTTCACGGCGAAACGCAGGTCCCCACAGCGGGCTTCGAGCGTCATGCGCTTGCCCTTTGTGTGGCCCCGCATCACCAGCTCGACGGAACCACGCAGGCCCAGAGTGGGTAGCGCTCGCGCCAGACCCCGCTGGCGGATCACCGCCAGGCCGGGGAGCGCGGCATCCTCGGGGATCTCCCGGGTCGGCTTCATCCGGCCGCCGCGGCGAGGCGCGCCGCCTCCGCCAGCAACGGCCGCGCTGCGGCCAGGGCGTCGTCGTCTTCCCGGCGGATCTTCTTGTGGGCGAGCCGCAGCATTGTGACCGCCTGGTGCCAGGCGAGCGCGGACTGGTCCAGCAGTCCTGCGGTGCACTGGTGGAAGACCGCTATCGCGTGAGCGGACGCTTCGCGCCG
>DASSIL010000231.1:0-8420 GCA_035691925.1 Gemmatimonadales bacterium
GCGGCCACGGAGGAAGCCCCAGATGACCCTGATCAAGGTAGCCCCTCCTCTTGATCAAGCAGTCGACCTGACCACGACTTACGACGCCATCGTCGTCGGCTCGGGAGCGGCGGGCGGCATGGCGGCCCACGTCCTCACCGAACTCGGGCTCAAGGTGCTGCTGCTCGAGGCAGGAAAGAAAGTCGACATCAATGCCGAGCTGCGGTCGATGCAGTGGCCGTACGACCACCCGCGTCGCGGCGATGCCCCTCCCGGGTATCATGCCCTCTCCTTCAACGAATACCAGATCCGCAAGCCTCCCTACGCCAGAGGCAGCGCGTTCCGGCACGTCATGTCGTACGTCGGCGGCTGGGGAGGTTCGGACTACGTCAAGAACATCCTGGTGGATGAGAAGGAGCATCCCTACACCGGGACGAAGTACGCCTGGGTGCGCGCGCGCCTGCTGGGCGGGAAAACCAACATCTGGGGCCGTCTCGCGCTGCGACTGTCGGACTACGATTTCAAGGCCAAGACGCACGACGGCTACGGCGAAGACTGGCCGATCTCCTACGCCGACATCGCTCCCTACTACGACAAGGTCGACACCTACCTCGGTATTTCGGGTCACAAGGAAAATCTGCCGCACCTCCCGGACAGCTTGTTCCAACGCCCCGTCAAGCTCAACATCGCCGAAGTGCAGCTGCGCCAGAAGCTCGCGGGGATGGGCCGGGTGTTGACGCCGTATCGCGCGGGCGTCACGACCGACGGCGTGAAGAACAAGTATCGCAGCCACTGCTTCGGCCGTGGGGCGTGCAACCGCCGGCCCGGTGGCTGCGACATCCACGCGGCATTCGACTCACCGACGGGCCTGATCTACCCTGCCATGGATACGGGCAACCTCACCCTCCGCACCAATTCGACGTGCCACGAGGTGCTGGTCGACAAGAACACGGGAAAGGCGCGCGGCGTCGGCTTCGTCGACAGCGTGACGAAGAAGTCACTCGAGGCAAAAGGGAAGGTCGTGATCCTGGCGGCGTCGACGCTCGAATCGGCGCGGCTGCTCTTGCTCTCCAAGTCGGCGCAGCATCCCAACGGCATCGGCAACTCGAGCGGCCACGTGGGCCACAATTTCTGCGAGCACGTCATGGGACCGGGGATCACCGGGCTCGTGAAGGAGCAGGTCGGCAAGTCGCACACGTTGGACGACGGCCGCCCCGGCGGATTCTACGTGCCGCGGTTCCGCAATCTGACGGACAAGCAGCCCGGATTCATTCGCGGCTACGGCTTCGAGGGCGGCTCGGGCGACGAGATCTTCCCGCCGGGCGCCGACGCGCCGGGATTCGGTGCCGCGTACAAGAGGCACGTGCGCGATTACGCCGGGGCGTACATCAGCATGGGCGCCTTCGGAGAGGTGCTGCCGCGCTACGAGAGCTACGTCGATCTCGATCCGGTGGTGAAGGACGCCTGGGGGATTCCGGTGCTGCGCTTCCACTATGAGTTCGGCGATAACGAAAAGAAGATGGCCGAGGACATGGCCGTGTCGGCGAAGGAGATGTTCGAGCAGGCGGGGATCGAGGTGATCGGCGTCGATCGTGAGGTGCTGACCGAAGGGTGGTCGATCCACGAGCTCGGCACGGCGCGGATGGGCGACGATCCCAAGACCTCGGTGCTGAATCAGTTCCAGCAGTCGCACGACGTGAAGAACCTGTTCGTCGTGGACGGTTCGAGTCACGTGAGTGCGTCGTGCCAAAATCCGACGTGGACGATCATGGCACTGTGCTGGCGGTCCTGCGAGCATCTCGCTGACGAATTCAAAAAAGGGAACCTCTGAGTGGGGGGAGCCATGAACAAGAGCGGTCTGTCGCGTCGTGAGTTCCTGGAAGTGGGCGCCGCTGCGGCGGGTGTCTCGCTTGTCGGGAAGGGGCTGCCGGATGTGCGGGTGAAGGTCGCACCCAGCGACACGGTGCGCTTCGGGATGGTCGGCATCGGCATGGAGGGCTCCGGGCTGCTGGACATGTCGATCAAGCTGCCGGGCGTCGAGTGCGTCGCCGCGTGCGATCTGTACGACGGGCGCCACACCCTGAGCCGGGAAATCACCGGCAAAGCGGATCTCCGCGTCACGCGCCGCTATCAGGAGCTGCTCGCCGACAAGAACATCGACTGCATCGTGTCGGCGGTCCCCGATCACTGGCACATGCCGCTCGTGGTCGACGCCGTGAATGCCGGCAAGGACATCTACTGCGAGAAGCCGATGTCGCACAGCCCGGCGGACGGGGTGGCGATGGTGGAGGCCGCGAAGAAGACCGGGAAGATCGTGCAGATCGGCTCGCAGCGCATCAGTTCGCTCGTCTGCGCCAAGGCGAAGGATCTGATCGCCCAGGGAATGGTGGGCGACATGATGATGGTCGAGGGGTGGCTGGGCCGGAACGATCCGACGGGAGCATGGGAGTACCCGCCACCGCCCGACCTGTCACTGCAGAATTTCGATTGGGATACCTGGCAGGGCCGCGTCCCCAAGCGTGCACTCGATCCAAACATCTTCGCCCGCTGGCGCTGCTGGAAGGAGTACGGCACCGGTGTCGCCGGCGACCTGCTGGTCCATTTGATCAGCGGCATGCTGTTCATGTTGGGTCGCAACGAGCCGCCGACGCAGGCAATGGCGATGGGCGGGATCCGCCGCTGGAAAGACGGCCGCAACATGCCCGATGTGCACTTGTCGCAGTTCTATTACGGCGGCGACCTGCCGGTCTCGATGCGCCTCAACCTCGGCACGGAGATGCAGGAGACATACCGTTTCCATGGCTCGAAGGGCCTGCTCGAGGTGACGGGAAACTCGGTGAGCTTCTCACCGCAGAGCGGGAAGGACATGTACCCGAGCTACTACACCGGCAGCTACCCGCGCGCGATGCGCGAGGCGTACGAAGCGCAGTGGCACAAGGACAATGACCCGCCGCTCGGGCATGAGCCGACGCCCGAATCGATTTCGTTCCGGGCTCCGGATTACGACGATCAGCGGCCCCATCTGCTGGCCTTCTTCGACGCGGTCCGGACGCGCAAGCCGGTCGTCGAGGACGCGGTATTCGGACACAACGCCGCGCTGGCGTGCCACATGGCCAACGAGTCGTACTTCCGTAAGGCTGCCGTGACGTGGGACGAGGCGACGCACACGATCAAGGGGGGTGCATGAACGGTCCACTCTCGAGACGCGAGATGCTCGGGCTGACCGCGGCGGCGGTGGCCGCGACTCCGCTGGTGAAGCTACCCGCGGACGCGGTCGTCACCGCGACACCACCGGGGAAATTCCTGACCGCGGCGGAGCTCGCGCTCGTGGACGAGCTCACCGAGCTGATCATCCCCACCGATGATCACTCGCCCGGCGCGAAGGCCGCCGGCGTCGCGGCGTACATCGATTATCGGCTGTCGATCTCGGTCGAGCCCGACTGGCAGGCGAAGTGGCGCACCGGGCTCAAGGCGGTCAACGGGCTCTCCCGCGACCTCAACGGGAAGGCGTTCATGGATGCCACCGCCGAGCAGCGTGTCGCCGTGCTCACCAAGATGGCGGCGGGGGAGGAGAACCCCAAGACGCCCGAAGAGCACTTCTTCAATGAGCTGAAGCGCTGGACGGTGACGGGCTACTACACGTCCAGCATCGGCATCCACCAGGACCAGGAGTACAAAGGGAACGTGATCCAGCCGGGGGAGTTCGCCGGGTACGATGCCACCTGAGGCCGGACGCTACGCCGCATTGACCCGCGCGTTGCAGGACGCGGTGCTCGGGCCGGGGCGCGGGACGGCCACGGCCCCCGCGCTGCGCCAGGCGGTCGAGGCGCGTGCCGCGTCGCTCGGCGGTCGCGGCGGCCCGCGTCCCGAGGTGCCGCCGGAGCTGGCGCGGTTCGTGGACCGTGTCGCGCAGCGGGCCACCGAAGTGACCGATGACGACGTGCAGGCGCTGCAGCGCGCGGGTTATTCGGAGCAGGCGATCTTCGAACTCACGGCGAGCGCAGCGCTCGGCGCGGGGATGGCCCGCCTCGAGCGCGGTCTCGCCGCACTGCGTGGGACGGCCTGATGCGACTGCAGGCGGTGGAGCGGGGTCATCGGCTTCCGCAGAAGCTCATCATGGGGATGATCCGCCTCACCTCGGGCAGGCGCGTCGTGGACATCATCCGCACCATCTTCTACCGGCCCGAATTCTTCGGCCGGCCGATCTGCGCGTGGACCGAGGGCGTGATGCGCGGTCCCTCGCCGTGGAACGTGTGGGAGCGGGAGCTGTTCGCCGCGTTCGTATCCCGCCTCAACCAGTGCCGGTTCTGAACCGGGGCCCACGGCGCGGTCGCGTCGCGGTCGCTGGGGGACGAGAAGTTGATCCAGCAGGTGCTGGACGACTGGCGCACGGCGCCGATCGCGGAGCCGCTGCGCGCCATGCTCGGCTTCCTGGAGCAGCTCACGCTGCGGCCTGCGACGGTGACGCCGCAGGACGTAGACCCGCTCCGTGCCCGGGGACTCAACGACGCGGCGATCGAAGACGCCATCCATGTCGCCGTGCTGTTCAACATGTATGACCGCATGGCCGATACCCTGGGCTTCGACGTGCCCGGCCCGGAATCGTTCGCCTACGGAGCGAAGCGCCTGCTGACCCACGGTTACAAGTAGTCGATGCGGTACGGCGGTACGGTGCTCCTCGCCGCGGCAGCGGCGCTCTCGGCGTGCGGCCGGCGTGGCGCCGGGGGACCGCCGCTGTTCGAGTCGCTCTCGCCCACGGCCACCGGCGTCACCTTCACCAACACGCTGCCCGAGTCCGCCGACTTCAACATCATCAACTATCTCTACTACTACGACGGCGGCGGCGTGGCCGTCGGCGACATCAACAACGACGGCCTCCCCGATCTCTACTTCACGGCGAATCTAGGCTCCAACCACCTCTATCTGAACAAGGGGAACTACCACTTCGAGGACGTCACCGCGCGGGCCGGCGTAGCCGATTCGGGGGGTTGGAAGACCGGCGTGACGATGGCCGACGTCAACGGCGACGGTCTCGTCGACATCTATGTGTCCGGAGTCGACTATCTCACGCAACACGGCCGCAACGTGCTGTACATCAACAACGGCGACGGCACGTTCACCGACCGGACGAAGGAATACGGGCTCGACCACGCCGGCCACTCCACGCAGGCGCTGTTCTTCGACTACGACGGCGACGGCGATCTCGACATGTACCTCCTCACGCACTCGACCCACCGCAACATGGTGCGGTACGGGCGCCTCCCGCCCGACCAGCCGAAGGGAGACCGCCTGTACCGCAACGACGGCGGCCATTTCGTCGACGTGACGGATCGTGCCGGGATTCAAGGCGGCGCCGAGGAGTACGGCCTGGGGGTGGTCGCGAGCGATCTGAATCTCGACGGCTGTCCCGATCTGTACATCGCCAACGACTTCGAGGAGAACGATCACCTCTACATCAACAACTGCGACGGCACGTTCACCGAGTCGATCGCGCGCGCGACGGGACACATCAGCAAGTCGTCGATGGGGGTCGATGCCGCCGACGCCAACAACGACGGCCGGCCCGATGTGATGGTGCTCGACATGCTGCCGGAGCGTCAGGACATCCGGAACACCTCGGGCAGCAGCGAGAACATGATGGGCTACAACATCAAGCTCGAGTCGGGATTCCATCCGCAATACACGCGCAACACGCTGCAGTTGAATCGCGGGATGGGCCGGTTCAGCGAGATCGGGGCACTCGCCGGCGTGGCCGCGACCGACTGGAGCTGGGCTCCGCTATTCGCCGATCTCGACAACGACGGCCGTAAGGATCTCTTCGTGACGGACGGGATCTATCGCCGGCCCAACGACCTCGACTACGTCGGCTACGTCGGGCAGGACAGCATCCAGGCATCGCTCGCCAAGGCGATCACGGGCGAGAACCTTGCGCCGTTACTGAAGCGAATGCCGCACGTCCCGATCGCCAATTACGCCTTTCACAACGACGGCGACCTGAGGTTCACCAACGAGGCTCGCGCCTGGGGACTCGCCCAGCCCGGTTTCTCGAACGGCGCGGTGTACGTCGACCTGAACAACGACGGCGCCCTCGACCTGGTCGTGAACGAGCTGGGCGCCCCGGCGGCGATCTATCGTAACCGGGCCCGCGAGCTGAACCACAACCACTACCTCCGGGTGGTGCTGCGCGGGACGGGAGGGAACAGCGCCGGGATCGGCGCCAAGGTGCTGGTCACCACGGGCGCCACGACGCAGCTGGTGGAGCAAGAGCCGACGCGCGGCTTCCAGTCGTCGGTCGATCCCCGACCGCACTTCGGGTTGGGGGACGCGACGCGAATCGATTCGGTGACCGTGATCTGGCCCGACCGCCGCTTCCAGGTGCTGACCGGCGTCGCGGTGGATACGACGCTCACACTGCTGCAGTCGAACGCGACGGGTCGCTACGCCTATCCGCACGGCGCTGCGGTCTCGGTCGCCACACCGCTGTTCACGGATGCCAGCGATCGCATCCGCGGCGCGGCCCCGCACAAGGAGAACGCGTTCAGCGATCTCACGCTGCAGCCGCTGTTGCCGCATTACCTGTCGGCCGAGGGACCCGCCCTGGCGGTCGGCGACGTCAATGGCGATGGCCGCGAGGACATCTACCTGGGCGGCGCGAAGTGGCAGCCGGGACAGCTCTTGCTGCAGCAGCCCGACGGCACCGTCCGCCCGACGCCCGAGCCGGCGTTCCAGGCCGACTCGCTGTTCGAGGATGTCGATGCCGCCTTCTTCGACGCCGACGGAGACGGGCACCCCGACCTGTACGTGGTGAGCGGCGGGAACGAGTTCTGGGGTAACGACGACGCACTGCGCGGCCGGCTCTATCACAACGACGGCAAGGGACATTTCCAGCGGGTGCCCGATGCCCTCCCCGCGTTTTTCGAGAACGGATCGTGTGTGGTTCCCGGCGACTTCAACCATGACGGGCACATCGATCTGTTCGTCGGCAGCCGGGTGATTTCCCGGCAATACGGGGTCCCCCCGCACAGCCATCTGCTCGAGAACGACGGCCATGGCCATTTCACCGATGTCACGATGGACAAGGCGCCAGGCCTCTCGCAGATCGGAATGGTGACGTCGGCGACGTGGATCGACTACGACCACGACGGGCAGCTCGACCTGGTCGTCGCCGGGGAGTGGATGCCGGTGCGGGTGTTTCATCAGGAGCAGGGGCGGTTCGTCGACCGTACCGCCGAAGCGGGGTTCAAGGGGAGCGAGGGATGGTGGAACAGCGTCACCGCGGTCGACGTGAACGGGGACGGGCGTCCCGATCTCGTGCTCGGCAACCTGGGGCTGAACTCGCTGCTGCGCGCAACCCCTACGGAGCCCGCCCGCTTGTACGTCGGGGACTTCGCTCACAACGGTCTGGTCGAGCAGGTGCTGACGTCATACACCGACGGCACGAGCTACCCGATCGCCGCTCGCGACGAGTTGCTGCGGTTGATCCCACAGCTCCAGAGCCGCTTTCCGACGTACACGTCGTTCGGAGCGCGCCGTATCGAAGACATCTTCTCGAGCGCCGAGCTGAAGCGCGCCCGGCTGCTCGAAGCGTACACCTTTGCCAGCGCCGTCGCGCTGAACAACGGGAATGGGACGTTCACGCTACGCCCGCTTCCAGTGGAGGCGCAGCTGGCGCCGATTCGGGCCGCGGTTGCCGACGACTTCGACGGGGACGGTCACGTGGATCTGCTGGTCGCGGGCAATCTGTACGGCGTGCCGCCGGTGCTGGGGCGCTACGACGCGAGCTACGGGCTGCTACTGAAGGGTGCGGGAAACGGGAGCTTCAGAGCGGTGGACATGGAGCGGAGTGGCGTGGTGATTGACGGTCAAGTGCCGCACATGGCGTCGATACAACTAGCGGGTGGACGTCGCGGGATTGTTGTCGCGCGAAACAACGACCGCTTGGAGCTACTCCTCAGGCGTTAGGGAGCAGACGGCAAGGGAGACGCCAAGCCGCCGAGCCGCCGAGTGGACGCCGAGGTGCTGGTTGTGAGGTAAGTCCTCATACCTGAAGTCCTGGGCGTCCACCCGGCGGCTCGGCTACTACGCGTCTCCCTGGACCCTCGACGTCCTGGCGTCTCGTTAGGTCGATCGCCATGGCGACGGGTCCCACGATCGCTAACGCGAGGATCGGCGGCGCCGGGTACAGCGGCGACAGAGCCGCAATGTTGTAGTCACCCGCCACACGGATGATGGCCTCGACCAGTGCCACGATGGCCACTACGATCACCCGCCCACGCTTGGTGTGCACCGTCGTGCGCGGGTCCGTCACCATGAAGAATATGAACAACTGGTACATCGGGCCCGTGATCGGCGCGAGCTCGGCGAGCACCGGCGTTCCCACCAGTGCGCTGCGCAGCGCAGCGAGCACGAGGTAGGACACGACGTACGTCAGCGTCACGTGC
>DASSIL010000232.1:0-7828 GCA_035691925.1 Gemmatimonadales bacterium
TTCAGTCCGCTCGGCAAGGGCTTCCTCACCGGAAAAATCGACGCCAACACGACGTTCGAGAGCTCGGATTTCCGCCAGACGCTCCCCCGTTTTACGCCGGAGGCACGCAAAGCGAATCAGGCCCTCGTCGATCTGCTCGGCAAGATGGGACAGCGAAAGAAGGCGACACCAGCCCAGATTGCGCTCGCCTGGCTCCTGGCGCAGAGACCGTGGATCGTTCCGATCCCGGGCACGAAGAAGCTCGAGCGACTCGTGGAGAACGTCGCTGCCGTTGACGTGGCGCTCTCGGTGGAGGACCTGCAGGACATCGAACGCGCCGCATCCAACATTGCGGTCCAGGGTGCGCGCTACCCCGAGAAGCTGGAGAAGCTCACGGGTCTCTAGAACGCTGGAGAAAGAGCGGTCACGATGCGCATCGGCATTCTCGGTTCCGGACTCATGGGCGGGAAGCTCGGCACGCTGTTCGCGCGCGCCGGGCACGAGGTCGTGTTCAGCTACGCGCGCAGCGCGCAGAAGTTGAAGCGGCTCGCCCGGGATGCGCAGGGCAACGCGCGGGCCGGGACTCCCGCCGAAGCCGCCCGCGACGCCGCCGCGCTGCTGCTCGCCGTGCACTGGTCGCGCGTCGACGACGTGCTGCGCCAGGCCGGCGACGTGTCGGGCAAAGTGATCGTCTCCTGCACCATGCCGATGAACGCCGACGACACCGACCTCGTGATCGCGCACACGTCATCCGGGGCGGAGGCGCTGGCGCAGAAGGTTCCCAACGCCCCGGTCGTCTCAGCGTTCGGCACCGTGCCGAGCGAGGTGCTGTTCGACGTGTTCGCCGCACGGCGCAAATCGAACCGGCCGAGCCTCGTGTACTGCGGTGACGATGCGCGCGCGAAGAAGCTGGCCGCGGGCCTGATCCGCGATGTCGGGTTCGATCCCGTGGACACGGGGCCGCTCCGCATGGCGCGCTCCCTCGAACCCTTCACCCTCCTGATCGCGCGACTCGCGTACGAGACGAAGGGAGGCCCGGCGCTCGCCTACCGGTTCCAGCGTTACTAGTTCTCGGGCTAGCGTTTGCCCACAGCGAGCCACGGCATGCTGCGGTAGGACTCCGCCACCACCCAGGCGGCGGCGGTGAGCGCCCAGGATTCGATGAACTCGTTCCAATCCGACGCGCTGGGACTTCCCAAGAGGATTGGTACCCAGACGAGCAGCGTGAACAGGCCGACCTGCATTGCCAAGAGCGTCGCGGCCAGCCGGGCAGACACACCGATGAGCACGGCCAGGCCCGCTGCGATGAAGGCACAGCCCGTGAGGTACGCCCACGCCAGATGCCATGGCAACCACGCGGGCACCAGCGAAACCGTTCGCTCGAGAAATGTGAAATGGGCGACGCCGAAGGGGATCACGCCCAGCCCGTAGAGCACGCGCGCGATGCGCACACCCGTGTCGCCGGAGGCGAACCCCGTGTTGAGCCCGGCGTAGAGGACCCACGCCGCGGCTGCCATCACGGCGGTCGCTCCGCACGCCCACCAGGTCCCCGATGACGCGGCAGCCTCGAAGACCAGCGGCACCCGGAAGACCAGAAACCACAGCACGAAATACGTGAGCAGGACACGGGACGCGACGGCGGCGGAGCGCTGCCACACCAGGCCTGCGCCACAGCCCAACGCAACCAGCGCGCAGAGGTACGCCAGCGCCGCGCGCCCCGGCAGGCCGGCGGGAACCCCCGACCACGTTGGAGTGAAGTGACCGGTGATCAGGCCGATGATGCCGAGGCCGATCAAGGTCACGGCGAAGACCCAGCGACCGCTCATGGCATTGGCGCCCGCACCGGCTTCCCCGGCGCGACGCCGTCGATCGCCTGCCCGTTCGCGACCACGGACACGCCGTTCACGATCACATGCTGAATGCCGACGGGCGGGAGTGACGGATCGCGATACGTCGAGCGATCCATCACCGTCGCGGCATCGAAGATCGTAATGTCCGCGTCCGCCCCTGCCTCGAGACGCCCTTTCTGCCGCATCGCCGGCACCCGCGCCTCGAGCCGCTGCGCCGGCATGAGCGTCATTTTCCGGATGGCGTCCATCAACGAAAGAGTGTGGGCGTCGCGGGCGTAGCGGCCCAGCACCTTGGCGTATGTTCCCGTCGTCCGCGGATGCCCGGTGCCGTTCTGCCAGTAGGTGTCGCTCGCGATGATGGTGAGCGGGCTGGTGATCGCCGCGGCGACCATCTCCTCGGTGTTGGTATGCACGGCGATGGGCCCGCCGATCCGCGTATACCGCGTGAAGCTCTCGCGATTCAACCGTTCGCCCGTTGGCGGCCACTCGAGCTCCGTGAGTCGCGCATCGGGAGCGGATCGATACACGTCTTGTATCGTCGCAGACTGAATCTCGGTCATCCCGGCGGCATATGGATACGCTTCCGTCGTGACGTCCATTCCCCGCGCGCGCGCATCGCTGATCATTTTGAGCATCACGGGCGTCTCCGCCAGGGCCGAGCTGTTGATGTGGACCACGTGCAGCGGAGCATGGGTTTCGCCGGCGAGCGCCAGCACTTCCTTCAGACCAGCGACGCCGGGGCGGATGTGCACGTGGACCGGCGTCTTCGTCCGCGCGGCGATGCGGAACACCGCGAGCAGCTCAGCGCGCGTTGCCGCCGGCGTGTAGGGAAATCCCGCGCCGATGTCGACGGCGCCCTCACGGAGACCGGTCTCGATGCGACCGGCGATCTCGTCGATCTGCGCCGGTGAGGCAGGACGATAGGCTCCGTCGCCCACAGGCATCACGGCGCCGGAGTCGTGCATCACCGCCATCCGGACTTTGATGTGGCCGATACTGACGCCGTAGTTGATGCGCTCGCCGGCGCCGCGCTGGCCGTACCAGGCAGCCACGTCCGCCGTTCCCAGCTCGAGCTCGAGCGATGTCGTCACGCCGTCCAGCGACTCGAACCGATACGTCTCGGGCGTCTGTCCGTGCGCGTGCAGGTCGATGAAGCCGGGGGCGACGATGAGACCGCGCGCATCGACCGTATCCCGGCCCAATACCTGGTCCGTCGTGATGATGGCGATGCGGCCACCCTGGACCCCGATATTGCGGACGGCATCGAGCCCCGAGGCCGGATCCATCACGTGTCCGCCGAGAATCACACGGTCGTAGACGGTATTCGTCGCGTTCTGCGCCGAGAGCGTAGTCACCTCCAGCACGGTCAAGAGGCTAAGGAGACGCATGGAACCGCAGGCAGACGGGACTCGGTATTTCAATCCGCTGGCGCGGCGGGGTCACTCTGCCGCTCTGCTCGTCGCGACCGAACACGACGATGGAATTGGACTTCTGGTTCGCCACGAGCAGCCACCGACCGGTCGGATCCAGGCTGAAATTGCGGGGCCAGTCGCCTTCCGTGGGAACCGTCTGATCGAGCGAGAGCGCCCCCGTGGACTCCGCAACGGTGAACACGGCGATGCTGTTGTGACCGCGGTTCGACACGTACACCGTGCGGCCCGATGGGGCGACGTGGATGTCGGCCGGATAGTTCGTCCCGGTCCATCCGACGGGGAGCGTGGATCGGGTCTCGCGTAGCGACAGGGCGCCGCGCTCGGCGTCGAAGCGCAGCGTGGCCACCGTGGAATCGAGCTCGCAGCTGACAAACACGAGTGGCTGGGTCGGGTGGAACGTGAGATGCCGCGGTCCCGCACCCGGGCGCAGGACGGCCTCTCCCCCGCTCACCTGCTGCAGCGATTTGGCATCGGGATCGAGACGGTAGACGAAGACGCGATCAGCCCCCAGGTCGGCGGCGAGGGCAAAGCGGTTCGTGGCATCGGGCATGATACAGTGGGCATGCGGCTGGCTCTGACGATCCACCACCGGGCCGCTCCCCGTGTGCCGGATCACGGAGGTCGCCGCACCAAGTGCCCCGTCGGCTCCGACCGGAAGCAGTGCGACCGAACCGCCGTCGTAGTTGGCAACGAGGACGACCCGGCCACTTTGGTCGACGCTCACGAAACACGGCGCGGCCCCGTGCGACTCTGCTGCATTCATCCTGGTGAGCGCGCCGGAACCGCCGGCGATCGCGAACGCGGCCACCGCACCGCGCTCGACTTCATTCACGGCGTAGAGCACACTGGCCTTCGGGTGGATCGCGAGGAACGAAGGATTCGGGCCGGCGTCGATGGAGCCAACTGACCGCAACTGTCCCGAGCGACGGTCCATGCGGAGGAGATAAACGCCGTCGGTTCGGTCCTTGTCGGTATAGGTCCCGACATACAGCAGTTGCTCGTCCAAGCGCACCTCACCCTGGCGCAACGCGACCCCAAGGAGACCGAGCGCTGACGTGGCGAGGAAGTCGCGTCTCGACGGCTCGTGCGGTCTGGTCATTGGACAGAACAGGATACGTGCTGCAACGTTTCGGGCTAGATGGCAGCCCCACCCCACACACAAGCACACGATCTCCGCCGCGTCATCGGACTGGCCGGCGGCATCGCCGTGATCGTCGGCATCACGATCGGTGGCGGGATCTTCCGAAAACCACCGACGATCGCCGGGCTCGTTCCCAATCCCCTGGTCATCCTCGCCCTCTGGACGGCCTTCGGTTTCATCGGCATCTGCGGTGCGCTCGCCGTGGCGGAGCTGAGCTCGCTTTTGCCGCGGCCAGGCGGCGTCTACGTGTTCCTGCGCGAGGCCTATGGCGATGCGGCCGCGTTCGTCTTCGGCTGGCTCTACGTGCTGGTCACGACGCCCACGGCCGTTGCCGCCCTGGCAACGGTCTTCGCGGAGTTCCTGCTCGATCTGCTCGGCGCGCCGGTACGCACGTCGTCCGTCGAGATGATCGCGATCGCGGCCATCATCGCGCTGACGTACGCCAACGTACGTGGGGCGCGTGTGGGCGCCGCGGTGGCCGAGGTAACCACGCTCGTCAAGGTGATCGCACTGGCGGCGATCATCGCCGGCGCGTTTCTGCTGGGCCATGGCAGCCTGTCCCACATCACCGCGGGTGGTCCCGTGCCGCATCAGGGCCTCGCGCGCGCCGTCGCCTCCGTCATCTGGACCTACGACGGCTGGATCGCCGTCAGCATGATCGCCGGGGAGGTCAGGGCACCGGAGCGGCTGCTGAAGTGGATCATCATCATTGGGATGCTCATCATCGTCACGCTCTACATCGGGGCGAATTTGGCATACCTGTACATGATGCCGGTCGATGTCATGGCGCAGCAGAAGGAAGCGATTGCGCGGACGGTCATGACGGCAATCGCCGGCCCCGCCGCCGGCGTCGTCATCATCATCGCGATCATCACCAGCGTATTTGGTGCGCTCAACGGTAATCTGCTGGCCAAGCCACGCGTCGCCTTTGCGATGGCGCGCGACGGTCTGATATTCTCGTTCCTCGGGAAGACCCATCCGCGGTGGTCCACACCGTGGGCGGCGCTCGTGATCCAGGGAATGGTCGCGATCATCATGGTCCTCATCCTCCGGGATTTTGATACGCTCACGACCTACTTCGTGGTGGTCGAGTGGGCCGCCCTGATCTTTGCCGTCCTGGCGGTGTTCGTCCTGCGACGGAAGATGGCGGCCGCACCACGGCCGTTCCGCACGCCTGCCTATCCGTGGGTGCCGATCGTCTTCGTGGTTGGGACCGTCGTTGGTTTGTCGGCCATCGTCTGGGGCGAGCTGCTGGCGGGCAACTATTCGCCGCTCTACGGTCTGGGAATAGCCGTGGCGGGGTTCCCCGTGCATTACCTGTGGAAACGATTGCAGAGGAGCGCATGAGAAACGTCGTGGTGACCGAGAAAGCACCCAAGCCGGTTGGCCCGTATTCGCAGGCAGTTCTCGAGGGGGACTTCATTTTCGTCGCCGGACAGGGGCCCATCAATCCGCTGACCGGGCAGCGCGAGCTCGGAGACGTGCGGTCGGAGACGAAGCGGGTGTTCGAGAACATCCGGGCGATCCTCCAGGCCGCCGGCTCCTCACTCGATCACGTCCTGAAGTGCAACGTGTACCTGCGCGACATCAACGATTTCGCCGCGATGAACGAGGTGTACGCAACGTTCTTTACGGCTCCGTTTCCGGCACGCACGACGATCCAGGCGGGCGCGCTGCCGGGCGGCATCGCCGTCGAGATCGAGGTCATCGCGAAACGGGGGCGTTAGTGGACGCCATCGATCTCGATACCCCCGCCCTCTACGTCGATCGCGACGTATTGGAGCGCAACATCGCGCGAATGCAGGACCGGTGTCGCGCGTGGGGGGTCGCGCTGCGGCCGCACGTGAAGACCCACAAGATCCCCGAGATCGCACAGCTGCAGCTCGACGCAGGCGCGATCGGGATCACCGTCGCCAAAGTGGGCGAAGCGGAGGTGTTGCCCGGCGATGACGTGCTGGTCGCCTACCCGCTGGTGCGGGCCAAGCTGCCGCGGCTGCGAGCGCTGGCACAGAGCCGGCGCGTCACGGTGGCGGTCGATTCCGTCGACGTCGCGCGTGACCTCCAGGGGATCGCGACGCTCGTGGAGATCGACGTCGGTGTCGGTCGCTGTGGGGCACAATCACCCGAGCAGGCCGTCGCGGTTGCGCGGGCGTGCTCGGATTTCCAGGGGATCTTCTACTGGCCGTCGTGGCTCGACGAGGCCGGCTTCCACGCGGCGTGCGTCAAGGTCGACGCCGTCCTCGATGCGCTCGCCGCCGCGGGGTTCGAGGCAAGGATCGTCTCCGGCGGTTCGACCCCCGGCGCCGAGAAAACGCCGCTGATTCCCCGGACCACCGAGATCCGGCCCGGCACCTACGTCTTCCATGACGCGAGCAACCTCGCGGCGGGGCTCTGCGTCGAGGCGGACTGCGCGCTCCGCGTGCTCACCACCGTCGTCAGTACGGCGGTCCCGGGCCAATGTGTGATCGATGCCGGATCAAAGACGTTCTCGAGCGATCAGACGGTCGGTTCCGGAACGTTCGGCCACTTCGTCGGGCACCAGTGGACCATGCGCAAGCTGAATGAGGAGCACGGCTACGTGGAGATCGATGGGCCGGCGCGCGTGGGAGAGAAAGTCTGGGTGGTGCCCAGCCATTGCTGCGCCACGGTCAACCTACACGACGAGATCTGGTACGGCCGCGGCGGTCGAGTGGAAGGCAGCTGGAAAGTTGCCGCACGCGGGAGGGTCCGGTAGAGCCGAACGGGTGCCCCGCGTGGCGAGAGCCTTGAGGTCAACTCGACGCGATCCTGGCGACCGTGGACGCCACGCACACCCACCTCCCCGCCCGCATGACCCATACGTCCATCCAGCGGAATCTGCCGCTCGTATCCTTCCCTCGAAAGCTGCTCTGCTCTTCACTGATGCCGGAGACCACGGCCGCATCGTCATAGACGTGGACCGCCATGTCGGAGAGTCGCAACGCAGTCGCATGGTACCCACCGACCAGCTCAGCGAGATCCTCGGCCCGGGTGAGCACCGATCCATCACTGGTGATCTCGGTCCACTCCTCGGCCATGAACGTGCCGGCCAGGGAAGTGTCGTTGCGAAGAAGGGCGTCGTTCCACCGCTGCTCGAGTGCGACCAGGTGCTGCGTGATCGTGTCCGGGATGGCCTGCGCCACGAGCGGCCCCGGTTGGGCCCCGTAGACCGTCTTGCCTCCGACTATCGTCCACAGCACCCTGGTGTCGCGTGCCTCCTCGGCGGTTGCCGTCAGCACATCGCGGTCCAGCAGCACGAAGTCCGCCAGCTTCCCTGGAGCAATCGATCCGATCTCCTCCTGCGCATTCAAGGCTCGGGCGGCGTTGCGCGTATACGCGTACAGCATCGCCTCACGGGGAACCCGCTGGCTGGCATCGAGCACGCCTTCCGGCCCCTTGCGAGTCTC
>DASSIL010000233.1:0-13504 GCA_035691925.1 Gemmatimonadales bacterium
CAACTCGTCGCCGCCGACGTGCAGCGCGACATCGCCGTGGCGCAGGCGGCCGACACCCGGCGGCTCGTGGGGGCGCAGCTCACGCAGCAGATCGCCGCACTGCACACCGCTTACACCCAGATCGACATCGCGAGGACGAACGTCGCTGCGGCCACCGAGGATCTGCGGGTGCAGCAGGAGCGCTACCGCGTGGGGGCGAGCACGATCCTCGATCTCCTCACCTCCGAGGCGAATCTGACGCAGGCGCAAACGAACCTCGTCCAGGCGCGCTTCAACTATTACATCGCGCGCGCGCAGCTCGAAGCGCTCGTGGGCCGGACGCTGTGACCGCCGCCGCCCCCATGAAGTTCCGCACCGGGGACACGCCGCTCCCCGACATCGTGATCCTCACGCACCGGCTCACGCGCGAGTACGAAATGGGGAGCGAGGTCGTGCGGGCGCTGCGCGGGGTGGACATCCAGATCCGCCGCAACGAGTTCGTGGCGGTGATGGGACCGTCCGGCTCAGGGAAGTCGACGCTCATGAACCTGATCGGCTGTCTCGATACGCCGTCGGGGGGCGAGTACTGGTTGAACGGCCAAAAGGTCAGCGATCTCTCCGACGACGATCTGGCGCACATCCGCAACAAGGAGATCGGCTTCGTCTTTCAGACCTTCAACCTGCTGCCGCGCGCCGACGCGCTGCACAACGTCGAGCTGCCGTTGATCTACGCCGGGCTCGACAGCAAGACGCGGCGCGGCAAGGCGGCGCACGCGTTGGAGCAGGTCGGCCTGGGCGACCGTATGGATCACAAACCCAACGAGCTGTCGGGCGGGCAGCGGCAACGCGTGGCGATCGCCCGCGCGCTCGTCAACACCCCCTCGATCCTGCTCGCCGACGAGCCGACCGGCAACCTCGATTCGGCGACGGGCGAAGAAATCATGAAGCTGTTTGAAGAGCTGTGGTCAGGGGGACAGACGATCGTCCTCGTCACCCACGAATCGGACATCGCGGCGCATGCGCGCCGCCAGATCCACCTGCGGGACGGACTCGTCGAGCGGGATGAGACGATGGAGCGCACACCGTGAATCGCATGGTACGAGCAGCACTGTTGGCAGGCGGACTCGCTGCCTGCAAGAAGGCCACCCCGGCCCCCGTGTTCGAGAAAGTCCCGGTCGAGCGGCGCGACATCGTCGTCGCCGCCTCCGCCGCCGGAGCGATCCAGCCGATCCTGACGATCGACGTGAAGTCGCAGGCCTCGGGGGCCATTACGGCGATGCGGGTCCAGACGGGCGACGACGTGAAGCCGGGGCAGATCCTGGCGCTGATCGATCCGCGGCTCCCCAAGAGCGCGCTCGACCAGGCTGAGGCGAGCCTCGCCGTCGCCAAGGCACAGCTCCAGACCGCCACGACCCAGATGGCGCGCGAAGACACGCTGCTCAAGGCCAAGGTCGTGACGCAGCAGGAGTGGGAAACCACCAAGGTCTCCTTCGCCCAGGCGCAGGCCGCCGTCGTCACGGCCCAGTCGAACCTGTCGGACGCCCGGATCGCCTACGACCAGACGCGGGTCACCGCCCCGCTCGCCGGCACCATCATCCAGAAGAACGTCGATCTCGGCACCGTCATCTCGAGCCCCGCCCGCGACGTCGGCGGCGGCACGGTGCTGTTCCGGATGGCGAACCTCGACACCGTGCAGGTGCAGGGGCTGGTCGACGAGACCGACATCGGCAAGATCCAGTCGGGGATGCCCGTCACGATCACCGTGGACGCCTTCCCCAACCGGCCGTTCGAAGGCACCGTCCTGAAGATCGAGCCACAGGCGACGGTCACCCAGAACGTGACGCAGTTCCCGGTGCTGGTGAACATCGTGAACCCCGGCCACCTCCTGAAGCCGGGGATGAACACCGAGGTCGAAGTCCACGTCGGGCAGCGCCAGGGCGTGCTCGCCGTTCCCAACGCCGCGCTGCGCACGCAATCGGACGTCGGCTCGGCGGCGGACGTGCTCGGCCTCGATCAGAAGACCGTGCAGCAGCAGCTCGCCCAGGAGGCGGCGCCGCGTGACAGCGGCTCGGCGACGATGGGCGGCGGCGGGACGAAGGCCGACCCGACTCCTCCGCAGGCAGGCGGAGCGTCCGCGACACTCACGCTCCCCAATGGCATGACCGTCAAATTGCCGCCCGGCGTGTCCGCGCAGCAGGTGCAGGCCGCGATGCAGAAGCGGTTCTCCGGCGGTCAGCTGAGCGATGCCGAGCAGGCGATGCTGCGCCAGGTGTTCTCGCAGTTCCGCGGGCAGGGTGGCGGACAAGGCGGCATGCAACGACGCACCAACGAATCCGGCGGGCGCTACATCGTGTTCGTCCTGAAGAACGGCCAACCCACTCCCGTGAATGTCCGCACCGGCCTCACCGACCTCGACTACAGCGAGGTGCTGAGCGGCCTGACGGAGAAGGACACGGTGCTGCTGCTGCCCTCGGCGTCGCTCGTGAACGCGCAGAAGCAGTTCCAGCAGCGGGTGCAGTCGTTCACCGGCGGCGGGATCCCCGGCATGCGCCAGCAGACGACACAACAAACGCCGAGCCAGACGGCCCGGCCCGCTACGCCGAGGTAACTCATGCTGCTCGACGAGACGATTCGCGTCGCGCTGCAGGCGATTCGGGCCAACAAGCTGCGGTCGATGCTCACCGCCCTCGGCATCATCATCGGCGTGGGCGCGGTGATCACGATGATCGCGCTGGGGACGGGCGCGAAAAGGGCGGTGCAGGACAGGATCCAGGCCCTCGGCCCCACGCTGCTCACGCTGTTCGCGGGGCAGAGCTTCCGCGGCGGCGTCGCCCAGAACAACCGCGTGAGCCTGACGATGGACGACGATACCGCGCTGGCCAACCAGGCGGGCTATCTCGCGGCCGTCGTTCCCGAGCTGGCGAGCAACCTCCAGGTGCAAGTCGGCAGCCAGAACGCCAATCTCAACATCACCGGGACCACGCCGAATTATGTGCCGGTGCATACCTACACGATGACCGCGGGTCGGATGTTCACGACCGGCGAGAACGAAGCGCGGCGCCGCTACGCCGTGCTGGGGGCGTCGGTGCCGACGATTTTCAACGCCAACCCCTCTGCGATGATCGGACAGGAGATCCAGATCAAGGGCATCCCGTTCGAGATCATCGGGATCCTGAGCGAGAAGGGATCGCAGGGGTTCTTCAACCCCGACGAGCAGATTCTCATCCCGCTCGAGACGGCGCGCTATCGCATCATGGGCACTGACCGGCTGCGCTCGATCACCGCCCAGGTCGACAGTCTGCAGAACATGAATCTCGCCATGATCGAGATCGAGCGCGTGCTGCGCCGCGTGCACAAGATCCGCTCCGGCGCGGAAAACGATTTCCAGATCCGCAACCAGACCGACGTACTGGGAACGTTCCAGCAGACGACGCAGACGTTCGGGTTCCTGCTCGCCGGCATCGCCGCCGTCAGCCTGCTCGTCGGTGGAATCGGCATCATGAACATCATGCTCGTCTCCGTCACCGAGCGAACCCGCGAGATCGGCGTGCGCAAGGCGCTCGGGGCGACGCGCCGCAACATCATGCTGCAGTTCCTGGTCGAGGCGCTGGTGCTGTGTCTCGTCGGCGGCTCGGTAGGCGTGCTCCTCGGCTCGACGGGGGCGATCATCCTGTCCCGCTTCGCGCACTGGAACACGCTGATCTCGCCGTCCTCGATTCTGCTGGCGTTCGCGTTCAGCGCGATCGTGGGGCTGTTCTTCGGCATCTACCCCGCGCGCCGGGCGGCGTCGCTCGATCCGATCGTGGCGTTGCGGTACGAGTAGGCCAAAAACGGCCGGCGCTGTGGGGAGTGGGGAGTGGGAAGTGGGACGAAACGGAGCGCGAAGGGGTTACGGATCGTCCGCCGCCGGGCTCCAGAACTGACATTGGCCTAACCTCGGAGCGTACCACTCCCCACTCCCCCCGCAGTTAGTTTTCCCGTCATGCTGGCCGTCCTGCTCATCCTTCAGACCAGCGCAGATCCCGGTCCGGTCTATCGCGGCAGTGCGCGCGAGCTGGCCGTCGCGCCGCCGCGCGTCGATGCCGCGGTGAAGATCGACGGCGTGCTGGACGAGCCGGTGTGGCGCCAGGCGGCGCTGTTGACCGGCTTCTCGATGTACCGCCCCGCCGATGGCCGCCCGGCCGCCGACACCACCGAGGTTCTGGTGTGGTATGGCCCGGACGCGATCTACTTCGGGATCCGGGCGTTCGAGGCGCACGGCAACGTGATTCGCGCGACGCTGGCGAACCGCGACAACATCGATGCCGACGACAAGGTCCAGATCCTGCTCGACACGTACGACGACCACCGCCGCGCGCTGCTGTTCGCGGTGAACCCGCTCGGCGTTCAGGAAGACGGGGTGTGGAGCGACGGGGTCGAGGCGGCGGCAGGCGGCCCGCAGGCGGGCGGGCGCTACGACGCCACGATCGATCTCAATCCTGATTTCGTGTACGAATCGCGTGGCCGGCTCACCACCTTCGGCTACGAAGTCGAGATCCGCATTCCCTTCAAAAGCCTGCGCTATCAGTCGACCGACCCGCACACGTGGGGCATCCAGGTCGACCGGGTCACACAGCACTCGGGATACGAGGACACCTGGGCGCCCGCGATCCGCGCCAGCGCGAGCTTCCTGATCCAATCGGGCAAGCTCACCGGGCTCACCGGGCTGCACCGCGGGCTCGTGATGGACGTGACGCCGGAATTCACCACGAAGGTCAACGGCACGCCGCGCCCGAGCAGCTATCTCTACACCACCGAGCCCGACGTTGGGGGGACGCTGCGCTGGGGCGTCACTGAGAACCTCAGCCTCAACGCCACGGCGAATCCCGATTTCTCCCAGGTCGAAGCCGACGTCGGCCAGGTCACCGCCAATGCCCGCTTCCCGCTGTTCTTTCCGGAGAAGCGACCGTTCTTCCTCGAAGGGCTGGAGCAGTACGACTCGCCGAACCGGCTGATCTATACACGGCGCGTCGTACAGCCGATCGCGGGGGGAAAGCTCACCGGCAAGATCGGCACCACGAACGTCGCGTACCTCGCCGCGGTCGACGACCAGAGTCAGTCGTTCACGAGCAGCAACCCGATCTACAACCTGCTGCGCGTCCGCCGCGATCTCGGCGCGAGCTCCACCGCCGGCCTCGTCTACACCGACCGCGAAGACGGCAGCGACTACAACCGCGTCGCCGGGACCGACGTGCGGCTCATCTGGCGCAAGATCTGGTTCTCACAGGTGCAGGTGGTGGGGTCGTGGACCCGCGACCCCGGCGGTTCCCGATCCGGCTCAATCTGGGACTTCACCTTGTACGATCGCACCGGCCGCGCCTACGGCAATCACGCGGAGATCATCGCCGTGAGCCCGGACTTCCGGGCGTCGTCGGGATTCGTCCCGCGCACCGACTACGTACAGACACTGTTCTTCAATCGGTTCAGCTGGTACGGGAAGCCCGGCTCGGCGATCGAACAGCTCTCGACGTACGTCGGCCTCAATCCGCTGTGGCACTACGACGAATTCCTGCACTTCAAGAGCTCGATCGAAGGCGGTGTGTCGAACACCTGGACCGCCAATCTGCGCGGCGGCTGGGGCGTGACCGCCAACGGCAGCATTCAGCAGCAGCGCTTCGACAGCTTGGCGTACATCGGGTATGCGACCGACAGCGCGGGCACGCCGTTCGTGAAGCCGCACGGCCTGTACGACCTGATCGGGGCCAACACGACGATCTCGACGCCGAACCGGGCTGTGGCAGGCTCGGTGAGCGCTGGGTACGGCGCAGTGCCGATCTTCGCCGAGGCGGCGAAGGGACTCGAGCTCGATGCGGAGGCGACGATCACCTGGCGGCCGACCCAGTCGCTGCGGGTCGACGCGCTCTGGACCCATCAGCGCATCACGCGCTCCCGGGACGGCAGCGCGTTCTCGACGGCCAACATCCCCCGCCTGAAGCTCGAGTACCAGCTGACGCGGGCGATCTTCTTTCGCTACGTCGGCCAGTATTTCGCGCAGCAACGCCGCGCGCTCGTCGACCCGCGCACGGGTGTCCCCCTCGTACTCGACTCGGCCGCCCAGCTGCGCGTCGGCCCGGCCGGTGGCAGCGTCGTGAACGACTTCCGGAACGACTTCCTCTTCTCCTATCGGCCCACGCCCGGTACGGTGTTCTTTTTCGGGTACGGTACCTCGCTCGACGAGCCGGATGCGTTCCGGTTTCAGGGATTGCACCGCACCGGCGACGGGTTCTTCATCAAGGGGAGCTATCTTTTCCGCATGTAATGGGTATCGTGGAGCGGAGGTGCCGCAGGAAGGTCTGATGCTCGCGCTCATCGCCCTCGCTGCCCTGCCCGCCCGGGCACTCTCGCAGGATTCGTTGAGTTTTTCCGCCGTGACCGCCGGCGCCACCCACACCTGCGCCCTCGCCACCACCGAACGGGTGTATTGCTGGGGAGACAACTCCGAAGGGGAGCTGGGCAGCGGGACGCGTCTCGATTCGCCGTCCCCCATTGCCGTCGCGGGCGACCTGCGCTTTCTCGACGTCGATGCGGGCGTGCAGTTCACCTGCGGCGTCACGACGAGCGGTGAAGCGTACTGCTGGGGTCGCAATACTACCGGGGCGCTCGGCAACGCGGCCACGCCGCGCAGCGCCAAGCCCGTTCCCGTCACCGGCGGAATCCTGTTCCGCTCGGTGACGGCGGGTGGCGACCACGCCTGCGGGGTGGATGCCGACGGCATCGCCTATTGCTGGGGGGCGAACGACGCCGGACAGCTGGGGACGCGAGACTCCGCCTCCAGCGCCCGCCCGGTGCCCGTCGCAGGCAGGCTGCGGTTCCGGATGCTCACCGCCGGGGACGCGCACACCTGCGGCGTCACCGTCGATAGCCTGGCCTACTGCTGGGGGAGTAACCGCCGCGGGCAGCTGGGCATCGGCTCTCGCGGGGAGCGGCGCGGGCCGCAGCGCGTGCTGTACGACCGGCGCTGGACGATGCTCTCCGCCGGCGCCCTGCACACCTGCGGAGTCACCGCCGGGAAACACTCCCAGGTGTTCTGCTGGGGCGACAACTTTCATGAGCAGATCAACGGCCGCCGCTCGCCGCTCAACATGGGCGATCCGATCCTGTGGGCGCCCACGTTCGCCGTCGAGCCGCTGGAGCTGGTCGAGGTGAGCGCCGGTCGCTGGCATACCTGCGTCACGCGGCGCCACGACGCCGTTGCCGTCAGCTGCTGGGGCACGAACCTCGACGACCAGCTGGGGCGCAATGTGTGGGGACCGTACGTGCACGTGAGCGCGGGGGACGCCCACACCTGCGCGGTGCGACGGGACGGCGCGGTCTTCTGCTGGGGCCGCAATGCCGCCGGACAGCTCGGCAACGGGACCTCGTACAACGAGCAGCGTCCGGTGCGGATCGCGGAGCCCGTCGCGCTGCAGCCGTAGCCCCATACTTTTCATGACATGACCGGGCCTGTCGCGGCAGAGCTTTCCGACCAATTCAGCGCCGAATACCGCTCCAAGCAGCGGCAGTTCGTGCTCGATGGCATCGATGCCCGCTGGCGCCTGATCGCCTTCGGGGCGGTGCTGCTCGCCGCCACCCGCCTGCTGCACGTCGTCGACGTCTCGTGGACCTTCCTCGTCGCGTTCACGATCGTGAGCGTCGCGGCGAACCTCCTGACGTCCGAGCTGGTGCGCCGCACCGGCTTTCTGCGACAGTACGTGCCGCTCACCATGGCGCTTGGCGCCGCGATGATCTCCGCGGTGATCTATGCGCTCGACCGCACCGGCTATCTACTGTCGGCCGCCTACCTGATCTCACCGATCCAGGCGGCGCTGCACCTCGGACGGCGCAGCGGCTGGACGGCACTCGGCATCAACGTGACCGCATTCGGGCTGGCCGCGGCGCTGCGCGTCGGCAGCCACAGCTGGACCTGGAGCGTCTATCTGCAGGCCGCCCTGGTGCTGATCTTCGTCGGCGCCGCACTGATCCCGGTGCTGACGCGAATCACTGGGCGGCTGCGCCGCACGCGGCGGCTGCTCGCTCAGGTGGAGCGTGGCGACCTCGCGGTCCGCTTGAACGACCCGGCCGCGGATGAGCTGGGGTATCTGAGCGCCAGCGTCGACCAGACCATCGCCGCGGTCGCCACCGCCGTGCGCGAGGTCCAAGGCCAAGCTCTGGATCTCGCCAAGCTCGCGCAGCAGCTCGCCGCGGCGGCGGGGGCGCTGCAAAGCTCGGCGCGCCACATCGGGCGCACCACCGAAACACTGACCGCCGGAGCCGAACGCCAGCGCCGTTCCATCGAGAGCGGCCAGGGGGCGAGCGACGCGGCAGCGCGCATCACGCTGGCACTGCGCCAGCGTTTTCAGATGGCCGAGCGGCAGGTGTCCGCGGCGGCCCAGGAAGCCCGCCGGCACGGGGAAGAGATCGCCCGGGCGCGCGAGCTGCTCGAAGCGCTGGTGCGGCACATCGATCAGGCGGGACGCGCCGCGAGCACCCTCGAGCAGGGCTCACGCGACGTCGGCAAGCTGATGGATGGGATCACGCGCATCGCGAGCCAGACCGAGCTCCTGGCGCTGAACGCGGCGATCGAGGCCGCCCGCGCCGGCGCGCATGGGGCGGGATTCCGCGTCGTCGCGGCGGAGGTGCGCAAGCTCGCCGAGCAGTCGAGCCATGCAGTCGAAGAGATCCGCGGCCGCTTGCGCCTGACGCAGGAGCAGGTCGGGAGTGTCGCCGGTGCGCTCCGCGAGGGGCGGAGCGCAGCGCAGGATGCCGGAACAGTGTCGGGCGCGGCGCGAGAGGCCCTCGATGCGATCTTCACCGCCCTGAACGATACCACCGAATTCGCCACCACCTTCACGGAAGAGACCGAGGATCAGGCGAAACAGATCGACGTCGTGGTGCGACGCATGGGAGAGCTGGCGGGGATCGCCGATGAGGCCGCGGCGGGCGCCGCAGAGACCTCCGCGTCGACGCGGACGCAACTCGCCGCCCTGACCGAGCTCGGGGATGCTGCCGACCAGCTGTCGGGCGCCGCAGCCCGCCTGACGCAGAGCACCCAGCGCTTCCGTGTGGACGGCCGTACAGACCTCGGCCCCGCGTGACCCACCTGCCCTTCTCCCGAGGGGAGATGGGACAGCAAGAGAGGCTACCGCAGCACGGCGCGAATCAGGCGCCGGGCCGCCGCGTTGGCCTTGTCGCGAATCTCCGCGAGATCGGCCGTGAGCAAGCGGCCGCTGCGGACGACCACCCGTCCATCGACGAGCACGTGCCGCACATCCGCCGCTCGCGCCGCGTAGACCAGCCGCGACGCGATGTCGGCGTCGGCGGGTTGACCATGGGGACCTGACAGATCGAGCGCCACGAGGTCCGCCCGCTTCCCCACTTCGATCGAGCCGATCTCCTGCTCGAGGCCGAGCGCGCGCGCGCCGCCGAGCGTCGCGAGTTCCAGCACTGCCGCGGCAGGCAGCGCATCCGGACCGAGGCGCGGCTTCTGGATCAGCGCCGCGATCCGCATCTCCTCGAATCCGTCGAGGCGGTTGTTGCACGGCGCTCCATCGGCGCCGAGCGCGACCCGACACCCCGCCGCCAGCATCTCGGGGATCGGCGCAACGCCGCTGCCGAGCTTCAGGTTGGAGCTGGGGCAATGCACGACGTTCGTTCCGGCGCGGGCCAGCTCCCGCACCCCGTCGCCGTCCACCCAGACGCAGTGGGCCAGCGCAGCGCGAGGCCCCGCGATCCCGACCGAATCGAGGTAGGCGATCTCATCGCGCCCCGTGGCGCGTTTCACGAGCTCCAGCTCGACGGGCGTCTCGGCGGCGTGGGTGTGGATCATCGCCCCGGCGCGCTCGGCGGCATCCGAGGCCGCGCGCAACAGCGGCCCGGTGCAGCTCGGAGCGAAGCGCGGCGCGAAACAGTAGCGCAGCCGGCCGGCCTCCGCGCCGTGCCAGCGCGCGCACAGGTCGGTTGCCTCCTGCAACGCCTGATCGGTCGACTCCCGCAATCCCTCCGGATTCGTCGGCGCATCCATCAGGCACTTTCCGGCAGTCGCTCGCAGCCCGATCTCACGCAGCGCCTGAAATGCCGCATGGGTGTGGCGCACCGTCTCCATATCGAGGATCGCGGTCGTGCCACCGAGCAGCAGCTCGGCGGCGCCCAGCATCGCCGACCAGTAGACCGAATCAGGGGTGTGCGCGGCCTCGAGCGGCCAGATCCGCCGCGCCAGCCAATCCTCGAGCGCGAGATCGTCGGCAAAGCCGCGAAACAGCGTCTGACAGAGATGAATGTGCGCCTGGACGAGGCCGGGGATGAGAATCAAACCGGTGCAATCGAGCTGGCTCCCGTGGGCGCCGCCCCGCCGCGCCCGGTCCGAGCGCTTCCGGATCGCCGTGATGCGGCCATCCGCTACCACGACGTCGGCGTCGAGCACACGCCGCCCGGGATCGAGTGTGACGACGCGGGCGCCGGTGAGCGCCAGCGCGCGGGCGGAGCGTGGGCGTTTCGGAGGGGAGGGCGACACGGCGGATCAATATCGTCCGGGAACCGGGGAGCGCTAGCGGACATTGTACTTGGTGACGGTTACATGTGGCAGGACGGTAGGTTGTACGATACGCACCTTGAATGTCGTACAACTGCCGTCCGGCGGCTGAACTGGTCTACGTGATCACCCGGGGCGACGCCTGCGAGCTGTCGGAGTTGTCAGGCAGGTCGAAGTACGCGTGCAGCTCGTCCAGGAGATCCTCGTCGTCGTACACGCCCGTGAGAATACGCTCGGGCGTGCCGGGGTCGATGAGGAGATAGCCGTAGGGATAATCGAGCCCTGCCAGGACGATGGCGCGGTGATTGTGATCGGGCTGCTCGACGTAGACGGTGTCGGCTTTGGTGGCCACCAGCCCGATGCCGTTCTCGGCGAGAGTCGAAGCGACCTGCTCGGTATAGAAATCGAGGTCGCGCGACGCCGCCTGCGCAGTATCGCGACTCAGCGAGTCACTGGCGCGCAGCCAGAACACGACGACGGTCGGCTTGGTGATGACGCGCGGGGTGTCCAACAGCCGGTCGTTCGCCGAGTCCTTCGGCGCCCGCCACAGGCGCGAGACCGACGCGGTGTCCAGCGCCGGCTGCGCCGGTCGCTTCGCGTGGGAGGCGGGGCGGCACGCGGTGAGCGCGACGAGCGGGAGCCAGTATCTCGGTCTCACAAAGGGGAAGATAATGAGGCGAAATCTGATCTTTCGGGCTGTGACGGGGATCGCGCGCAGCGTGCCCACATGAGCAACACCGGCATGCCTCCCGAGGCGAACGGGGCTACATTCGCCGCCATGGAACCCTCCCCCCCGCCACCGCGCCCGTCCTTCGTGCGGCGCCACCACTGGATCGTGCGCCTCACCCACTGGGTCACCGTCCTCGTCCTGGCGGGGATGATCGCGAGCGGGTTGCAGATCTATGAAGCGTACGCGCGTTTCGGCAACCGCGGGGCACCATCCTTTGCCAACCCGTTCGAGGGGAGCAATTTCCCAGCCACCATTCGGCTCGGCCGCTGGCTTGCCGGTGCCTTGAACTGGCACTTCGCCCTGATGTGGCCGCTGCTGTTCTTTGGACTGTTGTACTTCTCCTACCTCGTGGGCAGCGGAGAGTGGCGCGCGCTGCTGTTCACGCCCCGCGATATCCCCGGGGCGATCGCCATGACGAAGTACTACCTCCGGCTGCGCAAGGAGCACCCGCCGCAGGGGAAGCACAACCCGTTGCAGAAGCTCGCGTACACCACCGTCGTGTTGCTGGGTGGGCTCGCGCTACTGACCGGCCTTTCGATCTACAAGCCGCTGCAATTCTCGTGGCTCACGGCGTTGTTCGGCGGTTTCCAGGCGGCACGCTATTGGCACTTCTGGATCGTGTGGATCTTTGTCGGATTCAGTGTGGTGCACGTCCTGCTCGTATTCCTGGTGGACCCGGCGACCCTGCGGGCGATGGTGACCGGCTGGTACCGAGGGAGGTTCCCGAGTGCGTAAGCGCCAGATTGTGGGACGCCATGACGGCAGGTCGTACGGGGTCGATCGCAGGGCATTCCTGCGGCTGGGCATAGCAGCAGGATCGGCATCCCTTGTTGCAGCGTGCGGGTGGGATGGAGGAAACCTCGTGCGGCCCCGGCTCCTGTCGATCAGCCGCTTCAACGACTGGGTCGGAGAGAAGGTGCTGTTTTCGCCGACCCGGATCGCGCGGACCTATGCCGCGAGCGATCGCAGCGCGAGCTTGCCGAGCTACTACATCTCCGACCACACGCCGGTGTTGCAGGACCCCGCAGCGTGGCGGCTCACCGTCGACGGGCTCGTCGCAACTCCACTCACGCTGACGCTCGACGACCTGATGCGGATGCCGCGCACCAGCTACACCGTCAAACACCATTGTGTCGAGGGATGGACCGCGATCGCGACATGGGCCGGCGTCCCGGTATCGGCGATCGCGCAGCGCGCTGCGCCGCACCCGAGCGCGCGCTACATCCTGTTCAAGAGCTTCGACGCCGATTACACGAACGGCTGGGATCTGGCGAGCGCCATGCACCCGCAGACGATCCTGGCATATGCCATGAACGACAACCCGTTGCCCGCTGCGCACGGCGCGCCGCTGCGCCTCTACTCGCCGACGAAGCTGGGATACAAGATGACGAAGTACCTGGTTTCGATGACGTTCATGAGTGAGCGGCCAGGGGGGTACTGGGAAGATCAGGGGTATCCGTGGTTTGGTGGGATATAGGACCGGCAATGCCAGACACACAGGCGCACCAGGGAGAACAGTTGATAGCGAATAGGTAAACCTACGTTCTGAGCTCTAGTGCCGGTCCTAGCCGATTGCGGCTAGTGCGTCGTACATCTCCCCCGCCGTCCGGTATCGCTGCTCTCGGTCCTTCGCCATCGCCTTCAGCACCGCTTTCGCCAGCGCCTCGGGGACCTCCGGGTTTACGGTCCGGGGATCCGGCGCCTCCTTTTCCAGGTGCATCGCGATCAACGACCACGGCGTCTCCGCCTCGAATGGGACCCGGCCGGTGATCGACTCGAACAGCACGACGCCCGCCGAGTAGAGGTCGCTGCGCGGATCGAGCTCGAGACCGGAGAGCTGCTCGGGGGACATGTAATCCGGGGTGCCGATCGCCATGCCCTGGTCGGTGAGCCCCTTTCCCTTGGGTGGGTTGGCGAGCCGGGCGATGCCGAAGTCCATGACCTTCAGGAACCCGTTCGGCTCCACCAGGATGTTCTGCGGTTTGATGTCGCGATGGATCACGCCCTGCTCGTGCGCCACTTCGAGGGCGCGGCACAGCTGTTTGCCGATGGTAAGCGACACCGGCACCGGCAGCCGCCCGCTGCTCTGGATCAGCTGCTTGAGGGACGTTCCCTCGACGTACTCCATCGTGAGGTAGTACATCCCGTTGACCTCGCCCAGGTCGTAGGTCCGTACGACGTTGCGGTGGGCGATACGCCGCGCCAGGCGGATCTCCTGCTTGAAGCGCTCGATCGCGACCGGATCATCG
>DASSIL010000234.1:0-3820 GCA_035691925.1 Gemmatimonadales bacterium
GGCGTGCTGCGTCGCGGCCGTCCGTAACCGCCCGCAGCTTCTTCAGCTTCGACGCTATATTCCTCCTCCGCTTGATGGATGGAGGCGGGAATGTTCTTCGGGATTCCGGAATGGGCGCTCGGCGTCGGCGTCATCATCATCGCGGTTTCGATAGCGAAGTCGCTGTCGTTCGCGATCGCGCCCGGAAGGCACGAGGAGCGGTTGCGGGGCCGTAAGGCGTCGCTCCGCGAGTTGACGCAGACGATCGACGAAATGCGTGGCAAGGTCGGGGGGACCGAGGACCTGCAGCGACGGCTCGAGGAGATGGAGGACGTGCAGCGGCGGCTATCCGAAGTGGAAGAGCGGCTCGATTTCGCCGAGCGGTTGTTGACAAAGCAGCGGGAGGCGGAGCGGTTGCCGTCGGAGCAGAAGTAGCGGGCCCGGGTGGCGGAATGGCAGACGCAGGGGACTCAAAATCCCCCGGGGGCAACCCCGTGAGGGTTCGACTCCCTCCTCGGGCATAGCGCATCCACCGCAAGAGCCGCTCTCACCCATGCTCACAGTACGTCGCCAACGAGCATCGGATGCCTGATGTATGGGCCGATGGCTCGGGTTACGAAGCGTACATCGGCCGCTGGAGCCGCAGCGTCGCCCGCGAATTCCTCCGGCCACTCGCCGTGCCACCCGATGCCGTCTGGCTCGATTTTGGTTGCGGGACTGGCGCTCTCAGCCAAACCATCCTGACGGACAAATCCCCGAAACCCGTCATCGGCTGCGATCGGTCGACGCGAGTTCCGGGAGGCGATCCGGCACAGACTGCCGATCGCTGCCGATGGCACGATCACGCTGACCACGCGAGCCTGGGCGGTGCAGGGGGTTACCACCCAGGATTGACCGCTAGTTGTAGGCAACGGTCGATTCTGTAGGAAGAGGCCGTGGACGGGAGGACCAATGTTCTGCACGAACTCCGTTGCGTGGCTATATCGCGCTGATCGGAACTTCACCTGGGACTCAGGAATTGCCATCGCCCAGGATCAGGTCTTCCTCGACGCCAAGGGGAAGGTCCGGTTGATCATCGAGACGAGCGGCCGGCTGACGGTCACCCAGGGCTACTCATGGAACGGGTGCAGCCCGAAGTTCTGCTTCTTCGATCTGTTGCTCGGGACTCCAGACGGGGTCGTCGACAAGCAGACCGGTCGGCCCAAGACGTACTTCGCTTCCATGGTGCATGACGCGTTGTATCAGTTTCTGCGTGTCGACTCCCCGATCAGCCGGCGACAGGCGGACGGGTGCTTTCTTCGGTTGATGGGGTCTGCCGGCTTCTCGCTGCGCTACATCTACTGGCTGGCGGTGCGGATGTTCGGCTGGCTGGTCTGGACTGGCAAGCGCATCAAGCGAGGGTGGAACGGACAGCGCCGCATCGTCGGAGAGTCGCTGCCCAGGTCGGAGCGAACGCCGGATCTATCCCGCCCGTGAGACCGACGAGCCGGCCGCCTTCACAGCGGCCCTGCACAACGCCTCCTTGATGGTCGCTCCATTGGCCTCGACCACGCGGCCATCCTTGTGGTCGAGGACCACATGCCCGACACCCGGCTGGCTCCATCGCGAACCCGGTCGTTCCTCGCGCCGCCACGTCCAGCCGCGCTGCCGTAATTCGTACTCGACGTTCAGCGAGGCCCCGGTGCTCTCCGCGAAAAATGCGCAGCGCACCCACTGCTGACCTGGTGCACGACAGACCACATCCTGGCGCTGCGTGCGCTGGTTGGTGCGCTCCTCGACCTCCAGGCCAAACAGGTAACGCGCCACGGCCGCGTCGAGCAACCGGCCGCTGAGGGAATCCGCATTCTCCACCGCCCGCCTCCCCGCGTCGTGTGCCCGGGAACATAGCTTCCGTCGCGCCGCCGCACACCCTGTGGCCCAGGTCACGCCATTCCGGGCAACGCGTCGAGAAAGATGCGGGTCTTCTTCTTGCTGCGGTCTTTCGCAGAATGGCGAGCATCATTTCTTTTCAGGGAGCGGTGAGCACCGACCGTCCCCGCGGCATACGCCGTCGCCTCGAAGGCAATCCCTACACCCCGCGCGAGTGGGCCCTCTGGCTCCTCGACCGCTGGTCGGATTTCGCACGCACCCCCGAGCCGCTGCTCATGGACGCCGGCGCCGCCGGCGAACATCTCGTCGCTCGGGTGCGTCTCTGTCTCGCCGGGCTCGTCTTGCTCGTTCCGGCCGTCGATTACCTGGTGCGGCCCACCGAGCGCGAGGTCACGATCGGCCTGAGCTTCGCCACGATCGGGTTCCTGCTCGCGTTCCTGGCGTACCGCGTCACCCGGCGCATGCTGTACCGGCCATGGATCGGATTTGCCACCGGGTTGCTCGATGTCACTCTCGTCAGCCTCGCCCTCGTGAGCTTCCTCTTCATCGATCAGCCCCACACCACCCTCAACAGCCGCGTCGTCTACCCGATCTACCTGCTGGCGATCGCGGCGTCGGCGCTGCGCTTCGATCCGCGCATCTGCGCCGTGACGGGGCTGGGGGCGATGGTGCAGTACCTCGCCGTCGTGCTGGTCACGCTGGCGACTCACCCGGCGCTCGCGACGTCGCCCGACACCGCCGCCTACGGGCAGTTCGACTGGAGCGATCAGATTTCGCGCCTCATGCTCCTCGCGATCGGCGCCGTCCTGAGCACGAGCCTCGTGCTGCGTACCCGGCGGCTGCAGTGGAGCTCGGCGCGCGACCGGCTCACCGACCTCATCAACCGGAGCGCCTTCGATGACCTCGTCGCCCGCGCGACGAAGCGCGCGCAGCGTGGTGGATCACACCTCGGCGTCGTCCTGGTCGACATCGACCGTTTCGGGGCATTCAATGAGATGTTCGGCTCCGAGGCCGGCGACCGGACGCTGCGGCTCCTGGCGGCAACGATCCACACGGTGACAGGGCGCCGCGGCCTCGTGGCGCGCTACGGCGGCGACGAATTTGCCGTATTGCTGGAGGAGTCGAAATCCGACGGCGTTGTCCGCCTGGCGGAAGCGATTCGTGCCGCGGCGTCCGCGACCCCGACGCATCCGTCGCGGATGAGCGTGCCGGAACCGGTCACCGTGAGCATCGGCATCGCTTCGTTGCCGGTGGACGGGGTTGATCCACGCGAGCTGTGCGCGACGGCCGAGCGACGGCTCACCGCGGCGAAGCGGGCCGGGGGCAATCGCGTCGCCGGCCGAGAACCGGCCAGCACGTCGTAACCGAAACCGCTCAATCCCGCGCGCCGTGGCGTGTTGGTGCCACAGGCGTTGCTTGATTCCCACTTTTCCTCAAAGCACGCCCCAACCGCCGGACTCGGCTATTCACGGTTTCAAGCCACTGTAAGCGCCCGCAACTCCACCAGTTGCGCGGCACAGAAAATGCCATTCCTCAGGCCAACCCAACCCGCAAGCGAACTGTAAGGCGTCAACACGTGACACACACTCGCGCCTTACGCCTGTCAGTCGGCCACTGTGTATCCACTGGCGGAGTGGCGCTTCTCAGTTTTTTCCTGGCGACGTGTAGCGGCGACACCTCGACACAGCCGAAGCCGGTCGCAACGCAGCTGGCGTTCGTCGTCAGCCCGACCTCGTCCTCTGCCGGGTCGGCGTTCAGCCCCGCGGTGCAAGTCGCCGCCCTCGATGCCGGTGGTGGGAACGTCCCCGATTTCGCCGACAGTATTCGGGTAACGATCGAGACCAACCCGGGGAGCGGCACGCTGTCCGGTGCCGCGGCGAAGGTGGCGACCGGCGGAGTCGCGACGTTCGCCGACTTGAGCATCAACCGACCGGGCGTCGGGTATCGTCTCCGCGCCACGGCGAACGGCCTG
>DASSIL010000235.1:0-5352 GCA_035691925.1 Gemmatimonadales bacterium
GATTACTTCGGCGGCACCTGGACGCTGTCTCCCGACCCCGTCGACTTCCATCACTACGACATGGTGAACGCCTACGACGACTCGAGCGCGTTCGTGTACCAAAGCATGGGCGGCCTCTTCCTCCAGCCGTCCACGGAATGGCGGCATCCAGAGCGCATCCTGATGCGCGGCACCGACGGGCAGCCGTACATCTCCGAGCGGCAGTACAGTCAGTGGGAAGAGGTGCTCGGCAGCCACGGCCGCTCAGCGGATCAACTCGAGGCGTGGGAATCGGTCTACGGACCGGTCGGGGACGACGGCTACCCGAAGCCGCTATGGAACAAGCGCAGCGGCCACATCGATCATGACGTCGTGCTGTACATGCGCGATCACGGCTACGACCTGCGCTACTACCTGACGCAGAACTGGTCGAAGATCGGCCCGCAGCTCGTCGGCAAGATCCATGTCGACGTCGGCGACATGGACAACTTCTATCTCAACCTGGCGGTCTACGACTTGCAGGAATTCCTGGATCGGATACTCGATCCACGCGCCCAGGCCACGTTCAACTTTGGCCGGCCCGAGAAGGGCCACGGGTGGCAGCACGCCACGCGCGCCGAAATCGTGCGGGAAATGGCCGCGCAGGTCGTGCGCAACGCGCCGCGGGGAACCGACACGAAGAGCTGGAGGTATTGACGACCGTCCAGGTATAACCCTCTGATTCTTCTCAGCGAGGGACGACGTGGCGCAGGGACCGATCGACGACGTCGACGGCCAGCTTCGCAGCCGCCTTCAGGCGGCCCTCGGCAGCGACTACCGCTTGGGAGCCATGGTGGGGCGCGGCGCCTCATCCCGCGTCTGGGACGCCTACGACATCCCGCTCGACCGGAAACTGGCGATCAAGGTGCTGCTGCCCGAAGCCGGTGCCGCCGCCGGACGGCGGTTCCGTCGCGAGGCGCAGCTCATCGCGCGGGTGCATCACCCGCACGTCATGCCGATCTACCTCGTACGGGAGCACGACGGCCTCAGCTATTTCCTGATGCCCCTCGTCAAGGGGGAGACCCTGCGCGATCTGCTGAGCCGTGAGGGTCGCCTGCCATTCGATGAGGCGGTCCGCATCCTCGACCAGGCCGCCGCGGGGCTGCAAGCGGCGCACGAAGCGGGGATCATCCACCGCGACGTGAAGCCCGAGAACATCCTGCTGGAAGGGAGCGCTCGCCGAGCGTTTCTAACGGATTTCGGAGTCGCCCGGAGGCCCGACGCAAAGGAGCAGGGCGTGACCGCCGAAGGGGAGGTCGTGGGCACTCCCGAATACATGAGCCCGGAGCAGGTGACGGATCCGAGGAGCGTGGACCAGCGCACCGACATCTACGCACTGGGGATCGTCGGATTCGAGATGCTCACGGGCCGCCTGCCGTTCGAGGCGGCGAGCTGGCCGGCCATGCTCCTGAAGCAGGTCAATGAGGCGGCGCCACGCGTGGAGCGGTTCCGCCACGACTGTCCCAGGAGCCTGGGCGACCTCGTCGCCCGGTGTCTCGCCAAGAACCCGGTCGACCGGTATGCGTCTATGGCTGAGCTGCGGAAGGCACTGGCGTCCGTGTCGTTGAGCAACGGATCGTTTCCCACGGCGCTCAGTTTCGTCCCCCTAATCCGGCGCCAAACACCACGACGCTCAATGGTGGCGCGCTTCCGGCGCCTCACCGCCGCCGTCGTGATCATCACCCTCGGCCTGTTCCTCGTCGACCTGCGTGACGGAGTGCTGGACTTCGCCCCCTTCGTCGTGTTGATCCTGAGCTTCCTGGTGGCGTCACAGTACGGCTCTCTTGCCCGCGCGGGGTTCTCATGGCGCGATCTGCTATCCCGTGGGAGCGTGCACGCGCGCATCCTTGACCCCGGCCGCGACCAGGTCGACCCACAGCGCGCTGTGGAAGCCGAGACCGAGAGCTGAGAGTCCTGGGCGACGTCAGCGGCCGCGCACTGCCGCGTAGACCGTGTGCGAGATGTCGCGGACCAGCGCGTACGCCGTGCTGTCGTCCTTGACCCCGCCCGTCAGCACGACGAGCACGTAGGGCGCCCGTCCGGCCGGCCGTACGATCCCGGCATCGTGATACACGACGCCGCCGATCCATCCCGTCTTGTGCTCCACACGCGTCCCGGCGGGGAGTCCCGCGGGAATGCCTTCCGTGAAGTGCTGCCGCCCCAGGATCTCGAGCATCTCCCGGCACGCGGCGGGTGACGCAGCGCGAAACTGCGCCAGCGCCGTGAACAGCATGCCGAGATCCCGCGCCGTCGTCGTGTTGTTCATCCCCGCCTGATACGCCTTGCCGTCTTCGACGCCGCGCAATACGAGGATCGAATCGGCGCCCAGGGAATGCGCCGTGGCGTTGGCGCGCTTCGCGTCCACCAGGGCGATCAACAGGTTGGTCGCGAGGTTCGACGACACCGTCTCCATCAGCTCGACGAGCTGGCGAATCGTGCGCTTCCGGCCCACCAGATCGTACAACGTCGAATCGGAATCGTCCGTCTTGTCGAGGTGATACGGCGACCCGTCAACGAGCGAACGGAAGTCGTTGGTGATCGGGACACTGTCGTCGAGCGTCAACGTGCCGGCGTCGCGGTCCCTGTACAACTGGATCATCACCGGGACCTTCATCGTGCTCGCCGCGTGAAACCGCGTGTTCGCGCCGATGAGCAGGGTGTCGCCGCTGCCGAGATCGTGGAAGTACACCCCGACGGCCTTCGCCGGGGTCTGGGCGATCCGCGCCGTAATCGCGGCGCGCAGCGAATCGAGTTGCAGCGCCGCGGCGCTCGAGGCGGCGAGACCGGTCAGCACGACCACGAGCACACGCTTCATGGATTTCCCCTCATCCGAGAGCGGCGAGCTGCAACCCGAGATCGACCGCCGTCTGCACGCGGTCCTCGGGACGTTTGGCGAGGAGGCGGAGCACCAGCGCCGACAGCGCCGGCGGGACCTCGGGGTTCACCTCCTGCGGGGGCCGGGCGTCTTCCTTGAGCAGCTTCGCGACGAGCGAGATCACCGACCCCGCGTTGAACGGCAGCTGTCCGGTGAGACACTCGTACAACACGACGCCCGCGGCGTACAGATCACTGCGGGCGTCCACCGGCTCCCCCAACAGCTGCTCCGGCGGCATGTAGGCCGGCGTGCCCAGGACGAGACCGGCCTCGGTGTTCGCCGTCGAGCGCTCGGCCAGTCGCGCCACGCCGAAATCCATGACCTTCAGGACACCCGCCTCGTCGACCAGCAGGTTCTGCGGCTTGATGTCGCGGTGAATCACGCCGTGCGCATGCGCCACGGCCAGTGAATGCGCGAGCTGCGTGGCGATCGCGAGCGTCGCGGAGATGCCGAGGCGCCCCCGCGTATCGATCAGCTCCCGAACGGTGATGCCCTCCACGCACTCCATGGTCAGGAAACACACCCCCGACCACTCCCCAAAATCGTGCGTCCGCACGATGCTCGCGTCGGTGAGTCGGCGCGCAAGACGAATCTCGTCTTTGAACCGCGCGAGCAGCGTCTTGTCCGACACGAACTCGGGGCGCAGCGTCTTGATGGCGACCTCTTCTTCCAGCTCGAGGTCTTTGGCGCGGTACACCGTGCCCATTCCCCCGCGGCCCATGACGGCGATGATCTCATAGCGCTGCGCGAACGTCTCTCCGCTGCGCAAGTTGCCGCCGTCCAGGGCGGCTTCCGTTTCCCTGGAGTCACGCCGCGCCCACTCGATTTCCTGTCGCAGATCGCGCACGCGATCGCGCAACCGCTCCTCGCGCGCCTTGATCTGCTGCGCCATGTTGTCGAACACGCGCGCCAGATGCCCCAGCTCGTCGTCGCGGCGGGTCACTTCCGCGAGCGACCCCGGGCGATAACGCCCGCCTTCGACGGCCGCCGCCGCCTCGATGACGCGGTTGACCTCCCGGAGGTACTCGACCTCCTGGTCGCGCAGCCGCTTCTTCTCGAGCGACGCGTTGATGCGCGCCCGCAGGAGCACCGGATCGAACGGCTTATGGAGGTAATCCTCGGCACCGCGCTCGATGCACCGCACGATCCCTTCGAGCTCATCCAGCGCCGAGATCATGATGACCGGAATGTCGCGCGTTGCCGGTGACCCCTTGAGGGCGTCGAGCACCGCATAGCCGTCGAGTTCGGGCATCAGGACGTCGAGCAACACGAGGTCGAAGGAGCGCAGGGCGACGAGCTCGAGGGCGCGGCGGCCGTTTTCTGCGGCCTCCACCGCGTGCCCTTCGCGCTCGAGACGCCGCCGCAGCACCTCGCGGTTCTCGGCGCCGTCGTCCACGATCAGGATGCGCGCCTGCGACGGCGCAGCCGGGGCGGGAGGAGCGGCCGGTGCAGCCGCCGTGGGCGCGGCAGGGGCTGGGGGAGGCGCCGCCGGCTCGGGTGCGAGCCGTTCGGCGGCCGACAGGATCTTCTTGAGATCGGCGGTGAAGGCGTCGCCGTCCGCCTTCGGCACCACGAGCGCATCGATGGCCCTGACGATCGTCTGGCGTGGCTCTCGGAGCGCGTCATACAGATGCATCACATCAGCCGGGACGATCCGGCGCGCGGAGCCGAGGGCGGCGTTGATCAGCTCCAACGCCTGCCGCGCCGCGCCGAGGGCCTGCTCCAGGCGCTCACGCCGCTCGGCGAGCGCGTCGCCCACCGCATCCTCCAGCAACATCTCCGTGTAGCCGATGATGTGATTGAGTGGCGTCCGCAGATCGTGCCGCAGCTGCGCCTGCGCTTCGACGGTGAGCGTGCTGCCGGACAGCGTCGTGCTCACTTCGGCCCTCCCAGCAGGGCTTCGATCTTGGCCAACAGCCGCGGCAGCTCGACGGGCTTCGTATCGTAGTCGTTGCATCCGGCTTCCAGCGCCTTTTCGCGATCGCCCGCCATGGCGTGCGCCGTCAGGCCGATGATCGGCACGACCTGCGTCTCGGGCGCCGCGCGCAGCTGTCGCGTCGCTTCCCAGCCGTCGATCTCGGGGAGGCTCATGTCCATGAGAATGAGGTCGTAGCCGCCGGCCCGCGCCATCTCGACCCCCTGGCGGCCGTCGACCGCCATCGCCACTTCGAAACCCTTGCGCTGCAGGCGCCGCGACAACATGTCGCGATTCATTTCGTTGTCTTCGACCAGCAGGATGCGCGGCATCAGCGGTTCCCCCCAATCAGCTCCTGGACCTCGGCGAGCACCGCCTCCGGTCCGCCGCGTGCCTTCTCGACCACCCGCGCGACGCCGCCGTTGAGCCGGCGGCGGTCCTCATCGGTCAGATCTTTCGCCGTGATCACGACCACCGGAACGGGCGGCACCGAGCGGCGGCGCAATCCCTCGAGGAATTCGAATCCATCCATCTCGGGCATTAC
>DASSIL010000236.1:0-8407 GCA_035691925.1 Gemmatimonadales bacterium
CCGACAACCTCGAGCGTGTGGAGGTGCTGCGCGGCCCGGCGAGCGTACTGTACGGATCGGACGCGGTGACCGGGGTGGTGCAGCTCTTCACGCGCGATCGCCGCCTTCCCGGGACGCCGGCGCTGACGCTCGGGACGCGCGGCGGGACGTATGGGACGCTCGAGTCGTATGCCGGCGCAGCAGGGGGATCGGCGCGGCTGGGATGGTCGGTCGGCGGGAGCTGGGGGACGACGGACGGCACGCTGCCATTCAACAACCAGAGCCGCACCGGCGCGGTGGATGCGCGGGTGCACGCGGCACCCGATCCCAGGACCGATGTGAGCCTCTCCGTCCGCTGGGACGATCATCTCTTCCACTTTCCGACCGACGGCGCAGGTCGCGACACCGGAATGTTTGCCGACTCCAATCAATCGACCAGAGAGCGCGGGCCAACGCTGGGTCTCGAGGCGGGGCGATTCTTCTCGCCACGCTTCGAGGGGCGGGTGGCCGTGTGGACACACCACGGCGAACTGCGCTACGACGACCCACAAGACAACCCCGGCGACACGCTCGGGTTCTACAACGACTTTCACAGCCGCGATCTTCAGGATCGCCTTGGGGGCGACCTGCACGCCAACATCCGCCTCGCTCCACGGGCCATCCTGACGGCTGGTCTGGGACTCGAGCACGAGCACGATCACAGCACGAACGTGTGCAGCGGCCAATTCGGAGATTGCTCGAGTCCCCCGATCGACACGGCCCGCACGACGCGCTCGCTGTATGGCCAGGCGCTCCTGCCGCTCGGGGCGAGTGCCGACGTCACGGTTGGGACGCGGCTCGATCACTCGACCCGCTTCGGGGACATCGTCACCTATCGCGGGGGTGTCGTCCTGCGGCTCGGCCCGGATACGCGGCTGCGGGCGACCGCCGGCACCGGGTTCAAAGAGCCGACATTCCTCGAGAACTTTTCGACGGGATTCGTGGTGGGGAATCCCAATCTCAAAGGTGAGCGCACCACGAGTGGGGAAGTGGGGGTGGAGCGCGGGTTCTGGGATGGCCGTTTCACGGCAAGCGCGACGCTGTTCCTGCAGCGATTCCACGACTTGATCGATTACCTCGGCGTCCCCCTGACGCCGGGTGGCCCGAACTACTTCAATGTCGCCGCAGCGACGGCGAACGGCGTCGAGACTCGCCTGACCGTCCGACCGGTGGGGCCAGTCACCGCGGCGTTGAGCTACACCTTTCTACGTACCAGGGTGACACGGTCGGGCTTCGACAGCTCTTCAGGAGCGCAGTTCGCGGCCGGGCAGCCCCTGATCCGCCGTCCGGCGCATGCTGCGCGTCTCGATCTCGTGTGGGTGCCTGCAGCGCGGGGCTCGGGGGTCGTGAGTGTCAACTACGTCGGTCGTCGGGACGACCAGGACTTCGCGAGTTTCCCGGCCCCGCGCGTCCGTCTCCCCGCGTACACACGGGTCGACGTGGGGCTGCGGGGGGAGCTATGGCGCGGCGGACAGGTCCCGGCGGTTTGGCTGACGGCGCGCGTGCAAAACGCTCTCAATGCCCGGTACGACGAAGTTCTGCACTTTCCAGCGCCCCGCCGGACGCTGCTCGTCGGCGCGGAGCTTGCAGTGGGACATTAGGGAATCGCAACGACGGCGAGGACGGATGCGCGCATCATCGATGGGACTCTCTCTGGTGCTGAGCGTGGCGGGCGGAGCGGCATTGCACGCGCAGGCACCGGTGATTACTGCGGCGGGCGATCCCTCGGTCAGGAGCGACACGATTTACCGTCTCGCCGTCGATCCCGCGGAGCAGCCGGACGATCCCTACATCTACCTGCTCGACGACGGCGTCGTCCGGGTGCAGGCGGACGGTCGCATTTCGCGCACGTACCGTCAGATCGTACAGGTCCTGACCCAGGAGGCGGTGGAAGCCTGGGCGGAGCAGTCGTTCAGCTACGACGCGAGCCGGGAGAGCCTGCGCGTCAACTGGGTGCGTGTCGTGAAGCCGGACGGCACGGTGATCTCCGATGGTCCCAGTCACCAGCAGGAGTCGCTGGCTCCGGTGGCGCTCACCGCTCCGGTCTACTCGAACAGCAAGGTCGTCCGGATCACGCTCGCCGGCGTCGCACCGGGGACGATCGTCGATTACAGCTACACCGTCGACCGCTTCCAGCCGCCGATGACGGGTGATTTCTACTCCAGCTGGTCGGTGCACACCGGCCGGCGCACGCGCCGCTCCCGCCTGCTGCTCGACATCCCGGCATCGCTGGCGCCGCGTATTCAGGAGCGCAACCTCCATTTTCGTCCAACGGTCACGGAGGCCGCAGGTCGCAAGGTCTATGTCTGGGCGACGCAGGAGGTGCCGCGTGTCGAGCGGGAGCCGTTTGCCGGATCGCCCGACACGGTCTACTCGGGGATCGAGGTCGCGGGGGCGGTGACGTGGTCGGACATCGCGCGCTGGTATGCCGGACTCGCCAAGGATCGCGCGACGGTTCCGCCTGCCCTCGCGACCAAGCTCGGCGAAATCGTGGCCGGGTCGAAGACCCTCACCGACTCGATCAAGGCGGTGCACCGCTGGGTGGCGCAGGACATCCGCTACGTGTCGTTGTCGCTGGGGCTGGGTGGCTACCAGCCGCGCCCGCCCGCTGACGTATCGCAGACGGCCTACGGCGACTGCAAGGACAAGGCGACGCTGTTCATCGCGTTGCTCGGCCGCCTCGGGGTCACCGCGTACCCCGTGCTGCTGAGCTCCAGCGGATCGGCCGACAGTACGCTGCCCTCGGTGGGCCAGTTCGATCACATGATCGCAGGGGTAGTCCGACGCGGGGCCAAGAGCTACCAGTACGTCGATCTCACCGCCGACCTCGTGCCGTTCGGGCTGCTGCCGGGCCGGGAGCAGGGGAGCTTTGCGCTGGTGGTGCACCCCGACGGGCGCGGGGAGCCGGTGACGTTACCGCAGGACTCGATCGCGACCAATCGCAACATCGCGACGCTGGTGGGGACGCTCGATACCGCGGGGATCTTCAACGGCTCGCTGCTCGAGGTGACGTCGGGTGACCGGCAGTACTCGATGCGCGACAACTTCTCGGCCCCGGTCGATTCGTCGCGGCGCGGGCGCATCGCCCGGAGCATCGCAAACTCGCTGTTCCCGGGCGGCACGGGAGACAGTCTGGAGATCTTCGATGGGCGCGATCTGCAGGCAGTGCCGAGGGTGGCGGTGGCGATTCACAATGGCCGCGCCGCCACCGAGGCGGGTTCGTCCGAGATTCTGACGCTGCCGCTGCGCACCTATGACCTGCACGGCATCGCCAACGACCTGCGCTCGCGCGGCCCGCGCAAGTTCCCGATCAGCGCCCTCGCGGTGAGCGGTGGCGGGGTGGATGAGGAAGACCTGACACTCACCCTTCCTCCCGGATGGCACGCCCGGCTCCCCAGCCCGGTGACGGCCGCCAGCGCGTTCGGGCGCTACGAGTCGCAGTACTCGCAGGAGGGGCAGGTCGTGCACGTGATGCGGCGCCTGACGGGGATGCGCGGCGTGCTACCCCCCGACAAGATCGGCGAGCTCCTCACCTGGCTCGACGCCGTTTCCAAGGACGATTCCAAATACCTGGTGATTGACCGGGCCCGTTGAGGGATGTCCGCAAGAATCACTGCGGACGCCGGGAGTGGGGACGACGGACGCGTTGGACGCGGGGGCGCTCGACCGGACCCCGTTTCGGATCTAATTGCCGGCCTGTCGCAACAATGTCCAGGCCGTGCGGCCCCCGCGTCCCCGCGTCCTAGCCCCACTCCCGGCGTCCGCACCGCTCAGTCCTTAAGTTTCCTGCATGGCTCTGGTGACAACACCGGCGGTGGTGCTGCGCACCTACCGCTACAGCGAGACATCGAAGGTCGTGCGGCTCGCGACGCGCGACTTCGGCGTCCAGAGCGCCATCGCCAAGGGCGCGCTGCGTCCCAAGAGCCGCTTCGGTGCCGGGCTCGAGCTGCTCAGCGAAGGGTCGGCCCAGCTGTACCACCGGGACAACCGTGAGCTGCAAACGCTGGCGGCGTTCGACGTCGAGCGCCTGCGGCGCGAGCTGGCGACCGACCTGACGCGCTTCGCCGCCGCGGCGGCGCTCGCCGAGCTCATGGTCCGGATAGCGCCGCCGGCGCCGCTGCCCGAAGCCTACGACACCCTCACCGGCGGGCTCGACGCCCTGATCGACGCGGCGCCGCAGGACGTCGACGGTACCGGGCTGCGGGTCGTGTGGTCGCTGCTCGGTGTGCTCGGCTTCGAGCCGGCGCTCGTGCAGTGCGTGCGCGACGGGGGGGCGGTCGGCACTGACGCCGCGGCTCCGGTGGCGTTCAGCACCGCCGAGGGCGGCGTGATTTGCGAGAGCTGCCTCGCCGGTCACCCCGCCGCTTCGCTCACCCGCCTCCCGGTGCAGGCGTGGCGTGACCTCTGCGCGCTGCTCGACCGCCAGGCCCCGTTGCCGCCGCTCGACCAGCCACATGCCGCCGCGCATCGCCGGCTCGCCGCCCGCTTCATCCGCCACCACACCGATCACTCGGGGAGCGCCAATCTGCCGGCTCTCGAGTTCTGGGAGCGCCGCACGTGGGTGCCGTCCGCCGCTTCGTAATCGGTACCGCTGGCCATATCGATCATGGCAAGACCGCCCTCGTGAAAGCGCTCACGGGGGTCGACACCGATCGCTGGGAAGAAGAGAAGCGGCGCGGCATCACGATCGATCTCGGCTTCGCACCGCTGGCACTCGGGGGGGACGTCGATGCAAGCATCGTCGACGTCCCGGGACACGAAGGGTTCGTGCGCAACATGCTCGCCGGCGCGACGGGAATCGACGCCGCGCTGCTGGTGATCGCCGCCGACGAGGGGATCATGCCGCAGACCGAGGAGCACCTCGCCATCGTCGAGCTGCTCGGGGTGCGGCGCGGCATTCCCGTGATCACCAAACGCGATCTCGTAGACGACGATTGGCTGGCGTTGGTGACCGCGGACGTGACGGGCCGGCTGGCCGGGAGCCCGGTGCGCTGGGATCCAGCCGTCGTCACCTCGAGCGTGACGGGGGCCGGCCTCGACGCGCTGCGGGACGGGCTGCGCCGCCTTGCCGCGGATCTCGTAGAGCGTCCCGAGGCGGATCTCTTCCGGCTCCCGATCGACCGAGTGTTCGCCCTCCCCGGAGCGGGGACAGTCGTGACGGGGTCGACGTGGAGCGGCGTCGTGTCGGTCGGGGACTCGGTACACCTTCTGCCGCTGGAGCGCGACGCCCGCGTGCGCTCGATCGAGGTGCACGGGCAGGCGGCGGCACGGGCCCTCCCCGGTGCGCGCACGGCGTTGGCGCTCGTCGGCGTAGACAAGCAGGATCTGGCGCGCGGGCACGTAGCGGTCACGGGCGACGGGTGGCGCGCCACGAGGCTGATCGATGCGGCGATCGACCTCCTTCCCGGGGCCAAGCGCCCGATTCTGGTTCGCACGCGGGTGCGGGTCCATCTCGGGACCGCCGAGGTGCTGGCGCGCACCTCGCAGCACGAGGCGATCGCTCCGGGCGAGCGGGGCAGGGTGCGATTGGTGCTGGAAGGTCCTGTCGTGGCGCGGGGCGGAGATCGCTTCGTGCTGCGCAGCTACTCGCCCGTGACCACGATCGGCGGTGGCAGCGTGCTCGATCCGTTTCCCGGGCGGCTCCCCCGCATCGGGGACCGTAAGCTCGCCTTCGGGCAGAACTCGGCCGACAGACTGTCGGCGTGGGTCGCAGAGGCGGGTCTCTTCGGGGTGCCCGAAAGCGACCTGCCGGTACGCCTCGGCATCCACTCGGGAGATGTGAGCCGCGTCATTGCGGGACTCGGGAAAACTGCGCTAAGCTCAAGCGGCTGGCTCGTTTCCAGATCAGCAGTAGCTGCCGAGGCAGAGCGTTTGGCTGGGATTCTGGGGTCGTATCACGACGCGCACCCCCTGGACCCCGGTATGTCCTTGCAGGCGTTGCGCGCCGCCAGCGAAGGCTCAGGACCGGCGATCACCGATCTGGTGATCGATCTCGGGACGCGGAAGGAGCTGTTTGAGGTGGCGGGGGGCGTGGTGCGGCGGCGCGGCTGGACGCCGTCGCTCGATCGCGGGGCGAGCGATTCCCGAAGCGCCATCGCCCAGCGGATCGTCGGGTCGCGCTGGCAGGTGCCGACGGTGGCGGAGCTGGAAAAGGAGTTCTCCGGGGCCGCGGTGCGCGCCTTGCTGGCACATCTGGTGCGGGACGGCACGATCGAGCAGGTGGATCAGGAGCGGTACGCGGCGCCGCAGGCGTTGGTGGAGTTTCGTGCGCAGCTCGAGGCGGTACTTGGCGAAATCGGCTCGGCGACACCGGCGGATTTGCGCGAGCGCTTCGCGTTGACGCGCAAGTATCTGATCCCACTGCTCGAGTGGGCGGATCGGCGTGGTGTGACGGAGCGCAAGGGTGACAGCAGGGTATTGGCTCGCTTGACAGGTCGCAGCCCGGGGACCTAGGTTCCAAGTGCAATCGCAGTTGCAAGGTCCCCGAAACTAAGGAGATGGGTCACAAGGCACTTTTACGTCAGACTGAGGAGCGGTGGATGCGGCGGTACGCCTGGGCAGTGTTGGGGCTCGGGCTGTTGGCAGTCGGGATCGGAGCGCGGCCCGTGATGGGGCAAGGATCGACTGCCGCGGTGTCGTTGAAGCAGAATTACCCGAACCCCTTTAACCCGGCGACCACGATTCCGTTTACGCTGTCGGCGGAATTGTTTGGGAATGGTCACCGGCCAAAAGTTTCGTTGAAGATCTACAACGTGTTGGCGCAGCCGGTTGCCGTGCCGATTCTCCAGGGCACAGGCAAGCCGCTGGACAACATCGAATTGTCGTGCGCCAATACGACGAGCTGCGACTTCAGCGCCTACTGGGACGGCAACGTGCAGGACAGCCGGGGCAATAGCACCAGCCAGCAGGCGGCAAGCGGGATTTACATCTATCAGCTCGTGGTGGACGGACAGCGGTTCACGAAGAAGATGATCATCATGAAGTGAAGACAAGAGTTCGTATGGAAGAAGCGTAAGGTGAGAAGACGTAGGGAGAGAGGCGTAACAGCCGATCTCCCTGCGTTTTTTTGCGTCTATTCCGTACGTTGTCTCTCCATACGTCTGTATCCTTACGGTTTTGACATATCTTCCCGCCACATCGGCACGTTTCTCCGGTACGTCGCTTGCCAAAGGCTGTTCCGCCATGATCAGACCTGAACGATTGACCATCAAAGCCGCCGAAGCGCTGCAGCAGGCGGCTGCCGGAGCCCGTTCCCGCGGCAACCCCGTGGTGAACGATGCGCACCTCTTCCTCGCGCTGCTCGATCAGGACGAGGGCATCGTCGCGCCCTTGCTCCAGAAGGCCGGTCTCAACGTCGCGCAGCTGCGCGAGGAAACCGCGCGGGAAGTGGACCGCTTTCCGAAGCAGTCGGGCGCGACGAGCGAGCCGACGTTGGCGCGCGAGCTGTCGGCGGTCCTCGACCGCGCCGACGCCATCGCCAAGGATCTGGGCGATGCTTACGTCTCGACCGAACACCTGCTGCTGGCCCTCGCGGAGACGAAGGGCACGACGGCGCGACAGCTGTTGTCGTCGGCGGGCGTGGACCAGAAGGACTTGATGTCGGCACTCGAAGGCGTGCGCGGTACGCACCGTGTCACCGACCAGAGTCCCGAGCAGCAATATCAGGCGCTCGAGCGCTTCACCCGCGACCTCACCGACGTCGCGCGCAAGGGGAAGATCGACCCCGTCATCGGCCGCGACGAAGAGATCCGGCGCGTCATGCAGGTGCTGTCGCGCCGCACCAAGAACAATCCCGTTCTGATCGGTGAGCCCGGCGTCGGCAAGACCGCGATCGTGGAGGGACTGGCGCAGCGCATCGTGAACGGCGACGTCCCGGAATCGTTGCGCAACAAGCATCTCGTCTCGCTCGACCTGGGCGCTCTGATCGCCGGGACGAAATACCGCGGCGAATTCGAAGACCGCTTGAAGTCGGTGATCAAGGAGATCACGGCCGCCGAAGGCCGCTTCATCGTCTTCATCGACGAGCTGCACACCCTGGTGGGCGCCGGCGCCGCCGAAGGGGCGGTGGACGCCTCGAATCTCCTGAAGCCGGCGCTGGCGCGCGGCGAGCTGCACGTGGTCGGCGCGACGACGCTCGACGAGTACCGCAAGCACATCGAGAAGGACGCGGCGCTCGAGCGGCGCTTCCAGCCCGTCTTTGTGGGCGAGCCGTCGGTCGCCGACACGATCGCGATCCTGCGTGGCCTGAAGGAGCGCTACGAAGCGCACCACAAGGTGCGGATCCGTGACTCGGCGCTCGTCGCTGCTTCGTTCCTCTCCGACCGCTACATCTCCGACCGGCAGCTTCCCGACAAGGCGATCGACCTCGTCGACGAGTCCGCCTCGCGGC
>DASSIL010000237.1:0-39230 GCA_035691925.1 Gemmatimonadales bacterium
CGCCGGCGTGATCGGCGACCCCACCGCGACGTTCGTGGGTTGCGAGGTGAACGCGAGGTGGGTCGCGACGCCCGTGGCCGTCTGGGTGCAGGGGAACGACGCGAGCCCCGGCGCGCTGATCGCGAACGGCTGCGGTCCCGCTGTGGGTGCGAGCGTAACAGTCGTCTGGGCCAGGCCGTTGGCGTCGGTCACGACCTGCGCCGGTACGGCCATCCCGCCGGCGGGCGGCGTGAACGTGACGGTAACACCCTGGACCCCACCGTTGTCCGCCGCGATCACCTTCGCCACCACCGGCTGCGGCAGCAGGCTTCCCGGTGCCGCCGTCTGCCCGCACCCGCTGCTGACGGTGATCGCTGACGGAGCCGGAAGCAGTGTGAGCGTCGTCGACGCCGAGATGTTCGTCGGCGTCGTCGCGGTCACCGTCACCGTCTTGCGAAAATGGGGAGCGGCCAGCTGACCGGTCGCGTCGATTGGAACCGTGGCGTCGTTGGTCGACCACGACAGGTAGTAGCTCGTGACCGGACTCTGCTGCGCGTCGAGCGCCGTCGAGCGGAAGGCGAGCGTCCCGTCCCAGGTGAGCAGCGAGTCCGGTGGATCGATCGAGAGCGTGGCGATGTTCTGTCCCGGCCCCGCATACGTCAGCGGGATCTGAGCCGGGGTGTTGTTCGAACCCTCCGACACCAGTACGCTCTGGGTCCCCGAAAAGAGCAGCTGCGAGCCAGAGAGCATCTGGATCGTGACGTCGAACGACTCGGGGGACTGATCGAGGGGGATGTCGGCCGATAGTTGCAGGCTGCCCTGGTTCGCTGGAAACGCGACGATCGTGTCGTAGACCGTTTCGCCGGGCGGCCGGACGACGGTCAACCGTACGTTGTCGACCGTCAAATTGAACGCGCTGAGGTGCAGCATCGGCGGGAGTACCGGCTCGACCGCGAACGCACCCCGGCGCCCCGGACCGGAAGAGTCCGTGGTGCATGTCGTCAGGATCCCCGCGCCCGCGATGACGGCGAGGGCCCCCAGCGTGCGCAGTGGGGTCCGCGGCATCGAAGCCAATTGACCCTGCAAGAGCGGGGCCGTCAAGCAGCGGCGCTCGCACGCCCGCCATCCCGGCGCCGGACCCTATATTGGTCCTCCCCAACAGCGGCCCCGGTCATGCACGTCGCAACGCGGACTCGCACGTTCACGGAATCGGTGATCCGGGGAATGACCCGCCTCGCCGCCCAGCACGACGCCATCAACCTGGCGCAGGGGTTCCCCAACTTCCCCTGCCCCGAGATCCTGAAGGAAGCCGCCGCCCGGGCGATCCGCGCCGACATCAACCAGTACGCCATCACCTGGGGGGCGAAGCGACTGCGGGACGCGATCGTCCGGAAATACGCCGACTGGTACGGCCTGGTGGTCGATCCCGAGACCGAGATCACCGTCACCTGCGGCGCCACCGAAGCGATGGCCTCGACGATGCTGGCGATCGCGGACCCGGGGGACGAGGTGATCGTGTTCGAGCCGTTCTACGAGAACTACGGTCCGGACACGATCCTGTGCGGCGCCAAACCGGTGTTCGTCCCCATCACACCGACCGGGCCGCTCGACCTCGACCGGCTGCGCGCGGCGTTCACGAAGCAGACACGCGCCATCATCCTCTGCACCCCCAACAACCCGACCGGCAAGGTGTTCGATCGCGCCGAGCTCGAAGCGATCGCCGACTGCTGCCGCCGCTTCAACTGTTATGCGGTCACCGACGAGATCTACGAGCACATCTACTACGAAGGGAAACACATCCCCATCGCCACGCTCGATGGTATGCGCGAGCGCACCATCACGGTGAGCGGGTACTCGAAGACGTTCAGCATCACCGGGTGGCGCATCGGCACGATCGTGGCCCCGCGCGAGACGACCGACGCGATCCGCAAAGTGCACGACTTTCTCACCGTGGGTGCGCCGGCACCGCTCCAGGAAGCGGTGGCGGTCGCCATCGAAACGCTGGGACGGGATTTCTACGACTCGTTGGCCGGTGACTACCGTGCCCGGCGGGACCTGTTGTGCGGTGCGCTCGTGAACGCGGGATTCCGCTGCACGCCGCCGGCGGGCGCGTACTACGTGCTCACGGACTTCTCCGCCCTCTCCGGTCTCCCCGACGATCGCTTTGCCGAGTGGCTCACCGTCGAGCACGGCGTGACGCCGGTCCCCGGGTCGAGCTTCTACAGCAATCCCGAAATGGGGCGCCGCCAGGTGCGCTTCGCGTTCTGTAAGACGCTGCCGATGTTGGAAGCGGCGGCGCGGCGGCTGCAGGCGGTCAGGGCCGCCGCAGACTAGGTCCCGATCAACGCACGCGCGGCTCGGCAAACACGATCCGCAGCAGCGCGAACACGACGAGCGCACCCAGGATAACGGCCAGCGTGTGGTCGGACACGAAGCCGCGCAGGTCGTCCACCGCCTGCTGGATGCTGCGCGCCGGCGTGTTGCTCATTCGGTTGGCCGTGGCCGTGCCGTATTCCGCCGCGGCTTGCGCCACTACGAGGAACGCCGACATGCCGACCTGGATCGCAAGATCCGAGCCGAACGAAATGGTGATGCGGCTCACAAAGCGTCCTCAATCTCCTTATGCCCTTCGAGCAGCAGCTCCACCTCTCGCGCCGCCTCCCGCGCGAGCGTGAGGTCGGTGGTGAGGCTCTGCACCGTCCCCGCGCCCGCATGCAGCTTCAGCAGATTGAGCCGAATCGTTTCGAGCGCCGCCACGGCGTCCTTGAGGCGACGCTGCACCAGCTCGCGCTCGTTCTCGAGGTCGGTCACGACCCGGTCGCGTTTTGCCTTGATGTCGCCCGCGATCTGACCCGACAGCCGGCCGCGCTCTTCCGCCCCCTGCAGCGCGTCGTTCAGCTCTTCGAGGCGGGCCCGCATTCGCCCCGCATCATTCTCGAGCCGTTTCAAGACGTCGGGCAATTCCCGCAGCTCCTCGCGCGTCTCCTTCGGCAGCTCCTCGAACAGGCGCTCGGCGGCCATGCCGAGCACCAGCTCGGTGGGGCGGAACGTGAACCCGGAGGAGAGGGCGGGCCGTCCGGCGGGAAGGCTCACGCGGCTGAAGGCCAGACGCCCGATCGGTCCGCGCCAGATCCGCAGCCACGTCTCGGTCTCGAGGTCGCGGCGACGCTGCAGCCGTGAGAGCGCGAGGCCACCGGTGGGAAGCCCGACCATCAAGCCGAGCCCCATCGCGGGGCCCGCCCAAGGCGCCGCGTCGAAGCCGATCGCTCCCAGCAGCGAGAGACCTGCAATGCCCAGTCCGATACCCGACAACCAGCGCATCGCTCTCTCGTAGTGCGACGGTCCGCGACCGTACTCGTACGCGCGCTCTTCGCTCGTCGAATCGAGCTCGGCCTTGAACGCGGTCACGACATCCTCGCGGGTGAATCCGCTGCCAGCGATACGCTGCGCCCGCCCGACGAGCAGCGCGAACGGCACGACCGTCAGACCGGCGAGCACGGTTCCGGCCCACGCGGCGAACCCGAGTCCGAACGGGCTCGCCAAGGCAACGCCGATTCCCGAGATCGTCGCCGTTCCGATGAGGTACAGAAAAGCGGGGAAATCGCGAAACCGACCGCCGCGCTTGGCGAACACACGCAGCGGCACCGGCAGCTCCCTGCGCTGCTCCAGCGCCAGCCCCATCTGCTCGGCGAGCGCCGCGGCGCTCTCCGGCCGGTCGTCCCTCTCCTTGGCGAGGCATTTATCGATCGTTTGCACGAGCCGCCGCGGCGCCCCGTCCGCGACGGTCGCCACCGAGCGCGGGGCCTCCGTCACCTGCTTGGCGAGCACTTCCGTCGCCTTGGTGCCGGTGAACGGCAGCCGGCCCGACAGCATGAAGTAGCCGACGACGCCGAGGGAGTAGAGATCGCTCTTGGCGTCCACCTTCTCGCCTAACGCCTGCTCAGGGCTCATGAACTCCGGTGTGCCGATCACGTCGCCCCCCTCCACGCCGGAGGCTCCGCTCACCTGCGCGGCGATCCCGAAATCGGCGACCAGCGCCCGACCCGATCCACCCTCGAGAATGATGTTGTCGGGCTTCACGTCCCGGTGAATCACGCCCTGCGCGTGGGCGTAGGCGAGCGCCCAGGCGATCTCGCGCAGCAGGCGCGTGGCGTCCCCCGGCGGGAGCGGCCCACGGTTGCGCACCCGCTCGGTGAGGGTTTCGCCTTCGACATACGCCATCGCGAAGAAGACGTAATCGGCGATCTCATCCACCGCATAGATCGGAATGATGTTCGGGTGCGAGAGCTTGGCCGCGAGTCGCGCCTCGCGCAGAAACCGCTCGCGTGGCGCCGGCTGCGCCGCAAGCCGTGGTGGCAGCAGCTTCAACGCCACCGGCCGATCGAGCCGGACCTCGCGAGCGAGGTACACGACCCCCATCCCCCCACGCCCCAGCTCCCGCTCGATCGAGTAGCGGCCTGCTACCGCCGACTGGAAATCGACGAACAGGCGGTCGAGGGCGACGGACGGCGATGTCGGGCGGTGGGCGTCCATGTCTTGCGGATTCTAACGCTGACCGCCCTTCACCGCCCTTGACCGCATCTCCCCGTCATTCCCCGCCTTTCCACCGTCCTTCCCCGCTACTACGTCCGGCGTCAGATTCTCCCCCTACTTCCGCCCTCCACCGGGGAGCCGATGGCCGACCACCAACCGTACATCTCGCCGTCCCAGACGCTCGCCGAGTTCACTCCGCGGGCGCTGATCCTGGGCGTGATCCTGGGGCTGATCTTCGGCGCCTCGAACGTCTACCTGGCGCTGAAGATCGGCCTCACCGTGAGCGCATCGATTCCCATCGCCGTCCTCGCGATTACGATCCTCCGCCGCTTCGGCTCGACCATCCTCGAAAACAACATCGTGCAGACGACGGGCTCCGCCGCGGACTCGGTGTCGGCGGGCGTGGTCTTCACGATCCCCGCGATTCTCTTGATGGGCTACGACCTGAACATCGGTCGCGTGGCCATCCTGGCGATCGCCGGCGGGCTGATGGGGATCCTGATGATGATCCCGCTGCGCCGGGCGCTGATCGTCAACGAGCACGGCAACCTCCCCTATCCCGAGGGAACCGCGTGCGCCGAGGTGCTGATCGCGGGCGAAAAGGGCGGCGTGCACGCCAAGACGGTGTTCCAGGCGTTCGGCCTCGCCTTCGTCTACAAGTTCCTGATGTCGGGGGTGAAGGCGTGGCAGGAGTATCCAGGGCAGATCCTCACCTGGTTCAAGGGGGCCGAGGTTCGTGTCGAGGCGGCCCCCGAACTGATGGGCGTGGGCTATATCATCGGCCCGCGCATCGCCGGCTACCTGTTTGCCGGCGGCTGCATCGCCTACCTCGTGCTGATGCCGGCGATCAAGCTGTTCGGCGAATCGATGACGGAAGTGATGTTCCCCGCGACGAAGCTGATTCGCGACATGTCGGCGGGGGAGATCCGCGCGGCGTTCGTCTATTACATCGGCGCGGGCGCCGTCGCGACCTCCGGGATCATCGCGCTGGTGCGCGCACTGCCGACGATCGGCAGCGCGTTCCGGGCCGGCTTCGCCGACATGCGCAAGAGCCGCGTCGGCCAGGCGATCGCCAAGCTCCGCACCGAAGATGACCTCCCGATCGCCGCCACGGTCTTCGGCTCGATCGGACTCGCGCTGTTTCTGTCGTTTCTGCCGCAGATCGGCGTGAACCTGCTCGGTGGAATCCTCATCATCGTCTTCGGCTTTTTCTTCACGACGGTCTCGTCGCGGATCTGCGGGCAGATCGGCAGCTCCGCCAACCCGATCTCGGGGATGACGATCGCCTCCTTGCTCGCCATCTCGGTCATCTTCCTGCTGCTCGGCTGGACAGCGATCGACGACCGTGTGCGCGCGATCTCAATCGCCTGCGTGATCGCCGTGGCGGTGGCGAACGGCGGCAACACGTCGCAGGACTTGAAGACCGGGTTCCTGATCGGCGCGACGCCGCGGCGCCAGCAGATCGCCATTCTCATCGGCGGGATGGGCTCTGCGCTGGCCGTCGGGTGGACGCTGACGCTGTTGAACCGGTCGTACCAGTACGAGGTCCCCGAAGCCCACGCCGGGTTTACGGCGCCGGCGACCGGCCGCTCGTCCGACGGCAACGTCGTGATCACGGGCGATACGATGTCCGGCTTCCATGTCGGCGGCGGCGACTCGATCGATGCGAAGCCGTATCCCGTGGCGCGCGTGTACGTCGCGACCGGCACTGTGCTCCCCGGCAAGTACCTCCTCGATCCCGCCTCGCACGAAATCCGCTACGTGGTCGACCCGGGAATCGGCGGGCGGGTGCGTGAATACAACGGGCATAGCCTGACGCGGCTCGACTCTCCCAAGGCGACGCTGATGGCGCTCATCACCGACGGGATCCTCACCCATCGCCTGCCCTGGGCGCTCGTGCTGATCGGCGTGGCGCTCGCCATCGCCCTCGAGATCGCGGGGATCCAGTCGTTGCCGGTCACCGTCGGTGTGTACCTCCCGATCACGACCTCGGCCGGCATGTTCGCCGGCGGCGTGATCCGCTGGCTCGTCGAGCGACGCTTCAAGTCGGAAGACCGGAGCATCGCCGAAGTCGAATCGGGACCGGGGGTCCTGTTCGCGAGCGGCATGATCGCCGGGGGGGCGATCGGCGGCATCGTGATCGCGGCGATCGCCGGGAAGTTCGGCAGCGCGGATAAGCTGTCGGAGATCGCGGGCCTGACGCGCGCGTTCGGCCATTTCGCGACGGACAACTGGCCCGCGCTCGCGCTCTTTGTCGCCATGGGGATCGTTCTCTATCGTGTAGGACTGCGCCGACAGTAGGAAAACGCTGTGTTCCTCGCCGGATCCGTGGGTTGAAACCCCGGCTCGGCCAGACCGGGCGTTCTTGAAGGACGCCGGCTTTCGCCGAGCGGCGCATCTGCGCACGGACCAGAGGGGACACACCACCAATGCGCATCGTTTCGCTGCTCCCGGCCGCCACGGAAATTGTCGCGGCGCTGGGTGCCGGGAATTGGCTGGTCGGTGTCTCGCACGAGTGCGACTATCCGCCCGACGTCGTCCGCGGCCTGCCCCGGGTCACGCACAGCGCGATCGACCCCTCGCAATCGTCGGGTGCCATCGATCGCGCGGTGCGCGCCGCGGGTGCGTCCGCCACGGCGATCGATGCCGCACTCCTCGCCGATCTCCGCCCCGAGGTCATCGTCGGCCAGAACGTGTGCGAGGTCTGCGCCGTCGGTGGTGATGCGCTGACCCGCGCCCTCGCCGATTGGCCGGTACGACCACCGGTCGTCACCCTGCACGCCCACACCCTCGAGGGCGTCCTCGCCGATATGCAGTCGGTCGGCCGGGCGATTGGCCTGGCAGACGAGGCGGAGGAGCTGGTCGCCGGACTGCGCTATCGCCTGCGGCGCGTCGCAGCAGGTCACGGATCACATCCAGCGGCCCGCCCCCCGCGCATTCTCGTAGTCGAATGGCTGGACCCGCCCTACGTCGCCGGCCACTGGGTTCCGGAGCTCGTCGCGATCGCTGGTGGGCGGGACGTCGGCAACACGCCCGGTGCGCGCTCGGTCTCGCGCTCCTGGGGCGAGCTGGTCGCGCTCGATCCCGAGCGGGTTGTCATCGCCCTTTGCGGCTTCGACGTTGCGCGAGCGCAGCGCGAGACCGGGGCAGTGACGGATATCGCTGCGCGGCGGTTGTTTGCGCGGGGTGTCGAATTCCTGGACGGGAACGCCTATACTTCGCGCCCCGGGCCGCGGCTGGTGGACGCCGCCGAGATGTTGGCGTTGATGTTCGGTTGATGGGCGGATTTTAGCGTTCGAGGAGCCGTGCTGAATAGTCTTTCATCCGCCGTGTTGCTGTCGTTGCTGCAACAACCCGGCGCGCTCATGCCGTCGTCGATCGCACCGCATCCGTCGACTCCCAACCGGGAGCCGCTGCATGTCTATGCCGTCGGCGATCTGAACCTCGGCCGTACCGTGACCTGGGATTATCTCCTCAGGGGCGACACGCTGTACCCGTTTCAGGCGTTGCGCGACACGCTCGCCTCGGCCGACATCACATTCGGCAACCTCGAGAGTCCCATCGCCGAGGCCGGCCACCCCTACGAGAAGACGGGGAGCTTCGTCTTCAGCACCCCGCCGGTCGCGGCGGATGCCCTGACCTGGGCGGGCTTCGACATCGTCTCGAGCGCCAACAACCACGCCTGGGACGCCGGGATCGACGGTCTCGTAGAGACGATCCAGCAGCTCGACCGCGTCGGCGTCGCACACGTCGGCACCGGGGTCACGCTCGATCTGGCGCACCGGGCCGCGATCATCGAGCGCAAAGGGTGGCGGGTGGCGTTCCTCGGCGCCACGCGCGCGTTCAATCCCGCTCCCGATTCCTTTTATGCGCACCCCGGCTCCCGCTACGTCGCCTGGGCCGACTCGGGATGGCTCTATCCCGAGATCCGGCGGCTCAAGGCGAACGGCCTGGCGGACCTGGTGGTCGTGAGCACCCACGCCGGCACCGAGTTCTCCGACAAGCCGGACCGGGCGCTGCAGCGATTCTTCCGGGGGGCGATCGAGGCCGGCGCGGATATCTGCCTGGGGCACCATCCCCATGTGCTGCAGCCGGTCGAATGGTATCACGGCAAGCCGATCGTCTACTCGATGGGAAATTTCATCTTCCGTCAGGGCGCCCCCTGGACGGATCTGTCGGGCGTGTTCGAATTCACCGTACGTCCGGGCGGCACGATCTCACTCGCGCTGCGCCCGGTTCGCGCCGGGTATCAGCCGCGGATGGTCAAAGGAGCGGCGGCCGACAGTGCGCGCCGCCGCGTCGGACTGCCCGCCACAGCCACCGCACCGATCTCGAGAGGTCCATGAGCGCCACCTCGATCCCGTTCCTGAAGCGCCTGCTGGATTCCCCCGGTCCGTCGGGATTCGAGACCGGCCCGGCCCGCGTGTGGCGAGAAGAGGTCAAGGGTTTCGCCGATGAAGTGCGCGCCGACGCGCACGGCAACTCGGTGGGGGTGGTGAACCCGAAGGGCTCGCCGCGGCTCATGCTCGCCGGCCACATCGACGAGATCGGCCTGCAGATCACGCACATCGACGACGAGGGATACCTCTACTTCGCGGGGATCGGCGGCTGGGATTCGCAGGTCCTCGTCGGGCAACGCGTCCTGGTGGTGGGTCCCAAGGGTCCCGTGACGGGCGTGGTCGGGAAGAAGGCCCCGCACCTCATGAAGAAGGATGAGTTCGACAAGGTCAGCCAGATCACCGATCTGTGGATCGACATCGGCGCCGCGACGCGGGCCGAAGCGGTCGAGCGGGTGCACGTGGGCGATCCGGCCGTGATCGACGCGCAAGCCTTGGAATTCGCCGGGGACCGCATCGTCTCGCGCAGCATCGACAACCGGATCGGCGCCTACGTCGTCGCCGAGGCGCTGCGCTTGCTCGCGAAGGAACGGCCGGCGCATGCCGCGGTGTTCGCGGTCGCGACGACGCGCGAGGAAATCGCTTACACCGGCGGCGGGGCGCGCACCAGCGCCGTCGGGATCGATCCGCAAGTGGCGCTGGTAGTCGACGTGACGCATGCGACCGACTGGCCGGGAGCCGACAAGAAGCAGGGTGGCGACCACAAACTGGGCGGGGGCCCGGTATTCTCGCGCGGCTCGGCGGTCAACGGCCTCGTGTTCGACCGGCTGGTCTGTTGCGCCGACGAGGCGCAGATCCCCTACACCGTGCAGGCGGCGCCGCGCGATACCGGCACCGATGCCGACGCCATCCACAACGCGCTGCGCGGCATCCCGACCGGACTCGTGTCGGTGCCGAATCGCTACATGCACAGCCCCAACGAGATGGTGTCGCTGGTCGACGTGGATCGGGCGGCGCGGCTGCTCGCGGCGTTCGCGCGAAAGCTCACGCCGGACGCGAGTTTCATTCCAAACTAGCGCAGATCAGGACCGCTGCTTCGCGCTCAGCTCCGACATCGCGTTCAGGACCGCGGCGCGGACCTGCTTGTCGCCGTCCGCTGCAAAGCTCTGCAACGCGCTGATCGCGGTGGGGGTGCCGGCGACCCGCAGCGCTTCCACCGCCGTTACGCGGAGAACACTCGGCTTGCGGTTGAACAGCTTGCCCGACGGCTGTGCCAGCTTGATCAACGCCTGCACCGCGTCGGGACTGCCGATGCGGCCGAGGGCGAAAATCAGCTCGCGCACCACTTCCGGATCCTTCTCGTCATCGAGCGCGACGACGAGCGGCATCGCGAGCGCACTCGCTTTCCGCCCGCCGACCCCCAACGCCGCCTGCCGGCGCACGTCGGCGGACGAGTCCCGCAGCGCCCGCCGCAGCGGCTCGGCGGCGCTGCGCGTGCCGATCTTGGCGAGCGCCAGGGCGACCTGACGACGCACGCGTTCGTCGTCGTGTTCGAGCTGTTTCGTCAGCGCCGGCACCGCCGCCTCGAGCTGCAGTTCGCCCACCAGGTCGGCCACGTTGCGCACGACGAACCATTGCGGGTGCCCGAGCATGTGGACCAGCTGGTCCTGCCCTTCCTTTCCTTCTTTCAGCGCTTGAATCAGCGCGCTGAACACGCCGCGCCGCTCGGTCACGGTATTCGAGGTGGTGAGCAGGTCGAGCAGCACCTCCACTCCGTCCGGGCCGGCCCGCTGCAGCACCGCGCCCGCGGCGTCCTCGAGATGGGGGACCTGCACCAGCTTGCTCAATCCGTCGAGCATCTGTTTCGTGATCATGCGACGCAGCGCGATGCCGTACTGGCGCCGCACCGCGGCGTCTTCGACGTGCTGCTCCGCCCGCACGACACGGTACACGATCTGCATCGCCTGCTCGATCTTCCCCTGCCGCATCACCGTTTCGATCTGGCGGGTCAGCACCGTCAGCATCTCCCCCACATGCGACGGCGCGGGGTTGGCCTCGAGCGCGCTGAGCATGTCGGCGGTGTCCTTCGACAGCGCCTCCCGCAGCGCGAAGAGCGGTGAGGCCGCCTGCTGGGCGATTTCCGGCTCAGCCGGCGGGGGGGGAGCCGGCGCCTCGTCCTGTGGTGCCTCCCCGAACGAGGGCGGCAGGACGCTCCCCGAATGCGTGTGCACCCGGTGGGGCGGTGACGCGGGCGGCGGCGGCGGCGCATGCGGCAGCGGAGGAGCCGGCGTCGCGGGAGTGAACGTCGGCGCTGCGGAATCGATCGTCCGCTTGGGTGGCGGCGGCGGCGGGGGTGGTGGCGGCGGCAGTGTACCCGGCGCGGGGGCGACCGATTCCAGCGGAGTCGCCGGCAATCCGGGAGGCGGGATCTCCCCCGACTGCCGGGGAATGATCGCCTGGGAGGGAGTCGCCGCCTCCGGCACCGGCAGCGCCTCGGACGGCTGGGCGAGATTCTGCTCCACCGACTCCACGCCGTCGGCACCTGCGACCGGCGAGCTCCTCAGGTCCTTTACCGGCTCACCACGCAGCACGCCCCGGGTCCCGAGATCGCGCGCGCCCCCCGTTCCACCGGTCGCCGTCGCAGGGGAGGCACCCTCTTCCGACTCGTCGATCTGCGAGAGCACGACCGACACCCGATCCGCACCCGAGGAGCGCAGCCGCGCGGCAATATCCGCCGAGCCGGCAGGGTGATCTGCCAGCGCCCGCAGCAGCTCGAACAGGTGCGACACCGGCGCGTCGCTCGGAATCACGAGCTCCGTCACACCGTGGACGACCATGCTCTGGACGAGGGGACGGAACTCCGGTGCGATCACCCGCTGGTCGTTGACCACCAGCACGTCGTCGATGATGCGGACGGCGACGTTGCCACCCTTGAGCATCCCGACCAGGATCCGGAACTCCCGCTTTTGTTCGTCTTTCTTGGCAGGGTCCCGGAACAGGTCGACGGCGCGCGCCAGATGCGTGGCGAAGACCACAGGAATGATCATGAAGCGTAAGGGAATCTAGGACACGCGGTTACGCGCGGCAACGCTGGCCAGCCCTGCCGCCACGTCCCGGGCGCGAATCGGGTGCCCGGGCAGCGCAAGTGCCGTCGACAGGCGGCTCAATGGGGGGGGCTCGAGTCCCATGCCCGCGAGCCCATTGCCCCGTCCCAGGAGGTCGGACAGCGGCGCATCGACCGCCAGCCGCCCATGGTCCAGCACGAGGCCGCGCTCCAGCGTCTCGGCGGCAAACTCGAGATCGTGGGTGATGACGAGCAGCGTCGCGCCCTCCGCGGCGCGATCAGCCAGCGCCGCGGCGACGCGGGCACGCGCGCGCCGATCGAGCCCTGCCGTCGGCTCGTCGAGCACCAGGAGCGACGGCTCGAGCGCCAGCGCTCCCGCGAGGGCAGCGAGCTTGCGCTCCGGCGGCGGAAGATCGTAGGGGTGCTCATGGGCGACGGCCTCGAGTCCCAGCGCCACGAGTGCGCGCGCCACGCGCCGTGTGGCCTCCGCGGCAGGAACCCTCGTGGCATGCGGACCAAACGCCACGTCGTCCCGCACCGTCCGCGCGAACAGCTGCTGGTCAGCGTGCTGAAACAGCGAGCCGACACGATGCGCCAGCTCTTCAGGACGGTGTGCGCGAGTGTCCCAATCCCCCACGCGCACCATTCCGGCCGTCGGCTTCACGAGCCCGGTGATCAGACGCATGAGCGTCGACTTTCCCGCTCCATTGTGCCCGACGAGTGCCACGCGCTCGCCCGGCTGCAGTGCGAACGTCACGTCGACGAGGACCGTCTGTCTGCCGTACGCGAAGGAGACGGCGGCGATATCCAGTGAGGCAGTCATCGCAGCCGCTCCACCGCCTGCGCAACGGTGAGCGGCGGCGGCTCCGCGAGCCCTGCCGATCGCCACACCGCCGCGATTGCCGTGCTCCCCGGCGCGGACTCCGCGGTGAGTGCGGGATCGACGAGCACCTCGCCCGCCGGACCGAGCGCTCGTACGGCTCCATTCTCCATCCAGGCGACGCGATCCGCTGCGCCAGGAAGCGCGTCGATGTCGCTCGTGGCGACGACCACCGCCATCCCCTCCTGGGCCGACGCACGGATCAGTGTCCAGATGTTTCGTGCGGCAACGGGGTCGAGCTCGGCGGTCGGCTCGTCGAGTAGCAGGACGTCGGGCTCCATCGCGAGGATGCCGGCGAGGATGACGCGTTGCAGCTCTCCGCCGGAGAGCGTCGCGGGGTCGCGGTCCCGCAAGTGAACCACGTCAACCCGCGTCAACGCACGTTCAACGGATGCGGCAATCCGCTCCCGTGGCCATCCCAGGTTCGCGGGACCGAACGCCACTTCATCGGCAACGGTGAACGCCATTCCCGAGATCTGCGTCCAGGGAGTGGGGAGCAGCAGCGCCGCCCGCCCGCCGCGTTCGACCGTTCCCTCGAGCGCTCCACCGGTCACCCGCGGCGCCAGGTCGCCGGCCACGAGTAAGAGCGTTGACGCACCGGCGCCCACGCTACCGATCACCGCCAGCACTTCGCCGCGCTGCACGTCGAGCGTGACCTCCCGCAGTGCCGCAGTCCGGCTCGCCGGGTAGTGATAGGTCATCGCGCGGAACGAGAGCAGCGTCATCCCACACGCCACGCGACGAGCGCCACACACCCGAACAGCAGCATCCACCGCAGGGCACGTTCGCTCCAGTGATCCGCCGGCGGCGCCAGCGGGGTGCGGCGAGCTCCGGCCGTGAGCCCCCTCGTCTCGAGGGCCAGGGCGCGCTCATCCACATCGTGCAGCGCGGAGAGGACGAGGGGCAGCGCGAGGGCGCGCAATGCGCGCAGCCGCACCAGCGGTCCGCCGCGCGTCGCGAGGCCGCGGCAGCGCTGCGCGTCCACCAGCCGCTGAGCGCGCTCCCGTAGCGCCGGGACCGCCTGCAAAGTCGCCGAGAAGAGGAACGCGGCGCTCACCGGCCACCCCGCCGCCACCATCGCTTCGACCAGCCGGCCGGGAGGCAGGATGGCCACGAGCCACACGAAGCTCGCGATCATCGTACTGAGGCGCAGCCCCGTCGGGACCATGCTGCCGACGCCGTGCAACAGATAAAGGAAGAACCAGAATGGGGCGGCGGTGAGGACTGCCGTGCGACCCGCTGCAATCCCCGGGCTGGCGCCCGGGGTGAGCAGCAGCGCCAGCGCCGCGGTCAGCGTCGCCGCACCTCCCCACGGCGCTGGAAGAATCCAGGCGAGCGCCGGGAGGGCGACGGCGAGTGTTAACAGCGTGAAGGGATGAAGTCTTCGCACTCGAGGCTAGGCGCGGCCGACCGCCCGCAGCGCGAGCGGAAACCGCGCCGCGGTCCGCCGTGGCAGCGCGTGGAGAATCGTCGTGACGAGCGCGAAAGTGACGGCTTTGTCTCCGAAGTCCGACAGGAAGCTCCCGAAGAAACAGGCCCCGAGATCCGACAGGCCGAGCAGCTGTCCCAGCTTCGTGGTGAGGGCGATGCCTCCCGTCGTCGCACACTTGAAGATCAGGTACGAGATCGGCGTCGACGTGGCCGACGCAATCACGCCGAGCACGAGGCCCGCCGGGACCGCCGTCTTGAGCGAGCGGAACCAGCCGCGACTCGCGGCGAGCCAGGCGTACAACGCGACGATGATCTGGATCGCCACGAACGGCCAGAAGGTCGGATTGCGCAGGGAGTTGACCGCCGACGTGAGCACACCCGTCAGAATCCCCACGACCGGGCCCGCGAGCGCAGTCGTGAGGATCGTCCCGGTCGTATCCAGAAACAGCGGCAACCCGACGGCGTCCACCGCGGCCGACAACGCGAGGTTGATGGCCACGGCGACGGGAATCAGCGCAAGCAGACGAACCGACATGCGGCAGGCTTCCTTCGGAGTCGGCGCAAAGATAGATATCCTCCTATGCTCGTCACCAGCCTGCTCGTCGTCACGCGACTCGCACTGCAAGGCCCCGACACATTGACACCCGCCGCGCATCGGGCGCTCGATGCACTGCGCTATCTCGCCGCCGACGCGCGCGAAGGGCGCGGCGTCGGGACACGCGGCCTCGAAGAGTCGGGGACCTATCTCGCCACGGCGTTTCGGAAGATCGGCCTGAAGCCCGGCGGTACCGACGGCTACTTCCAGCCGTTCACCATCTCGCCCGACGCCCCCGCGGCAATTCACAGCGACATCGGCGGCAAGTCGGTCCGCAACGTGATCGGCGTGCTGCCTGGCCGCTCGAGCGCCCGGCGCGGCGAGACCGTCGTGATCGGCGCGCACTACGACCACCTCGGCCTCGGCGGCTTCGGCGCGCTGGACGATCCCGATTCGACGGGCAAAGTGCACAACGGGGCCGACGACAATGCCTCGGGCACGACGGCGCTGCTCGAGGTCGCGCGCCAGCTCGTCCGGCGGCGCCTCGACCGCACTATCGTCTTCATCGCGTTCAGCGGCGAGGAGGAAGGCGACCTGGGCTCGGAGTATTACGTCAAGCATCCCGCGCTGCCGGGCGACTCGATCTACGCGATGCTCAACATGGACATGGTCGGCCGCCTCAGGAACGCGCGCCTCAGCGCGACCGGCGCCGCCACCGCCACCGAGTTCCCCGCCCTGCTCGATTCGCTCAATCGTGCGGGAGGCCAGCCGCGCTTCGATCTCCAGGCGTCGGGGGACGGCTGGGGGCCGAGCGATAACGCATCGTTCTACGGAACAAAGCATCCGGTGCTCTTCTTCTTCACCGGGTTGCACAGCGACTACCATCGCACCACCGACGACGTCGACAAGATCGACCTCAACGGCCTCGCGCGCGTGGCGGAGTTCGTCGCCGACGTCGCGACCGCCCTCGCGAACCGCCCCGGACCGCTCACCTTCGTCGCCGCGCCGCCGCCCCAGATGACGAGCCGCGGCGGGGGCTACGGTGCCTACCTCGGCACGATTCCCGACATGAGCGAATCGCCGGGGGGCGTGCGCATCACCGGCACACGCTCCGGCAGCCCGGCCGAGAAAGCGGGGCTCGTGGCGGGCGACGTCATCACCGCCATCGGGACGAAAGCGATCGGCAATCTGTACGATATGACCGACGCCCTGCGGGCGCATCAGGCGGGCGACACCGTCCTCATCGTCGTGAAGCGGGACACCACGGTGCTGCGGCTCACCGCCGTGCTCGGAAAACGCTCGTGACCGCGCGAACCGAGAGCGATGCGGCGGCGGCGGTGCGGGCGCTGCGTGCCGCCCACCTCCACGACGCGTCGCGCGTCGATCTGCTGCGCATGGCGTGTGAGCGGATCCAGGGCTGGGGCGGCCCCTATACATCCGTCTATGCCTACATGGTGCACGGCAACGAGCTGGTGCTCGAAGCATTCGCGGGTCGCGAGACCGAGCACGTGCGGATCGCGGTGGGCGTGGGAGTCTGCGGCACCGCCGTCGCGGAGCGGCGGGATCAGAACGTTCCCGACGTCGGCGCCGTCGGCAACTACCTGGCCTGCAACCTCTACACCAAGTCGGAGCTCGTCGTCCTGATCCGCCGGGGCGACACGATTCTCGGCCAGATCGACATCGATTCCGACGTCCCGAACGGCTTCGGCGAGCGCGAGCACGCCGACGTGAAAGCGGTCGCCGACGCGCTGGCGGTGCTGTTGTGATCGCGGTCGACGTCGTGCTGAAGCGGTTCGAGCACCCCGATGAGACGCGCACGATGCAGAAGGGCCGGTTCGAAATCGTCCAGCTCGGCGGGATGACGATCGGCCGCGCGACCTACGAACCGGGGTGGCGCTGGTCGGAGCACGTAGGGCCGGGCGTCGGGGCGACCCGCTGCAGCGTCGAGCACGTCGGCCTCGTGGTCTCCGGCACGGCGGCAGTGTCGTTCGCCGATGGCCGCACCCTCGAGCTGCGCTCCGGCGAGCTGTTCCACATTCCCGCCGTTCCGCACGACAGCTGGGTCGTAGGCGACGCGCCCTATGTGTCGCTGCACTTTCTCGGCGCCGACCACTACGCCCGCTGAGTCTCCGTAAGCAGCAGCCGCTGCCCGCGGCTGTCGTGGTCGAGCAGGCTCGCATAGCGCCCCCACTCCACCACCGTGCGGAATAGCCCCGGCGCCTTGCTGAACGGGAAGTGAATCGTCAGGTCGCTCAGCAGCTCGTCGTCCTCGATCGCCCCCTCCCCTTCCCGCAACATCGCGAGCACACGCGCGAACAGCGGATGCTCGATCAGTCGCGTCCGGGTCGCATCGCGCCGTCCCGCCGCATCCTGGGTCGCTAGCGCCTGCCCCGCCGGCGTGAGCCGCGCGACCTCGCCCGGCGTCGTTACCCAGCCGAGCTGCTCGGCGGCGCGGACGACGGCGGTCATGTGATCGTAGTCGACGCCGAGCTGCTGCCCAAGCTCGAACACGGCGGCGCTCTTGTCGGCGCGCCCGCCCAGGTGGTCGAGGAGGCCCATGACTTCGGGCACGTGCACCCGCGGGAACGGCACCAGGCGGGGCGGCGCTCCCGCCGCCACGCGCTCCGGTTCGGGGAGCAGGGTGTCCGTGAGAACGGCGTGGAGCCGCTCGACCATCGCGCCGAACTCGGGCGCGCGCACGTCGCGCGGATAGGGGAGCGCGTTCGCCACGATCTCGCGAATGTGCCCGGGATTCGTGCCGAAGACGACGATCCGCTCCGCCAGATACACGGCTTCGTCGATGCTGTGGGTGACCACCACGATGCTCGAAACGCTGGTCGCCGAGTCGCGCCACAGCTTCACGACCTCGGCCCGGAGGTTCTCGGCGGTCAAGGCGTCGAGCGCGCCGAACGGCTCGTCCATGAAGAGGATCTCCGGCGCGACCGCCAGCGCCCGCGCGAAGCCGACACGTTGTTTCATTCCTCCCGACAGCTCGCGCGGGTACGCGCCCTCGAAGCCGGCGAGGCCGACCACCTGGACGGCCCGCGCCGCCGCCTGGCGCCGGTCGGCGGCGCTGACACCGCGCGCTTCCAGCCCCATCTCGACGTTCTGTTCCACGGTGAGCCACGGCAGGAGCGCGAACGATTGAAATACCATTGCGGCGGTCGACAGCACGCCCGTCACGGGCGACCCGCGATACAGCACGGTTCCTTCGCTTGGCCGGGTGAGGCCCACGAGGAGCCGGAGCAGCGTGCTCTTGCCACACCCCGACGGCCCCACCAGCGCCACGACTTCGTGCTCGTGAATGGCGAGGCTGACGTCGCGCAGGGCCTGTAGGTCGTGCCCGCCGGGAAGCACGAACTGCTGCGAGACGTGCTGCGCTTCGAGCATCGGCGTGGACGAAGCAGCCGGCGCGGTCATTGGGTCGTTCCGAAGCGGGTCTGCGCCACGTGCGCCAGCGGCCGCCAGACGAGCCGGTTCCAGCTCACGACGATCACGCTCATGACGGCAACGCCGCCGGTGAGGAGCGGGAAATTCGCCTGCGCGGTCGCCTCGCTGATGAGGCTGCCGAGGCCGGTCGTGGCATGGAGGGCGCCGCCCGCCTGGAGGTATTCCGCCACGATGGTGCCGTTCCAGGCGCCGCCGGCCGCGGTAATCCATCCCGTCACGAGCCCCGGAAAAGCGGATGGCAGGTAGAGGCCGCGCCAGCGCGACGCGCCCTGGAGGCCGAAGATGTCCGCGGCCTCGGCGAGCTGCGGCGGCGCACTCGCCACCGCCGCAATGACGTTGAAGAGGATGTACCACTGCGACGACAACACCAGCAGCACCACGGCGGTCGACCCGAACGGCACGCCCAGTGCCGACAGCCCCAGCACCACGAGCGGGAAGAGCATCGGCGCCGGGAACGACGCCACGATCTGAATGACCGGCTGCAGCGCGTGCGCCAGCCGGGGCGAGCGGCCGATCACGATGCCTGCGGGGAGCGCCCAGGCGGTACCGATCGCGACCGCGGCGATCACGCGCAGGAACGTCATACCGGCCGCGACCATGATCGCCTGCCATTCGGGCGGAGCGACGTCGAGCATGAGCCGCACCAGCTCCACGAGTCCCCACAGCGCTCCGGCGGTGAGCGCGAGGATGAGCAGGTACGCGACGATACGCCGCGTCAGTGCGCTGTGGCCGTACGGCGACGGCAGCGGCAACGCCTTGAGCGGTGACTGGATCGGACGGATGATCCGCTCCGCGGTGCGCGCGGCACGGCGACGGATCACGCCGGTACGGCGACGCCACCGCGAGCGGCGCAGCAGCTCGAGCAGCCAGTTTGTCTCGAGTGCCTCGCCGGTCGAGTCGTCGAGCCGGAAGCGCTGGCCCCAGACGACGAGCGGCCGCCAGAACAGCCGGTCCACGGCGACGATCATCGCGATCATGGCGAGAATCGCGAGCGCCATCGCGCCGCGGTCACCGCGCTCCACGGCGACGCTCATGTAGGAGCCGATGCCGGGAAGGCGGAAGTCGTGGTTGCCGAGCTGGAACGACTCGTTCACCATGAGGAAGAACCATCCACCCGCCATCGAGAGCATCCCGTTCCAGATCAGCCCCTGCGCCGCGGCGGGCACCTCGAGCCGGCGGAACGTTTCCCAGCGGCGCCACCCCGCAAGATGGCAGGCCTCGCGCAGCGGCTCGGGAACGGAGACCAGCGACTGATAAAAGGAAAGCGCCAGATTCCACGCCTGGGCGGTGAAGATCATGAGGATCGCCGCCAGCTCGAGGCCCGTGTTGCGACCCGGAAAGACCGCGACGAGTCCGAGCACGAGTCCCGGGAGGAAGCCGAGCACCGGAATCGACTGCAGGATGTCGAGCAGCGGCAGGAGCACCCGCTCGGCGGCGCGCGAGCTGGCGGCGGCGAGGCCGAACCCGAACGCGAACAGATACGATATCGCGAGCGCGGCCACGCCGCGCACCAGCGAGTAGAGGACGTAATGCGGCAGGGCACCGGGCGCGAGATCGATCTGGACCGCGGGGAGGTAGGGGGACCGGAACTCGCGCGCGAAGCTCACGATCGCGGCGACCGCGGCGCCCACGAGGCCGAGCACCAGCAGGTCCGCGACGCGCCAGCGCGAGGCTATCTTGCCTCCCCCATGATGCTGCACGTCAACGGTGTGGATCTGTTCTCGCGTCAGGTCGGAGCCGGCCCGCTGGTCGTCGTCCTGCATGGAGGTCCGGGCGCCCATCACGACTACCTCCTCCCCCAGTTCGATCGTCTCGCAACCGGTCGGTCGCTGTTCTACTACGACCAGCGCGGCGGCGGAAAGTCACCCGTGCCGCGCGAGACGCCCGTGGGATGGCGGGAGCAGGTCGCCGATCTCGAGGGCATCCGCGCGCATCTCAAGATCGAGCGGCTCACGCTGTGCGGCTACTCCTGGGGCGGCCTGCTCGCGGTGTTGTATCTACTCGAGCACCCCGCACGCGTGGAGCGGCTCGCGCTCGTCTCCCCCGCCTCGATCACCGCGGCCTACCGCGAGGAATTCGAGCGCCGCTTCGCCGAGCGGATGAACGCCCCCGAGATCGTTGCGGCACGAGAGCAGTTGCTGGCCAGCGGTCTGCGGGAGCGGGACCCGGCAGCCTACCAGCGGCGGGCGTTCGAATTGTCCGTGGCGGGTTACTTCCGCGATCCGGCGGACGCGAAGAAGCTCACTCCATTCCGGGTTACGGCACGCACACAACAGGAAGTCTGGAAGAGCCTTGGCGACTACGATCTTCGTCCACGGTTGCGGGAACTGCATGCCCGACACCTGGCACCTGACACCTTGGTCGTTCACGGCACATTCGACCCGATCCCGATCGAGGGCTCGCGGGAGCTGGCGGCGATCCTCAACGCAGAGCTCGTCGAACTACCCGTTGGGCATTGTCCGCATGTCGAAGCGACGGAGCAATTCGTCGCGACGGTGTCAGCGCACCTCGACCGGCAGCCTCCCCAGCAGGTCTGATCCATCGCGCAGCTCGATTCGCAACGGGCGCTTCTCGAGGGGCGTGAACTCGAAATCGTACGTCTCTCCCACCGACACGAGCTGCCGCGCGGGACGCTCGGTCGCGAGGGGGGCGGGAAGATCGGCGCCGTCCTTGGCGAGTGCGCGCCAGCGGACGGGGGTAGTGTCCGACAGGAGCGTCAGCTCGCCGAATCCCGCCGACGGGATGACGACGACGCGGATCCGGTTCGGGACACCCGCCCGCAACACGATCGGTTCGGGATGGACGCTGCCGTTCATGAGCACGGTGAACGTGTCGGGGTACTCGTGGAGGCTGATCGTGACGATGTGATCGGTGGTGGAATCGAACGTTTGCCCCGGCGCCAGCACGATCAGCGGGCCGTATAATCCCGCTTCCATTTGCTTGACGTCGTCGATGTGCGTGTGGTAGATGAACGTTCCCGCCCGCGGTGGCGTGTACGCGGCGGCAAATGAATCCCCCGCGGCGATCGACGGCAGCAGGTGTCCCGGCTCACCGCTCATTCCCGGCACGCCGTCGTAGTAACTCGTCAGCTCGATGCCGTGCCAGTGCACTGCGGTCGGCTCGCCCAGATGATTCACCACGGTGATGCGCACCGGCTCGTCCCGCGTCAGCACGATCGGCGAACCGGGAATGCGGATCGAGTCGGGCGCCGGGGCGCGCGCGCCGTCCTGCAGCACGAATCCGAATCCCGGATCGTCACGATAGACCTTGGGGCGAGACTGGACGAGCAGCCGAAGCGGACGCGGCGTACCCACGACCGCCGGATACGATCGCCCCGGCGCCGCACGCACGTGCAGCGGAATGAGGATCCCCGACATTCGCTCCATGCCCCGGTCCGTGTCCGGGCCGTGGCTGGCGAGACTCAGATCTCCCGTCACGTGAAACAGAATGTGACAGTGAAAGATCCAGTTGCCCGGCCGGTCAGGCGACCACGTCAGCGACATCGTCGTCCCTGACAGCAGATTGTCGGTGACGACCCACGGCCGCCGGTCGGCGCTGAACAGTGTGTCCGCCCGTTCATCGCCCAGACCATCCAGCCGGTAGAAGAACCCGTGCAGATGCATCGGATGCTCCCGGTCGCTCGCGTTGATCACGCGCCAGCGCACCGAATCGCCCACCGTGTAGCCGAACGATTCGGTGTAGGGAAACATCTTGCCGTTGATCGTCGGGATCTCGTGCGGGCTGCGCTTCCCGTGCAGCGTCAACGAATCGATCCAGACGCCGATCACGAACACGTGGTCCGGCGCCCTGGCCCCGACGGGATCCACGACGAACGCCCCCGAGAGCTGGGTGTCCACGCTGTGACGCTTGGGGAGCGCGGCGCCGCTCGTCGTCGCCCAGTAGAAGTAGGTCCCGCGCTTCCCGGCCCGGAACCGGGTCTCCCGTTCTCCGCCCGGCGCAACCACCAGGCTGTCGGTCCCGTCACCGGGATGGGTCGTGAGACCGTGCACGACGAGCGTCGCTCCGGGAATCGCATTGCGCACGCGGACGCGGATTTCGGTTCCCTCCGGCACGCGGATCAGCGGCCCCGGATTCTCGAGTGCTCGCCCCTCTTCTGCGAAGGCGCGCACCGGAATCCCGACTCCGTCTTCGGCCTCCGGGTGCCACACCCCCTCACGCGCCACGAGACGGAGGGTGAAAACCCCGTTCGCGAGGGATCCCGCGGGGCGGTCGTTGTGATTGGCGCGGATGACGGGGAGCGGGGTGACGAGCGGCGACGCGGCAAGCCAAAGCAGGGCGAACCAGGGAGCGATCATGGGCGCTCAATATACCTACGCTTCCCCTTCCCCCGTGCCCGGCAGCCGACGTACGTTCCGCCGCAATGGATCGCGCCGCCGTACGTCAGGTGTTCGAGCAGATCGCCGCGTCCCTCGCGATCAAGGGCGACAATCCTTTCCGCATCCGTGCCTTTGAACATGCGGCACGAGCGGTGGCGGATTACCCCGGCGACTTCGACGCAGCGGTCCGCAGCGGCACCCTGCTCGAGGTCGACGGCATCGGCACGGGCACGCTCGAGATCGTCCGCGAGCTGACCCAATTGGGGCGCTCCGGACTGCTCGACGAGCTGCGCGAGCAGGTGCCGCCCGGACTCATCGAGATGCTGCGCATCCCCGGCCTTGGCGTCACCAAGGTGCGGCAAATCCACGAAGCGCTGCACGTCGATTCGCTCGCCGAGCTGGAGGAGGTCGCCGCCGACGGCCGGCTCGCCGCCCTGCCACGCTTCGGCGAGAAGACCGCCGACCGCGTGCGCCGCGGCATCGCGTCGCTGCGGCGCGCCAGCGAGTTCATGCTCATCCATCACGCCCTGGCCGACGCCGCAGGCCTGCGCCGCGCCCTCGCCGCCGAGCCTGGCGTCGCGCGCGTGGAGATTGCAGGGAGTGTGCGCCGCCGCTCCGAGCTGGTGCGCGACATCGATCTCGTCGTGCAATACGCTCCCGACGCCCGTGCGCGCCTGGTCCGTCGATTGGGGGAGATCCCCGGCGTCTCCGAGTTCGTGGGCAAGGAGGGCGGGGTCACGCTGCGCTTCGGCTCCGGCCTCGTCGCCGACGTCTTTCTCGCGCCGGCAGCGACGTTCGCGCTCACCTGGGTGCGCGCCACCGGCTCGGCCGAGCACGTGCGCCAGCTCGAGGCGCGCGGCCTCGCTCAGAGCGAGCCGGCACCGGATGAGGTGGCGGTCTACCAGACCCTGGGACTCCCCTGGATCCCACCGGAGCTGCGGGAAGGGATGGGAGAAATCGAGGCCGCGGCGCAGGGCCGCCTCCCCCGGCTCGTCGAGCGGGAAGACTTGAAGGGATTCCTGCACTGCCACACCAACTACTCCGACGGGTCGACGACCGTCGCTGAGTGGGCCGACGCCTGCCGCGCAGCCGGCTTTGAGTGGGTCGGCATCACCGATCACTCCGGCTCGGCGTCGTATGCCGGCGGATTGAAAGCCGGCGACATCCCACGCCAGCATGCGGAGATCGACGCCGTCAACGCCGCGAATTCCGCATGCCGCGTCCTGAAGGGCGTCGAAGCCGACATCCTCGCCGACGGCACCCTCGACTACGGGCCCGACGTCCTCGACCGCTTCGACTTCGTGATTGGGTCGATCCACTCCCGCTTCGCCATGACGGGGGAGGAGATGACGAAGCGCGTGCTGCACGCCATGGAGGATCCGCGGCTCACGATCCTCGGCCATCCGACGGGCCGGCTGCTGCTGGCGCGGGAGCCGTATGCCATCGATATCGACCGCGTCCTCGACGCAGCCGCCCGGCGCGGCGTCGCGATCGAGGTCAACGCCGACCCTCATCGCCTCGACCTCGACTGGCGGCGTGTGCGCGCAGTGCGCGAGCGCGGCATCACCATCTCGATTGGCGCCGACGCCCATGCCGTCGCCGGCATGTCCAATGTCCCGCTGGGGCTCGGCGTCGCCCGCAAGGGGGGGCTCACCAGGAGCGACGTGCTGAATGCGCGGGACGCGGGCGGCTTCCTGGCGTTCGCCCGCGCACGGCGCGGGCCATGAAGCGGCGCAGCGAGACCCCGGTCGAGAAGCAGCGGCGCACGCGCAGCATCATCGCGCGCCTGAACCGGGAATTCCCGGACGCGAAGTGCGCCCTCGACCACACCAGTCCGCTCGAGCTCCTCGTCGCCACGATCCTGTCGGCGCAATGCACCGACGCGCGGGTGAACATGGTCACGCCCGGGCTGTTCGCGAAGTACACGAGCGCAGCCGACTACGCCGCCGCCGATCCCACGGTGTTCCAGCGCGAGATCCAGAGCACCGGCTTCTTCCGCAACAAGACGAAGTCGATTCTCGGCATGGCGCACGCGCTGGAGGAGCGGCACGGCGGGCAGGTCCCCGACACCATGGACGAGCTGGTGGCGCTCCCGGGAGTGGGCCGCAAGACTGCCAACGTCGTGCTCGGCAACGCCTTCGGGAAGAACGAGGGGATCGTCGTCGACACGCACGTAGGGCGGATCTCGGGTCTCCTGAAGCTCACGAAGCAGACCGACCCGGTGAAGGTCGAGCGCGACCTGATGGAGCTGGTGCCACGAAAGGATTGGACGATCTTCTCGCATCTGCTGATCCTCCACGGCCGCAAGACCTGCATTGCCCGGCGGCCGAAATGCGAGAGCTGCCGCATCAACGACCTGTGCCCGAGCTCAAGAGTGTGAAATGAACCTCCCGCCCGTCGACCGCGCCGGCCTGGTGCGCGACCGCCGCGAACTGCATCAGCACCCCGAGCTGGGGTTCAAGGAAACGCGCACTGGCAGCCTCGTGGCGGAGCGACTGCGCGATCTCGGGTACGAGGTGAAGACCGGCGTCGGACGAACGGGCATCGTCGGCCTGAAGGGCAGCGGCAACCGCTGTGTCCTGCTCCGCGCCGACATGGATGCGCTGCCGATCGAAGAAGCGAACGACGTTCCCTACCGTTCGCGTCACCCCGGGGCGATGCACGCCTGCGGTCACGACGGCCACGTCGCCATCGGGCTCGAGGTGGCGCGCCGCCTGGCCGCCGTCACTCTGCCGGGCGCGGTGAAGCTCGCCTTTCAACCTGCCGAAGAGCTGTCGGGCGGCGCGACGGCGATGATCGGCGACGGGATTCTCGCCGCGCCGACCGTCACTGCGGCGTTCGGAATCCATGTCTGGAACGAGCTCCCCGTGGGATCGATCGGAATCATGGCGGGCGCCATGATGGCATCCGTCGACGAGTTCGACATCACGATCACGGGAACTGGCGGTCATGCCGCTATGCCGCACCGCGCCATCGATCCGGTGGTCGTCGCCGCCCACGTTATCACCGCGCTGCAGAGTCTCGTGTCGCGGCGGCGCGATCCCTTCGAGGAGGGCGTCGTCTCGGTCACGCAGGTCTCGGCGGGCCACGCCTTCAACGTCATCCCTCCGCAGGCCACATTGCGCGGCACCGTGCGCACCTTCGGTGGGAAGTTCTACGACGACGCGCCGCGTCTCCTGGAAGACACGGCGCGCGGCATTGCCCGGGCGCTGGGCGCCGATGCCACGATCGAATTCCGCAGGCTGACGGGGCCGCTGGTGAACGATCCGGTGATGGCCGACTTGATGAAAAGCGTCGGGGAGGAAATCGTAGGGAAAAACCGAGTGAAGGGAGATATCCGGACCATGGGAGGGGAAGACATGAGCTACTTCCTCAAACAGGTCCCCGGCTGCTTCGCCTTCGTGGGCTCGGCGCGCACCGACGGGAAGTCGTTCCCGCACCACAGTCCCAGTTTCGACATCGAGGAAGAGGCACTCCCCATCGCGGCCGAATTGCTGACCCAAACGACTGCGCGGTACCTCGCCGGGTGACTCCTCGGTAGATTTTCGTGGTCATGCCCAATCCGCTGGCGTCCGAGCCGTCCGCGTACCTGCAATCCGCCGCGCATCAACCGGTCGAGTGGTTACCCTGGGGACCCGCCGCGTTCGAGCGCGCGCAGGCGCTCGATCGGCCGATCCTGCTCGACATCGGCGCGGTGTGGTGTCACTGGTGCCACGTGATGGACCGCGAGTCGTACGAGGATCCCGCCACCGCCGACGTTCTGAACGCCGGTTTTGTGTGCATCAAGGTCGACCGCGACGAGCGTCCCGACGTCGACGCCCGGTACCAACGCGCCGTCCAGGCACTCACCGGGCAGGGGGGATGGCCCCTCACCGCCTTCCTCACGCCGGGGGGAGAAGTCTTCTTCGGTGGGACCTACTTCCCGCCCGAGCACAACGCCTTCGGCCGCCCCGGATTCGTGAGCGTGTTGCGGCAGATCGCCCGACTCTACCACGACGATCGCTCCAAGGTCGACGCCAATGCCCTGGCGCTGCGCGAACACGTCGCCGCCGCGCTCGATGAGGGCAAAGCCGGGACAGTCAGCGACGCCGTCCTCGACGATGCGGTCGCCCGCATCGCACGGCTGTTCGATGTCCGCTACGGCGGCTTCGGCACGGCGCCGAAGTTTCCGCACCCCAGAGCGGTGGAGCTGTTGATCGCGCGCTGGCGCGACACGGGCGAAGCGTGGATGCGGGAAGTCGCAGAGAAGACGCTGGCGGGGATGGCGCAAGGCGGGATCCACGATCATCTGGGGGGCGGGTTCCACCGCTACTCCGTCGACGAGCGCTGGATCGTGCCGCACTTCGAGAAGATGTCGTATGACAACTCGGAGCTGCTCCGCGCCTACTGCACGGGCCTCGCGGCGTTCGGGACGCCGCGCTGGCGCGAGACGGCGAACGGGATCGTCGACTGGGTGCTCGCGGTACTGGCCGACGCGACGCAAGGCGCGTTCGCGGCCTCGCAGGATGCCGATGTCGGCCCCGAAGACGACGGGGATTATTGGACCTGGACGGTCGACGAGGCCCGCGCCGTGTTGTCGGCCGGGGAGCTCGACGTGGCGCGGCGGGTGTTCGACATCGAGCCCGACGGGGAGATGCACCACAACCCCGCGAAGAACGTCCTGTGGCGGCGTCGCGAGCCTGCGACCGACGCTGAGCGTTCGCTGCTGCCCGCCGCGATGGCCAAGCTCAAGGCCGCGCGCGACCAGCGTCCCGCTCCGTTTGTCGACCGTACGGCGTACGTCAACTGGAACGCGATGATGGCGGGCGCATTCCTCCAGGCCGGGGCGGTGCTCGACCGGCCCGAGTGCAACACCCTCGCGCTCCGGGTGCTCGAGCGCATCTGGAGCGAAGCGTGGAGCGAAACCCACGGGATGCGGCACGTGCTCGGTCGGGCGGGTGAGGGGCCGGGCGGCTCCGGGCTCCTGGACGACAACGTGCAGAGCGCCGCAGCCTTTCTCGACGCCTATGAAGCGACGGGCGTCGAAGCCTGGCGCGACCGCGCCATCGCCGTCATGAGCTCCTGCGCGACGGCCCACTGGGCGGCGCATTGGGGCGATCCCACCGGCGGCTACTTCGACATCGCGCAGGGTCACCACGGGACGGGGTACCTCGCGACCCGCGCCAAGCCGGTGCAGGACGCGCCGACGCCCTCTCCCAACGGGGTGGCGGCGCTCGTCCTCGCGCGACTGTGGAGCCTCACCGATACGGCCGAGTGGCGCACCCGGCTCGACCGGCAGCTGGCGGCGTTCGCCGGCGTCGCCGCGGAGCTGGCGCTGCACGGAGCGACGCTGCTCAGCGCCATCGACTGGGCGCTGCACCCGCCGACGCGTGTCGAAGTCGCGGGTCCCGGCGGGCCGGGACCGGCCTGTGCGATGCACCTCCTCGCGTTACAGCGGTTCCGGCCGCGCAAAGCGATCGTGCGTCGCATTGCCGACGCGCCACTGGCGACCGTTTGCGTGGGCACGACCTGCTCGCTTCCCGTAGCGCGTCCCGAGCAACTCGAGGCCCTGCTGGCGTGAACCGGCGGCTGCTGGGACGCACCGCGTGGGCCGTGAGCGAAGTGGGCTTCGGCGCATGGGCCATCGGCGGCAACCGCTACGGCAACTCCTACGGCCCGACCGACGACGCCGAATCGATTCGCGCGGTGCGGCGCGCCCTCGGCCTGGGATGCAATTGCTTCGACACCGCCGACGTATATGGGCACGGTCACAGCGAGGAGCTGCTCGGGATGGCGCTGGCGGATCGCCGCCGCGACGTCATCCTCATCACGAAGGTCGGCGGCAATTTCTACAATCGCGATCTGCATCCGTTGCTGCGCGAGCGCGTCGCACAGGCCGCGGGCGTCCCGTACGACCAGATCCCACCCAATGTGCCGCTCCCGGTCACGCACGACGCCAATTTCTCCTCCGACTACATCCGCTTCGCGCTGGGCCGCTCACTCGAGCGTCTGCAAACCGACTATGTCGACCTGCTGCTGCTCCACAACCCGCCGCTCGCCCAGATCGCCGATATGGCGACCTACGGCGTGCTCGAGGACCTGAAGCAGGAGGGCAAGATCCGCGCGTACGGCGTGTCGGTGCATTCGCCGGAGGAAGGGCTGGCGGCGATCCAGTCGACCATGCCGGACGTGATCGAGCTGGTGTACAACCTGGCGCGGCGTGAGGCCGAGTCGGCGTTCTTCCCCGCCGCCCGCGCCGCGGACATCGGCGTGATCGCGCGGGAGCCGCTGGCCAACGGATTTCTGGCCGGCCGCTACGCCGAGGGACACAGCTGGGACAAGGGCGATATCCGCACCCGTATGCCCCAGCACTACGTCGCGCAGCTCGTGCAGCTGGGACACCGCGTGCGCGAGCTGTCGCAGCGCACGGGATGCACCGCCGCGCAGCTGGCGCTCAAATTCGTGCTGGACAATTCCGCCGTATCGACCGTGATTGTAGGCACCAAGACCGCTCAGCAAGCCGACGAAAACTTCGACGTGGAGAGCTGATGCCCAACAAGACCGCCGTCATGGAGACCGCCCGCGGCACCATCGAGCTCGAGCTCTATGCCGACGAAGCGCCCAACACCGTCGCGAACTTCGAGAAGCTGGCCAACTCCGGGTTCTACGACGGCACCAAGTTCCACCGCGTGATCGCCAACTTCATGATTCAGGGCGGAGATCCCTATTCCAAGACCGGGAAGGGAACGGTGGGGACCGGTGGCCCCGGTTACACGATCAAGTGTGAGACGAGCCGCAACGTGCACAAGCACATCGCCGGCACGCTCTCCATGGCGCACGCCGGCAAAGACACCGGTGGCAGCCAGTTCTTTATTTGTCATTCACCACAGCGCCATCTGGACGGCGTCCACACCGTTTTCGGACAGGTCACCAAAGGCATGGACGTTGTGAACGCGGTGAAACAGAACGATGAATTGAAGTCCGTTCGGGTACAGTAGCCCGGCACATCCACCGTTTGGCACAGGAGATCTTCGTCCATGCGAAGCACCGCCGTTTCGCTCGCGTTGCTCGGTATCGCCGCGGGCGCCCCGCTTGCCGCTCAGAACGCCCAGGGGGCGTTCGTCGTCACGCTGGGACATGACACCATCGTCGCGGAGCAGTACAAGCGCACCGGCACCACCGTGGAAGGCGACATGCTGGTCCGCGGTGCCGCCGTGATCCAGCGTCACTACACGGGCACCGTGAACGCCAACGGCACGATGGCGCACTTCGAGATGACGAACAAGAACCTCTCGAACCCGCAAGCGCCGGTCACCCGGTTCGTGGCGCAGTTCGGCGACACGACGCAGGTCGACGTCACGCGCGACACGACGCACAGCAGCTTCAAGGTACCGACGCCCGGCGGCGCGTTGCCGTTTCTCAATTTCTCCTACGCCATGTACGAGCTCTACGGCCGTCGCGCCGAGCTCTCGCGACACGACACCGTGGCGACGCTCCCCCTCGGCGCCACGTCCGTCACGAAGCTCATCGCCCGGCATCCGGCCAAGGACTCGCTGACGGTGTCCTTCGAGGGCGACGCCCCGACGCTGTTCGCCGTGAACGCGGCGGGCCAGATCCAGCGCGTCGACGGCCGGCTCACGACCCAGAAGGTCCACTCCGCCCGCCAGGCCTCGGTCGATATCGCCGCTCTGGCGACCGCGTTTGCCGCGCGCCCCCCGCTGGGACAGCTCTCCCCGCCGGACTCGGTGAAAGGGTCGGTGGGTGGCGTCGCCGTGCTCGTCGAGTATGGCCGTCCCTCCATGCGCGGGCGCAGCATCTTCGGCCCCGAAGCCGCGTCGCCCCGCCCCGTCGTGCCCTATGGCCAGGTGTGGCGCACCGGCGCGAATTTCGCGACCCGGTTCACCACTGCGGGCGACCTGTCGGTCGCCGGCCAGACGATTCCCGCCGGGACGTACACGCTGTGGACGGTGCCGCAGGCCTCCGGCTGGAAGCTGATCTTCAACAGGCAGACCAAAGCGCCCTGCGCGACGGCCGCCGAATGCGCCGACCCCAAGCGCGCCAACCTCTGGGGGACCGATTACAGCGCGGATTCCGATCTCGTCCGTGTCGACATGCAAGTCGCCGCGACGGCGCAGCCGGTCGAGCAGTTCGTGATCACCCTCGAACCGCAGGGCGACAACGCCGTCCTTGCCCTCGCCTGGGAGAAGACGCGCGCCTTCGTGAGCCTCGCCAAGAAGTGAGCGTATGCGGAGTTCGAGGTGCATGGTAAGTTCCCTGCCATGCACCTCGACTTCGCCGTCGTCGCCGACTACGCCCTCGTCGATCAGGCCGGAAAAATCTCGGTTCTTGGCATCTTCCAGCACATCTGGGTACAGCAGTTCCCCGCGACGCACCCGCGGCTGCATCTCGTGCTGCGGCTCAAGGGGAGGCGCACCGAGATCGGGGAGCATCGTGTCCAGATTCGCCTCGTCGACGAAGCGGACGTCGAGATCCTGGGCGGCAATGGCAGCGTGACCTTCGCCGAGCCTCCTGCCGGCGTCACCGAAATCGAAGCTGCCGCGGTTCTCGTCTTCGACGTCCCCTTCCCCCACGCGGGGGTCTACCGGTTCGACATCAGCGTCGACGGGGAGCGCGCCGCGCAGGTGCCGATCACCGTCAGCCAGATGCCGCAGCCGGAGAGCGGCTCGCCCAGTTGACGCACCCCGCGACTGCCGACAACCGCTGGCTCATCCTCTTCCTGGCCCTGGCCGCGCTCGCGCTCGGTTGGGACCTGGGCGGCAACCACCTGCTCGATCCCGATGAGGGGCGCAACGCCGAGGTGGCCCGCGAGATGGTCGTCGGGCACGACTACGTCGTGCCGCATCTCGACGGGCTCCCCTACCTCGACAAGCCGGTGCTCTACTTCGCCGCGGCAGCCGCCGCGATGCAGCTCATCGGGCCGGGGGAGCTCGCCGCGCGCCTCCCGGCGTACTTCGCGACGCTCGCCACGATCGGCCTCGTCGTCTGGTTCGCGCGCCGCCGCTTCGGACCCGCCGCGGGGTGGCTCGCGGGACTGGCACTCGCCACGATGCCGATGGTGCTCGCCTACGCGCGCACCACGATCTTCGACAGCACCCTTTCCTTATGTACGACGGCAGCGGTGATCGCCTTCGCGGAAGACCACCCGGTGCTCGCCTGGGCGGCGATCGGCGCTGGCGGGTTGACCAAGGGGCCGATCGCGATCCTCATCCCCTTGGCGGTCGTCGTGCCCCATGCGGTGCTCACCGGACGCCCGGTGCGCCGGCTGTTTCCCTGGCGGGGGCTCCTCGTCTTCGCCCTCGTCGCCGTCCCGTGGTTCATTGCCGTCACCACGCGTATCCCGCAGTTCCCCTACTACGCGTTCGTGCGTGAAACATTCCAGCGGTTCACCACCGCGAGCTTCCACCGCACCGCGCCGGTCTGGTACTATGTCCCCATCATCCCCGTCGCGGCGTTCCCCTGGATCATCCCGGCGGCGAGTCGACTGGGCGGCGGTCGGTTGCGGTGGGCTTGGGAAGCGCGGCGGGTGAATATCCTCGCGCGCGACGCGCTGCTGCTGGCCTGTTGGGTGCTCGGGCCGCTCGTGTTCTTCACCCTGAACCAATCGAAGCTGCCGCAATACGTGTTGCCCTTGATGCCGCCCTTTGCCCTCGCTGCGGCACGGCACCTCTCCCGTGACACCCCGGCCCCGGGATGGACGGTCTCCGTCGGGTCCACGGCGGTGCTCGCGGCCGGGCTGCTCTTTCTTCCGCTCCTCCTCCCGGCGCGGATTCCGCTCACACCGGCGGAGCGGGAGGCCATTCCCGGAGTGGGACGCGCGCTCGCCGCAGTGCTCGTGTGCGCGGCGACGGTCGTGGTGATCGGCGTCTGGCGGCGCCAACGAACCATCGTGGCGGCGGGGTATGCGGCGGCGGTTGTCGCGCTGCCGTTCGTGACCGGACCCTTGCTGCGCGCGGTGGGAGAAGATCGGTCCGCCGCCGCGCTCGCCGACTCGGTGCGTGGCAAAGGGGTCGTCCTCGCCGTTGCGGTGTACCCGCCGTCGCTCCCTTTCTATCTGCGGCGGCCGATCGTGGTCGCGACGGCGACAGCGCGGGAATTGACGAGCAACTTCATCGCCGATTACGCCGAGAGCTTGCGCGCCGTCCCTGGCTCCCCGCTCTTGCCCGCGGACGCCTGGCGCCAGCGCCTCGCTGCCTGCCCCGAGCCCACGGTGTTCGTGACCCGCGCCGGCGATAGGGACACTCGGACTGCACTGGCCGCGTTGCCCCAATTGTTCGACGACGGCCACTACGCCGCCTACGGGCCGTGTGCGGCTGGAGCTCCCACCCGCGGTTCCGCCATCCGCCATCCGCACTCCGCGATGGGGGAGGGGGGGGTCGGGAAGTAATGTGCGGCATCTTCGGCGTCGTCTCGCTCACCGGCGCCCCGATCAGGTATCCCGATTGTCTCGCGGCGATGGCCCAGGCTCTCGCCCATCGCGGACCCGACGGCGAGCAGATCGTCGGCCATGAGCGCGCGCGCCTGGGCGCAAGACGGCTCGCGATTATGGATCTCACGACCGGGGATCAGCCGTTTCAGAGCCCTGATGGCGGCATCTGGATGGTCTGCAACGGCGAGATCTACAACTCGCCCGCGCTCCGGGCCGAGGCGACCGCGTGGGGCTATCCGTTCCGCTCGCGTGGCGACATCGAGAACATCGTCCCGTTCTACGAGCGCTACGGCCCGGACGCCGTCGCCCGGCTCGAGGGGATGTTCGGCTTGGCGGTGTGGGACGACCGGCGCCAGCGCCTCGTCCTGGCGCGCGACCGCGCCGGTGAGAAGCCCCTGTTCTGGACCGAAGTCCGGGGAGAGCTGCGCTTCGCGTCCGAGCTGCAGGCGCTGCTCGTCTTCCCCGACCAGCCCCGCCGGCTCGATCGCGAGGCGGCCGCCCGCTACGCGGCGCTGGGGTACGTCCCTGCCCCGGCCACGATGATCGCCGGGATCCGCAAGCTGCCCCCGGCGCAGCTGCTCGAAGCCGATCGCGACGGCGTGCGCGTGCGGGAGTACTGGTCCGCCGCCGCGGCCGCGTCGGCGCCATCGCGCCTCGAGAATCCCGCGACGCTGCGCGCGGTCTTGCTGCGGGCGGTGGAGCGCGAGCTGATGGCCGACGTGCCGGTCGGGGTGTTCACGAGCGGCGGTCTCGACTCCTCGTTCCTCGCGGGCGCGGCGACCCGGGTCATGCCGGGTGAGCGCATCCACACCTACGCCGTGCGCTTTACGGCCGCGGGCTTCGACGAAAGCGACTTCGCCCAGGTGGTGACCCGAGATATCCGCACGGTGCACCACGTCGTCACCGCGGACGAAGACGCGCTGCGGCGCGCCTTCGACGTCGTGACGGCGCGGCTGGGCGAGCCGGTCGGCGACCCGGCGATTCTCCCCACCTACCTCCTCGCCGAGGCCGCCCGCGCCGATGTGAAGGTGGTGCTCTCCGGAGAGGGGGCCGACGAGCTGTTCGGCGGCTATCCAACGTATCTCGGTCACAAGGCGGCGGGCATCGTCGGACGACTTCCGGGACGCTCACTCCTCAAGCGTCTGCTCGCCGTCATCCCGGCGTCAACCGGCCGTGTGACGATGGAGTTTCTCGTCAAGCAGCTCGTCGGCGCGGCGGAGCTCGAGCCGGTCGCCCGTCACCTCACCTGGTTCGGCGCCCTGGGCCCCGACGGCGCGACCCTCGAGTGGGCGCGCCGGACGTTGGACCGGTTCCCGGCCCAGCCATCGTTGAACCGCCTGCTGTGGCTCGACTTTCAGAGCTACCTCCCCGACAACCTGCTCGTGAAAGTCGACCGGGGAACGATGCTCGCGTCGATCGAGGCGCGTGCGCCCTATCTCGACCGGGAAGTGCTGGAGCTCGCGCTGCCGGCCCCCGCCTCCCTCAAGGTGCGGGGGCTCACCACCAAAGCGATATTGAAAGCCGCCGCCCGGGGTATAGTGCCCGAGCGGGTGATTCGCCGCCGGAAGCGCGGGTTGTCGGTGCCCGTGGCGCGTTGGCTGAACGAGGGGTTGGCGGACGTGGCGAACCGTCACCTCGCGCGCCCGCGGCTGTTCCCCGACGCACCCGCGGCGACGCTCCTGGCCGAGCATCGCGCCGGCAGCGCCAACCATGCGCGCAGACTCTGGCCGCTGTTGCTGGCCGAGCTGTGGGCCGAACGGTGGAACGTGGAGCCATGAACCGGACTGACGCCCTCGCGTTGATGGAGCAACACACACAGAGTCCCGCCCTGCGCCAGCACATGCTGGCGGTCGAGGCGGCGATGCGCGCGTACGCCGGGAAGTACGGCGGCGACGCCGAGGCGTGGGGTGTCGTCGGGCTGCTGCACGACTTCGATTACGAGGCCTACCCCAACCCCGACCATTCGCCGACCGAAGGGCATCCGGCCTGGGGCGTGAACCTGCTGCGCGAGCGCGGTCTTTCCGACGACCAGTGCCGCGCCATCCTCGGCCACGCGAGCTATTCCGGTGTCCCGCGCGACTCGGCAATGGCCAAAGCGCTGTTTGCCGTCGACGAGCTGTGCGGCTTCCTCGTTGCCTGCGTGCTGGTGCGGCCGTCGCGCAGCTTCGCGGACCTCGAAGTGTCGTCCGTGAAGAAGAAGCTCAAGGACAAGGCGTTCGCCCGGGGCGTGAACCGCGACGACGTCCGCCAGGGAGCCGAGGAGCTGGGCGTCCCGCTCGACGAGCACATCGCCGCCTGCATCGCCGCGCTGCGGCCGGTCGAGCAGACGCTCGGGCTGGGGACCGCAACGGCGCCGTCGGGGTGACCGCATCCTATTCGCGGGCGGCGCAGCTCGCCGAGCCGCAGCAAGACAAGCTCGCGCTCGCCATCGAGCGCACCGCGAGCGCGCGCGCCATCGCCGGGAATACCCTGCAGCACCACGCCGACAGCCCCGACGCTATCGACGCGATGATCGATCTGGTGGCCAGCGCGCAGCAGTGGGTCCACTTCGAGAATTACATCATTCGTGCCGATGCGACCGGCCGTCGCGTGGCCGAGGCGCTGGCTGAACGCGCGCGTATGGGGGTCCGGGTGCGGGTCTTGTATGACGCGCTGGGCTCGTTCGCCACGGGATATGGTTTTTGGCGCGGGCTGCGTCGTGCGGGTGTCGAGGTCCGTGCGTTCCACCCGATCTTCTCCGGGCACCCGTTCGACATCTTCGTGCGCGACCATCGCAAACTCGTCGTCGCGGACGGCACTCGCGCGATGCTCGGTGGACTGTGCATCGGCGACGAGTGGGCGGGAGACCCGGCGAGGGGGCGCGAGCCCTGGCGCGACACCATGGTCACGGTGTGTGGTCCCGCCGCGACGGCGTTCGACGCGTCGTTCGCGAGTTTATGGGCGCGGGTCGGGCCACCGCTCGCCACCGATGAACTGAACGCCGACCCCGAGGCCTGCGGCTCCGTCGCCGTGCAAGCCATCGCGGGCGTGCCGTTCGAGGGACGCATGTATCGTGTCACCCAGCTGATCGCCGCGGCGGCCTTGGAGCGGCTCTGGATCACGGACGCCTACCTCGTCCCTCCCGCGCCGTTGTATGCCGCCCTGCTCGAGGCCGCCAGGAGCGGCGTGGACGTCCGGCTGCTCGTGCCCGGCGCGACGGATCTTCCCGTGCTGCGCGGGTTCACGCGCGCCGGGTATCGCGAGCTCTTGCGCGCCGGCGTGCGCGTCTTCGAGTGGCTCGGGCCGATGATTCATGCGAAGACACTCGTCGCCGACCGGCGCTGGGCCCGTGTCGGATCGAGCAACCTCAACGTCTCGAGCCTGTTCGCGAACTACGAGCTCGACTTCCTGGCCGACGACGTCGCCACCGCCGACCTGCTGGCGGCGCAATTCCGCCGCGACCTCCAGGAGAGCCGCGAGATCGTGCTGCAGCCCCGGCGCCGTTTGCTGCCGCCGCGGCTGGTCGACTCGGTGGCGCAGGACGGCCAGCACCGCGCCGCGGACGAGGGTCCCCGTCGGCCGGGGAGCCGGGTGAAGCGGTCGCGCTACCAGCTCGGCGCGGTGGCAGTCGTGGCCCTGCGCCGGGTCGCCGGCGGACTGCGCCGGGCGCTCGCGGCGACCGCGGCGATGCTGTTTCTCATCATCGGCGCCCTGCTGCTGGTGTTCCCACGCGTCGCCGGAGCGATCGTCGCGGCGCTCGCATTTTGGATGGCGTTGGGGTTTGCCGTCTATGGATTCGGCAAGCGCCGGGCGCGCGATCGTGAAGATGGCGACTGAACCTCAACGCCCGAATGGGGACGCGCGTACTGCCCAGGAGGTGGAGGACGCGGCCCTCGTCGCGCGGGCCCGCAGCGGTGATCGTGCTGCGTTCGGGGTGCTGGTCGACCGGTACGCCGGTCAGGCCCGTCGCGTCGCGCGAGCGGTGCTGCAGGATCCCGATGACGCGGACGACGCCGCGCAGGATGCCTTCCTCGCCGCCCTGGTGAAGCTCGACCAGTACGACAGCGCCCGGCGCTTTGGTCCGTGGTTGATGCGGATCGTCGCCAATGCGGCGACCGATCGCCGGCGGCGGCGCACGGTGCGCAGCGCGGTGTCGCTGGACGAGGGGTTGGTGGCCGGCGGGACGCGGCCCGATGTCATGGCCGAGCGGGCGGTGCTGCTCGGCCGGCTGCGCGCTGCGCTCGCCGAGCTGCCCGAACGCCGGCGCATCGCCGTCGTGTTGTTCGACGTGGAGGGGTATTCCCACGCCGAGATCGCCCAGGTGCTCGGTATTCCCGAAGGCACGGTGCGATCGGAAGTATTTCATGCGCGCCGCAAGTTGCGGGCGCTGTTGGCGGACTGGAGGGATGACGGATGACGGAATCGCGGACGCCGTTCGACCATCGACCCGACGTGCGGTTGGGTGCAGCCCTGCGCGAGGCGCTCGCCCCGCAGGATCATGCGGGGTTCGTGGCGCGGGTGCTGGCTGGCGCCGCGCATGCACCCGCGCATCCCGTGGAGCACCTCCTCGCCCGCTGGGCGGCCCGCGGCATCGTCGTGGCCGCCGCTGCGGCGTTCGTGGCGGGGCTGGTGATCGGCCGCGCGCGGACGCCGGCCGAGCCCTCCGTCTCCGACGATCCCGGCGCCATGATCGCCGACGTGCAGGCCGAGCCCAATCTCCTGCTCGTCGCTTCCACGGGGCGCTGACCACATGTTCAGTCAATCGCGAGCCTGGGCGACGGCGCTGCTCGTCGCCGTCTTCCTCGCCGGGGGGGCAACAGGCTGGGCGGTGTCGCGCGCTACGCTTACGATGCCGCCGCACGGCGGCGGACCCGACGCCCTCACCGCGTACCTCGCGCGCCGCCTTGACCTCGACGCCGCGCAGCAGGACGCCGTTCGTGCCGTCCTCACCCGCCATCACACCGAAATGCAGGCGATCATGAGCACGGTGCGGCCACGGCTCGATTCGCTGCGCAGCACGGTGCGCGCCGAGATCACCGCCCAGCTCACTCCCCCCCAGCGGGAACGCTACGCGCGACTCTTGGCCGAGCTCGAGCATCAGCGTGACGAGCGGGGGCGCCACGATTCCACCCATTCGACTTCGAGTTCGAACTGATGCGTCGACTTCTTTTCCTTATAGTAGCCGCCGGGGCGGGAGCAGTGCCTGCCCGGGCCCAGCAGGCCGACTCCGCCGCCGCGACCACGCTGCAGGTCACTCTCGACGAGGCGATCCGCCGGGCCCTCGACGTTCAGCCGGCGATCATCCAGGCCGAGGGTGCGCAACGCAATGCGGGCGCTTCCCAGCGGTCCGCGTTCGGCGCCTTTCTCCCTTCGCTGTCGCTGACCGGGGGCTCGGCGCACGCCTCCGGCAACCGCTTCAATTCGGCGACCAACCAGATCGTCTCCGGGCCCACGAGCACGTCGTACACCGGCGGGCTCTCGCTCAACCTCACGCTGTTCGACGGGTTCGCACGCTTCGCGACGAGCAATGCCGCCGCGGCCAACGCCGACGCCGCGGATGCGGGCTACATGAACCAGCGGTTCCAGGTGACGCTCACGACGAAGCAGCTGTTCTACAACGCGCTCGCCACCGAAGAGCTGGTGCACGTCGCGGAGGCGCAGGTGCGGCAGGCACAGCAGCAAATGGACATCGCGGTGCAGAAGCTGCGCGTCGGCTCCGCCACACTCTCCGATTCGCTGCGCTCGGTGGTGGATCTCGGCAATGCGAACCTGGCGTTGCTGCAGGCGCGGGCCAACCTCGCCACCGCACAGGCGAACCTCGGCCGGCAGGTGGGAGTCGACCAGCCGGTGCGGGCGGTCCCCGATTCCGCCCTGGCGCCGTTCCCGGACACGGCAGCCCTCCGCTTGGATGCTGTCGCCCACGCCCCCCAGGTCGCGCAGGCTGACGCCCAGGCGCACGCCGCGGCATCCCAGGTGACCGTCGCGCGAGCACAGTACTTCCCGTCGTTTACGGCGGGCTATTCCAACGGCTACACCGGGTTCGACGCCCCGTGGAGTTCCACCAACAGCTACGTCAATAACTGGACGCTGCGGTTCTCCGTCAGCCTCCCGATTTTCAACGGCTTCACTCGCGAGCAACAACTCGTCGCCGCCGACGTGCAGCGCGACATCGCCGTGGCGCAGGCGGCCGACACCCGGCGGCTCGTGGGGGCGCAGCTCACGCAGCAGATCGCCGCACTGCACACCGCTTACACCCAGATCGACATCGCGAGGACGAAC
>DASSIL010000238.1:0-2995 GCA_035691925.1 Gemmatimonadales bacterium
CCGAGACCGGCGCGGTAGCGCTCGATCGCGCGGCGCATGCTCTCCACGCTGCCCGACGCCAGATCCGCCTTCGCCTTGCGGATGACCTCGCTCAGGCTGTCGATCTGGTGCTGGGTCGTCGAGATCTCGGTCATCTTGGGCGACTGGACCTTGGTCCAGCCGAAGTAGATGCCGACCCCACAGAGCACGATGATCAGCAGCAGCACCTGGCTGCGTTGATCCTGAGGCAGGATGGCCATCGGCTACCTCACCGACTCGACCAGCGGTACGGTGCGGATGTAGAGCGAGTCCGCGCGCTTGTACCGCAGGGTGATGTTGAATTCCGTCACCGGGCGATCCTGCTCGATGACCGTGGTGGCCCGCGTGGCCGTCACGTCGGTAATCCAGGGCGACGCCGCCAGCTGCCGCAGGAACGTGGTGTACGCCTGGATGTCGACGGTGCGCCCGTCGATCGAGACGCGGGTGTCGGTCGCCGCGCCGGCGTCGACGGGCGTGGTGCCGGTCGTCGTCCCGGTCGTGGGCGGAGCGCCAATCGGCGCGCTCGAGAGATTCTGGACCTGCGTGACCCAGGTGTACTGCGGCAGGGCCTTCGTGATCTCGTCGAGCAGATGCGGCCAGATGAAGCGATCGGCGTCGATCGTGCGAATGATCGTCAGCTCGGCCGCGAGCGAGTCGCGCGCGCGCTCGGCCTGCCGCTTCTGGGCGGCCACGGCATCGTAGCGACGCTTCTCCTGCTGTACGCCGCCGAGCACCGTATTGAGCCGGCTGAGGCGCGCCGTATTCACGGTGTAGAGGAGGGCGTTGCCGCCGATCGCCACGAGGCCCATGCCGATCGCACCGATGAGCCACGGGTCTTTGACCTGGGAGGCCAGGGCCCCCAGGCTCGGCATCTTGAAGCCCGCGCCGCCACCCGCCGCTTTCCGCTTGACCCCCGGGAGCAGATTGATTTCGATCATTACGCCGCCCGCCTGAGCGCGAGCCCAACCGAGAGCATCAGGAGCGGCGCCACTTCATCGAGCGACACCGACTCGTAGACCGAATCGCGCACCTTGAGCCGCTGCACCGGATTGGCCGGCTCGACCGGCACCTTGAGGCGCTGCGCCAGGGCGTCGTTGAGCCCGGGGATGCGCGCGCCGCCGCCGCTCGTGAACACGCGCGACAGCCCGCCTGCCGAGCGCGACGCCGTCGCCAGGAACGCCGCCGCGCGTTCCACCCCCACCGCCACCTCTTCCCCGCGCGCTTCGACGTAGCCGGCGAGATCGGCGCTCTGAGCGGCGCCGGTCACCACGCGCTCAGAGTCTTCCGCCGACAGCCCCTTCTCACGCTGCAGGTCCTCGCGGAACCGGCGGGTGCCGACCGAGAGGTCGCGCGTGAGCACCGGGACGCCGTCGTCGAGGATGTTCACGTTGGTGACTTCGTGGCCGATGTTCACGAGACCGACGACGCCGTTCATCGCCTCCGGATAATTCAGCTCGAAGGCGTTGTGAATCGCGAACGCGTCGACGTCGATGATGGCGGGCTCGAGCCCCGCCTCGCGCAACAGCGAGACGCGCCCGTCCACGAGCTCCCGCTTGGCGGCCACGAGGAGCACGTTCATCTGGAGCCCCTCGGCGTCGGGGTCGAGGATTTGGAAGTCCAGCTCCACGTTGGCCATGTCGAAGGGGACATGCTGCTCGGCTTCCCAGCGGATCACGTCGCGGGCTTCGGCCTCCCGCATCCGGTCCATCTGGATCTTCTTGACGATCACGTCGCGCCCGCCGACCGCAGTCACGACGCCCTTGGGCTTGACGCCGGCGGTGGAAAAGAGCCCCCGGATCGCCTCCGCGACGATCCCAGGGTCCATGATTTCACCCTCGACGATGGCGTCGGCCGCGACTTCGGTCGTGGCGACCCGAATCAGCTCCGGCTCGCTCGAGCGGTGGTCGATCACGACGAGCTTGACGATGCCGGAGCCGATGTCGAGCCCGACTGTGGTTTTCTTGCCACCAAGGCCAAGAAGAGCCATGACTCCCCATAGCGTTAAAGAAACGGCGGAACCGGGGCAAGCTACGGTAAGACCTTGCCCTTATCCTGTCAAGCCTCGAAGCTACTTGAGGCCAATCCAACAACTATTTTGGGTAAATAGAGTTAGGGCGCTTGAAACAGCTGAATCCACGCGCGAGAGGTGAGCGGAGAGAGGGGTGAGGCAATCTCTAAGTCTTTTGTAATAATGCACTTAGAATAGTCCACCTTAAGTTGGCTCACCGGCCCGGACCCGGAGCGCAGTTCAACCGCTGCCAAGATACCACGCACGTCGGTAGGCGCTGTGATGTCCACCCCCCCCTTCACGATCACTATCCCGTGAAAGGTGAATCGGGAGGTGACGTGCAAGTCGCCATTTACCAACAAGATACCTTGGCCGGCTCCGCCGGCGATGGTGAGATCCCCTGAGACTCTGATAACGGGGAGGTATCCGCTGCAGGGCGCGCTCGTTCCGCCTGGGTCGCCCCAATTCGTGGGGCTCTGAAGGTCACATGATGTTCCGACAGTGGCTGGACCAGTCGTGTAGACACCTCCCTGGAGAATGAGTGTTGCGCGGTCGCCGAGTCGGTCGAAAGCGTCCAGGCCGGCCGTGGCCTGAAGTAGCTCAGGGGGAGTCCCGAACAGCTCGGCGGATCCACGAATGGCAAGGGACGGAGCCGCGATTCCGGCGATCGCACTATCCGGAGACGGGCAACTGTCGCTACCTGATGGCACCTGGTCGACGCCGCTGATGACGACATCGTCGCCGAGGGCGACGGGACTGCCGACGGAGACGGCCGCCACGGGAGCGAGACTGTCGATCCTGGGACGCAACAGCCACCCCAACCGCACGCTCGCGGCCTCGCGCGACGCAGCACCCAGCGGCGCGCGCGGCATCACCTCGAGCAACACGACGTCGGGCGTGAGCCGGCGGACCAGCGCGCTCCACCCGGCGCCGGCAGCGAGGGAAAGGGAATCGAAGGCACGGGGCAGG
>DASSIL010000239.1:0-56874 GCA_035691925.1 Gemmatimonadales bacterium
GGCCGTGCTCGTGCTGCTGTTACGCTTCAGTATCAGCCAGATGGACGTGCCGACGCGGCAGTCGTACGTGATGGCGGTGGTGCGCCCCAACGAGCGCTCCGCTGCCGCGGGCGTCACCGGCGTCGCGCGGACGATGGGGGCAGCCCTGGCGCCGGTCTTCGCGGGATGGATGTTGGCACGGCCGGGGTGGACGAGCGTACCGTTCGTTCTCGCTGGAGCCCTGAAGATCGTGTACGATGTGCTACTTTACAGGGCTTTCGTCGGCATCCGGCCGAGCGAAGAGATGTAGTATTGCGTCATCGATGTTGCGATGTTGCAACAGTAGCTGCACACTATTGGTGCGAGCGTGACTGTGCCGTCCACGCAACACACGGCACGGAAGCTGCCCTCACGCCGCTCGAACCCCAGACAGGTACCGGTCAGGATCTCCGTGATGACTCGATTCGTCCGCCCCTTCGTGTCCCTCGGCATTCTGTTGCTCGCCAGCGTTGTGTGGACCTGCCATGGCGACAGCGGAACCAATCCGCACGGTCCCGCAACATCGCTGACGTTTACCGCCGGGCCAGCGAATGTGGTTGCAGGCGTACCGATCGCCAACGTGACCGTCACCGCGCTCGACGCCAACGGGCATACGGCGACGGACTTCGCGAGCGCCGTCACGCTTTCCATCCTCCCGGGTACCGGCACCCCGGGCGCAACCATCTCCGGAACCACGACGGTCAACGCGTCCCTCGGCGTCGCCAGCTTCACGACGCTGAGCATCGACAAGACCGGCTCGGGCTATTCGCTGCAAGCGGCTGCATCGGGTCTCACCTCGGGCGCGAGCCCGACCTTCAGCGTCGCCTGCGGTTCCGCGACCCAGCTCGCGTTCACGACGCAGCCCGCCGGAACCACGGCCGGAGTCGCGATCGCCCCCGCCGTGAAGGTTACGGCACAGGACGCGCTCGGAAACACGTGCTCGAGCTTCACGGGAAGCGTGACGGTCGCGATCACTTCAGGGACCGGCGCGCTGGGTGCCACGTTGTCGGGAACGCCGTCGGCGACGGCGGTCGCGGGCATCGCCACCTTCGCCGATCTGAAGATCGACAAGGTCGGCGCCGTCAGCGCCGGGACCGGGTACACTCTCTCGGCGACTGCCCCGAGTCTCACCGCGGCGACCAGCGATCCGTTCGACATCCAGAGCGGCAGCGCGACCCACCTCCAATTCACGTCGCAACCGACCGGCACCGCCGCCGGCGCCGAGTTTTCGCCGCTCGTTGAAGTCAGCGCGCTCGACGCCGCCGGCAACGTCGCGACCACGTTCTCGGGGAACGTGACGCTGGCCATCGGCACCAACGTCGGTGGCGCCACGCTCGGTGGCACGAAAGTGGTCGCCGCCACGAATGGCGTCGCGACGTTCCACGGCATCTTCCTCGACAAGGTCGGCTCCGGATACGCCCTGTCCGCTTCGGCCTCCGGGCTCACCGCGGCGACGAGCGCCGCCTTCAACGTGGCGGCGGGACCTGCCGCGAACCTCGCGTTTACGACGCAACCCGTGACCACGACCGACGCGGCGCCGATCCCCCCCGTGCGGATCAGCGCGCGCGACGCCTTCGGCAACCTCGCCGACGGATTCGCCGGCAACGTGACAATTGCGATCGCCCAGAACCCGGGTGGCGGTACCCTCTCGGGAACGACCACGCTCGCCGCCACCCAGGGCGCCGCGAGCTTCACCGATCTGATGATCGACAAGGTCGGCGCGGCGTACACCCTCAGCGCCAGTGCCGCTGGAGTCAGCGCGGCCACGAGCGCGGCTTTCGACATCGTTGCCTCCACTGCCGCCAAGCTGGTGTGCACCGTTCAGCCGACCAATACCGTTGCCGGCACCGCGATCGCAGCGATCCAGGTAACGGCCCGCGACGCGTCGAACCAGACGGTCACGAGCTTCACCGGGGGGGTGACGATCGCGATCGGCACCAATCCTGGCGGCGGCTCACTCACCGGGACGACGACCGTCAGTGCGGCCTCGGGCGTCGCCACATTCTCCGGGTTGAGCATCGACAAGAGCGGCATCGGATACACGCTGACGACAACGTCGGCCGGGCTGCAATCGGCGTCGTGCGGACCGTTCGACGTCACGGGCGGAACCGCCTCGCAGCTGGCCTTCACGGTGCAACCCACCAACGTGGGCGCGGGAACGACGATTCATCCGCAGGTTGAAGTGACGGCGCACGACGCCCTCGGCAACATCGCCACCGGCTTCACTGGCACGGTGACGCTCGCCATCGCGAACAACCCTTCGGGAGGGACGCTGTCGGGGACAGCCTCCGTCGCCGCCGTCGCAGGTGTCGCGGCTTTCAATAATCTCAGCATCAACAACGCCGGGCCGGCGTACACCTTGAGCGCGTCGGCCGCGGGACCGAGCAGTGCTACGAGCGCCGCGTTCGACGTCACTGCGGGAGCGCCGAGCCAGCTGGTGTTCACCGCGCAACCGCCCAACGCAGCGGCCGGTGCGACCCTCACACCCGCCGTGCAGGTCACGGCGAAAGATGGCTCCGGCAACGTCGTCACGACCTTCAACGGCGCCGTGACGCTCTCCATCACCTCTGGTACGGGAGCCGCCGGAGCGATTCTGTCGGGTACGAAGACGGTGACGGCCGTCTCCGGCGTCGCAAACTTCGGCGATCTGAGCGTCGACCGGGCGGGGACCGGCTACACGCTGTCGGCCACGGCGGTCGGCCTCGCCGGGGCGACCAGCACCTCCTTCAGCATCACATCCGGAGCCGCGACGCGGTTGGCGTTCACCGCCCAGCCCGTCTCGGCCGGGGCCGGGGCGTCGCTCGGCACGATCACCGTGGCCGCGCTCGACGCCCAGGGCAACACGGTATCGAGCTACACCAGCAACGTCACCATCGCCATCGGTGCGAATCCGGGGGACGGCGCCTTGTCGGGGACGGCGACGGTCGCGGCGGTGGCAGGCGTGGCGACGTTCAGCGGGCTGAGCATCGATAAGAGCGGGGCCGGCTACACGCTGTCGGCCGCTTCAGCCGCCCTGACCGGCGCGACGAGCACGTCCTTCACTATCAGCGCCGGGGCTGCGACGGCCCTCGCGTTCACGGTGCAGCCCTCCAACGCGACGGCCGGAACCGCCATTGCGCCTGCGATCCACGTCTCGGCACGCGACGCGTTCGGCAACCCGGTGACCTCTTTTGCCGGGACCGTGCAAATCGCGATCACGACGAACCCGGCGGGCGGCGCGCTATCCGGCGCGACGTCGGTTGTGGCTTCCGGGGGGGTGGCCACGTTCTCGACCCTGAGCATCGACAAGGCGGGGAACGGCTACACCGTGTCGGCCAGCGCGGCCGGACTGACGGGCGTCGCGAGCGCGCCCTTCAACATCGGACCGGCCACCGCGACGACACTCGTCTTCACGCAGCAACCGACCACCGCCACCACTAACGCCAACCTCACCCCGGCGGTGAAAGTGACGGCGCGGGACGCGCTGGGGAACACGGCGACGAGCTTCAACGGCAACATCACGATCGCGATCGGCGCCAATCCCGGCGGCGGCGCGCTGTCGGGGACCCGCACGCTCGCCGCGGTGAACGGCGTCGCGAGCTACCAGGCGCTGAGCATCAACAACATCGGCACGGGCTATACGCTGACCGCCGCCGCGGCCGGCCTCACCACCGCGACCAGCGCTACGTTCAACATCATCGCGTCGGTCGGCACGCAGCTGTTCTTCAGTGTGCAGCCGCCCGACCCCGCGACGGCCGGGGTCGCGCTGTCGCCCTCCCTCGTCGTCATCGCGCGGGACGCCTCGGGCCAGACGGCGACGAGCTTCACGGGGAACGTGACGCTGGCGATCGCCGCGGGGACCGGGGCGCCGGGCGCGACGCTCTCGGGTTCGACGAGCGTGACGGCGGTCGCGGGCACCGCGACGTTCACCGGGCTGTCGATCAACAAGGCCGCGGTCGGCTACAAGCTGACGGCCACGGCGTCGGGCCTCACCCCGGCGACGAGCGCGTTCTTCACGATCAATCCGGGGACCGCGACGCAGCTGAGCTTCACACTGCAGCCCTCGACGACGACGGTGGCGACGGCGATCACGCCGAAGGTCGAAGTCACCGCTCGCGACGCGCTGGGGAACACCGCGACCGCGTTCGGCGGCAGCGTCGCGCTCGCGATCGCGGCGAATCCCGGCAGCGGGGTGCTGGGCGGCACCGCTACGGTTGCCGCTGCAAACGGCGTCGCCTCGTTCACCAATCTGACGATCAGTCAGGCGGGGAACGGCTACACGCTGTCCGCGGCGGCGACCGGTCTCACCGGGTCGACGAGCGCCGCGTTCGACGTCACCGCGGCCCGCGCCACGCAGCTCGGCTTCTCGGTGCAACCGTCGTCGGTGACGGCGGGCGCGAGCATCGCCCCCACCGTCACGGTGACGGCGCGCGATGCGACGGGTAGCGTCGCCATCGGCTTCAGCGGAGCCGTGACGCTGTCCATCTCGGCCGGAACCGGCACGGCGGGGGCCACGCTCTCCGGCACAGTGACGGCGAACGCCGTGGCCGGCGTCGCGACCTTCTCGAACCTGAGCATCGACAACAGCGGTACCGGCTACCGCCTCAACGCCGTCGGCGCCGGTGTATCGGGAGCGACGAGCACGCCGTTCACCGTCAATCCGGGCGCCGCCGCGCGCGTCACGTTCACCGTGCACCCGGGATCCGCCGCGTCCGCGACGATTATCCCCGGAGCCACCGGGCCGACGATCCAGGCCACCGTGCGCGACGCCCTGGGGAACCCCGTCAAGACGTTCAACGGCAACGTGACGATCGCCATTGTCACCAACCCGGTGGGCGGCAGCCTGTCGGGGACGACGACGGTCGCGACCGCCAACGGCGTCGCCAACTTCAACGACCTGACGATCGACAAGGCGAGCGCGGGTTACCGGCTCGGCATCACCGCGGCGGGGCTCGCCCCCGACACGAGCAACGCGTTCAGTATCAGCGCGGGTGCGGCCACGTCCCTGCTCTTCACCGTGCAGCCGTCCAACACCACGGCCGGCGGGTCGATCTCACCCGCGATCCGCGTGACGGCGTTCGACGCGCAGGGGAACCAGGCGACGGCGTTCAGCGGCAACGTGACACTCGCCATCGCGGATAACCCGGGCGGGGGCACGCTGTCGGGGACCACGATCGTGGGCGCCGCGAACGGCGTCGCAGTCTTCAGCGGGTTGAGCATCAACCTTGCGGGAGTCGGTTACACGTTGCAGGCGACGGCCGCGGGTCTCGTCGCGGCCACGAGCGTGGCGTTCAGCATCAATTAGACCAGTGGCAGAGCCGCAGTTCTGTTGTGCTCGAACCACACTCGGAGGCTAAAGGAGTCTTCCAGCGCGGTTCACTGGACACTCCTGTGCCCGGGGGTAGCTTCGCCTGCCTCAGGCACAATTCTCAGCATCTTCCCAAGGGGTACGGTATGCGCTCTGCCTTGTCCGCCGCCCACGATGTCGCACGCCCGTTCGCCACTGTGGTGCGCGCAGGCGCCGCCGCATTCCTGATGGTGCTGATCGCCTCGTGCCATTCCGAAACGACCGCCCCAGCCATTCCGAAGAGCCTCGAGTTCAGTGTGCAACCCGCGAATAGTGACGCCGTTTCGTCGCTCGGATCGATCAGGGTCTCCGCGCTCGACGCCTCCGGTCACGTCATCACGAGCTTCCTCGGCCAGGTAACCGTCGCCCTCGGCAACAATCCCGGGACCGCGACACTCGGCGGGACGAAGACGCAATCGGCGAGCGCAGGCGTAGCGGTGTTCTCGAACCTCACGATCAACCGCCCAGGGACCGGCTACACGCTCGTCGTCTCGGTTTCGGGCGGCGTGTCACAGACGAGCGCACCGTTCAACATCGTCCCCGGACCGCCGGCGTTGGCCGTATTCACCGTCCAGCCGAACACTGCCACCGCCGGTGCTGCGATCGCGCCGGCCATCCAGGTACAGGTACAGGACGCGGCGGCGAACGTCGTGACGACGTTCAACAGCAACGTCACGATGACGATCGGGACGAATCCCGCCGGAGGGACGCTCTCGGGAACGCCGACGGTCGCTGCGTCCGCCGGAGTCGCGACATTCAGCAACCTGAGCATCGACAAAGCAGGGACCGGTTACAAGCTGACGGCCACTGCGGGGACGGGAAGCGGGCAGAGCAACGCCTTCAACGTCGCCGCCGGTGCCGCTACGCAGCTGGTCTTCGCCACGCAGCCTACGGCCACCGCAGCCGGCTCCAACATTGCTCCCGCCGTCGTCGTCACCGCCCAGGACCAGTTCGGCAACACCGCTACGAGTTTCGCCAACGCCATCACGATGGCGATCACCGGGGGAACCGGGAAAGCCGGGGCGGCGCTCTCGGGCACGAAGACGGTGACGGCCGTGAACGGCACGGCGACGTTCTCGACGCTCAGCATCGACAGCGCCGGGACCGGGTACACGCTGTCGGCCACGGCGTCGGGACTCGTGGGTGGGTTCGCGAGCGCCAACTTCAACATCACCCCCGGCGCGGCCACGCAGCTGGTCTTCACAGGACAGCCCGCGACTGCCACGGCCGGCGCGAACATCACGCCGACGATCGTCGTGACGGCGCGGGACGCGAAGGGCAATACTGCGACGGGGTTCACCAGTGCGGTGACGCTGGCCTTCGGGACGAACGCAGGCGGCGGGACGCTGTCCGGCACGACATCGGTCAATGCGGTCGCCGGCGTCGCATCGTTCTCGACGATCAACATCAACAAGAGCGGAACGGGGTACACCCTGACCGCTACGTCCGGGACGCTGACCGGGGCCACCAGCACCGGATTCGATATCGTGCCCGGCGCCGTCAGTAACCTCGTCTTCAGCGTACAGCCCAGCAACGCAGCGGCCGGCGCCGCGATCGCCCCGGCCATCCAGGTGCTGGCGATGGATGCCGCGGGCAACCTCGTGACCCCGTTCAACGGCAACGTGGCCATGACGATCGGCACCAACCCAGCCGGCGGCACGCTGTCTGGCACGGCCACCGTCGCTGCGGCGGCGGGCATTGCGACCTTCAACTCCCTGAGCATCGACAAGGCGGGCACGGGCTACAAGCTCACGGCGACCGCCGCGGCGGGCAGCGGGCAGAGCAACGCCTTCAACATCACCGCCGGCGCCGCCACCCAGCTGATCTTCAGCACGCAACCCACGGCCACCGCCGCCGGCGCCAACGTCAGTCCCGCCGTCGTCGTCACCGCCCAGGATCAGTTCGGCAACAACGCCACGAGCTTCGCCAGCGCGATCACGATCGCCATTACGAGTGGCACCGGGAAGGCGGGAGCCGCGCTGTCGGGAACGAAAACGGTCACCGCGGTAAACGGCGTGGCGACGTTCTCAACGCTGAGCATCGACAGCGTCGGGACCGGCTACACCCTGTCGGCGACCGCGACCGGGCTGGTGGGCGGGTTTGCGAGCGCCACGTTCAACATCATCCCCGGTGTGGCGACCCAGCTCGTATTCACGGGGCCGCCCTCGAACGCGACCGCAGGCGCGAACATCGCGCCCGCGATCGTCGTGACGGCGCGCGATGCCAAGGGCAACACAGCCACGGGCTTCACGGGCTCCGTGACCCTCGCGTTCGGGACGAACGCAGGCGGGGGCACGCTGGGCGGGACGGTGGCGGTCAACGCCGTCGCCGGTATCGCCTCGTTCTCGACCATCAACATCAACAAGAGCGGAACGGGCTACACCCTGACCGCCGCGTCGGGCACGCTCACCGGGGCTACCAGCACCGGCTTCAGCATCGTCGCGGGAGCGGCGACGAAGCTCGTATTCACGAGTCAGCCTACGAATACACTTTCCGCCGCGACGATCAATTCGTCGGGCGGCGTGCAGGTCACGGCGCAGGACGCGCTCGGCAACACCGACCTGACGTTCACGGCGAACGTGACCGTGGCCTTCGGCACCAACGCCGGCAGCGGCACGCTGTCAGGGACGAAGACCGTGGCTGCGGCAAGCGGCGTCGCCACCTTCGCCACCCTGAGCATCGACAAGGTCGGCACCGGCTACACCCTGGCGGTCAGCGCCACGGGGCTGACCCCGGCGACGAGCACCGGCTTCAACATCATCAACAGTGCGGCGACGCATCTGGTCTTCAGCCTCCAGCCCACCAACACGGTGGCCGGCGTCACGATGACGACGGTGACGGTGACGGCGCTCGACGCGTCGAACAATACGGCGATCGACTTCACGGCCGCGATTGCGATCGCGATCGGGACGAACCCGGGGACGGGGACGCTCTCCGGCACCAAGTCCGTCACCGCATCGGCGGGCGTTGCGACGTTCTCCACGCTCAGCATCGACAAGACGGGCGACGGGTACACGCTCGTCGCGAGCGCCGGGAGCCTGACGGATGCAACGAGCGGCGGTTTCAAGATCACCCCCGCCACGGCAACGCACCTCGTCTTCTCGCAGCAACCGACCAACGCGGTCGCCGGAGTCGCGGTCGCCCCGACTATTCTCGTGTCCGCCCTCGACGCCCTGGGCAACGTGGACACCGCCTACACGGCGAACGTCGACATCGGCATCGGGACGAACCCCGGCGCCGGGACCCTCTCCGGGCTGACCCCCGTAGCGGCCACCAACGGCGTGGCGAGCTTCTCGAACCTCAGCATCAACAAGGCCGGCATCGGATACACGCTGCACGCCATCTCGGGCAGCCTGACCGACGCCACGTCGGGGACGTTCGATATCAGCCCCGCCCCCCTGAGCCAGCTGATCTTTACGTCGCAGCCGGTGGCGACTCCGGCCGGGGCGCATATCGCGCCGGCCGTGGCCGTCTCTGGTGAGGACGCGTTCGGCAACCTGGTGACCACCTTCAACGGAAACGTGACGGTGGCGATCGGGACGAACGGCGGCTCGCCGACGCCCGGCACGCTGTCCGGCACGTTGACCGTTGCCGCGAATGGCGGGGTGGCCACCTTCTCGGATCTCAGCATCGACCGGGCCGGGAGCGGGTACACCCTGACCGCCACGGCCACCGGGCCCACGCCGGCGACGAGCGCGGCGTTCGGAATCACCGCGGGCGCGGCCAGCAAGCTGGCGTTCAACGTGCAGCCCGCCAACGCGGCGGCCGGAGCATCCATCGCCGCTCCGATCGTGGTGCTGGTGGAGGACGCGCTGGGCAACACGGTGCCGAGCGCGACGGACAACGTGACGATCGCGATCGCGAACAACGCCGGCAGCCCGACGCCCGGAACGTTGAGCGGCGCCGCGAACGTCGCCGCCGTGAACGGCGTCGCGACGTTCTCCAACCTGAGCATCGACAAGACGGGCACGGGCTACACGCTCAGCGCCGCAGCCACCGGACTCACGAGCGCCATCAGCGCCGCGTTCAACATCACCGCGAACGCGGCGACGAAGCTCGTCTTCACGGTCGAGCCGGTGACGACGACGGCCGGCAGCGGGATCTCCCCGGCAGTTGCCGTAGCGGCGCAGGATGCATTGGGCAACACCGATCCGAACTTCACCGGCAATGTGACCGTCGCGATCACGGGTGGGACCGGAAAATCCGGCGCCCTGCTCTCGGGCACGCTCACGCATGCGGCCGTGGCTGGTGTCGCGACGTTCTCCGGCCTCGCCATCGACAGCGCGGGAACCGCTTACGCGCTGACGGCGACCGCCACGAGTCTCACCAGTGGCGCCAGCTCGGCGTTCAACATCACCGCCGGAACGGCGACAAAGCTGGAGTTCGGCGTGCAGCCGAGTAACGCGCAAGCGGGCGCCGCCCTCGCGCCGACCGTCACGGTCGTAGCGAAAGACGGCCAGGGCAACATCGACCCGACCTTCACCGCGAGCGTTTCGCTGACGCTCACCCTCAATCCGGGCGGAGCCACACCGGCGAACGCGACCGTGGCCGCGATCGCGGGCGTCGCGTCATTCGGGTCGCTGTCGCTCGACAAGGTCGGAACCGGCTACGTGCTCCAGGCGTCGGGGGGAGCCCTGACGTCCGCGCCGTCGAACCCGTTCAGCATCGCGCCGGGCCCGGTACACCACCTCACATTCACGGTGCAGCCGACCAACGTGACGGCGTTCGCGAACATCAGCCCCGCGGTGCGGGTGACGGCGCAGGACGCCTTCAACAACACCGTCACCAGCTTCGCCAATAACGTGGTGATCGCGATCGGCACGAACGCGGGCGGCGGCACGCTCAGCGGTGGCCTGACCAAGGCCGCGATCGCGGGCGTCGCCACCTACTCGGGGCTCAGCATCAACGCAACGGGGAACGGTTATACCCTGACGGCGACCGCTGCCGGGATTCCCGTGGCCACGAGCGCCACATTCAACGTCATCCCGTCGGTGGCGACGCAGCTCTTCTACACGGTGCAACCCTCGAGCGCCACCGCCGGCGCGTCCACGATCGGCGTGACGGTCGAGGCGAGGGATGCGTCGGGACAGGTGGCCTCGAGCTTCACCGGCACGGTCACCCTGGCCATTACGGCGGGGACCGGTACGCCCGGCGCGACACTCACCGGCACGAAGACCGCTGCCGCGGTCGCGGGCGTGGCGACGTTCTCGGGTCTGAGCATCGACAAAGCGGGATCGAACTACAAACTCACCGCGACGGATGTGCCGGACGCCGTCGCGTCAGCGACGAGCGGCTTCTTCAGCATCAATCACGGCACGGCGACCCAGCTCGTCTACGGGATCCAGCCGTCCACGACGGGGGCGCTGGCGACCATCGCCCCGCAAGTGGAGCTCGACGCGCTCGATGCGAACGGGAATCTCGTCACCGACTTCGTCGGCAACGTGACCCTCGCCATCAACAACAACCCCGGTACGCCGAGTGCCGGGACGTTGTCCGGAACGTTGACGAAGGCGGTGACCGGGGGCGTGGCGGCGTTCAACGACCTGAGCATCAACAACCCGGGTGTCGGCTATACGCTCGATGCCACGTCGTCGCTGCCCACCGTGACGAGTACCGGGTTCGACATCACGGCGAGCACCGCGAACCACCTCGTGATCACGGCCCAGCCGACGACCACGACCGCGGGCGCGGCGATCTCGGCCTTCACCCTCGAGGCCCGTGACGCTTCGAACGCCTTGCTCACCGGGTTCAACGGTAACGTCACGGTGCAGATCGCCGGCGGCACGGGGAGCTCGGGCGCGACCCTTTCCGGCACCACCACCAAGGCGGCGGTGAACGGGGTCGTCAGCTTCACCGATCTGAGCATCAACAAGAAGGGAACCGGATACAAGCTGTCCGCCACCACCGCCGGACTGACCGGGGCGACCAGCAGCACCTTCGCCATCAACGCGGGGACGGCGTCGCAGGTGTCGTTCCTCGTCGATCCGCCCTCGTCCTCGACGTCGTCCGGCGTCGCCCTGGCCCCTGCGATTCAGGCAGACGTGGAGGACGCGCTGGGCAACCGGGTCACGACGTACAACGGCACGGTGACGGTGGCGATCTTCTCCAACCCGGGAGGCGGGACGCTCTCCGGCTCCACGTCGGCGACGAGCGGTAACGGCCAGCTGGTGAACGGCGTCGCCACGTTCAGTGATCTGAGCATCGACCTCGCGGGAGTGGGCTACCGGTTGCAGGTCACCGGCACCGGCCTCTCGACCGGCGACATCAGCACCGCGTTTACGATCATCGCCGGTCCGGCCGACCACCTGATCTTCACCGTGGCGCCCAGTAACCGGACGGCGGGCCAGTCGATCAGCCCCGCGATCCGCGTCACCGCATTCGACGCGCTGGGCAACCTGGTCACGGCGTTCACGAACAACGTGGATATCGCGATCACGTCAGGGACGGGCACCGCGGGCGCTACGCTTTCAGGCACGGCGAGCGTGGCAGCAGTGAGCGGCGTCGCGCAGTTCTCGGGCTTGAGCATCGACAAGGCCGGCGCGGGCTATACACTGTCGGCCACGGCGAGCGGCGTCACCGGGACGACCAGCGCGACGTTCAACATCACACCGGCGGTGGCCACGCAGCTCATCTTCACGGTGCAGCCCACGAACACGGCCGTCAACGCGTCGATTACGCCACCGGTGGTGGTGACGGCGGAAGATCAGTTTGGGAATGTCGATACCACGTATGCCGCCAATATCACGACGGCGATGGGCACAAACGCCGGCCCCGTCGGGACGGTGCTCTCCGGCACGAAGACGGTGGCGGCGGCGCACGGGGTGGCGACGTTCAGCGACTTGAGCATCAACAACGCGGGGGTCGGCTTCACGATCACCGCCCAGTCGGGCGCACTGCCCCTGAAAGCGAGCAGCGCGTTCAACATCTTCTGATCCGGGCCAGGAAGTCCGGCACGTGAGGCTCCGACAGCCCGGCTGACGCCGGGCTGTCGTCGTTTCAGGGGTGCGGCCGCCGCGCTTCGATCGTCTGCACCTCCGCCCACGTTTCCCCGTTGTCGGTCGATACCTCGGACTGCCAGCGGAACCGCGCCTCGGCGATGTCGAAGAAGGTGACGCGAAACAGACTCTGCAGCGGGAACAGCCGCCCCGATCGGCCCCGTGGCCGCCGGTGCCGGTAGGTGATCGTCCCGTCCCGCACCGTCACCCCGCCGAGGTCCGCAGGGCCGAGATCGAGCCAGGTGGCATCGAGCGCGTCGAGCCACTGCATCACCCAGGCCTTGGCATCGGGGTTGAAGACGCGATACGTCTGCCCCAGCATGGCGACTTCCCCCGCCGGCCCGAGCTGGCGGAACTCGTCGGCGATGGCGTATCCGTCGAGGATGTAGCGCCCCACCCAGGTCGCCGGCCGTGTGCGCACGACGCCGTCGGGTCCCTTGACGTGCGATTCGCAGTCCCAGGCACCCACGAGGAAGTCGAACGTCACGAGCTCCCGCGGCGCGTTGGCGTTGGGCATGCCGAAGCCGCCGGTCACCGGGTCCCCTGCTGTGCCGCGTACACGGCGCGCGCCCGATTGAGCAGCGTGAGCACGCTGTCGCGCTCGACCGCCGTATTCCAGGCGCGGCTCGCCTGCGCCGCGGCAGTCACGCGGTCGATCCACTGGACGAAGAAACGCGCGTCGTCGGGTGAGCGGAGCGGCGCACCGGCGACCGTCACATACACCGGCGACGTGGACGCAAACGGATAGAGGTCGAGCACCGGCTCCCTGGGACCGTCGCCATAGGCCCGGACGAGCACCCAGCCGCTGCGCGCGACGGGAAGCGCGAACGTCGTGTCGACCGCCATCCGCTCCCCTCGCAAGGGAAGCGCAGCCGCGATGGCGCCGTTGACGATGACGTCGAGATGGTCGACCGGCACAATTGATCGCAGCGAGACGTGAAGGGTGAGCGGTGAGCGGTGAGCGGGGACCGGCACCTCGTCACCGGGCCCCTTCCCGTTCACGGTGAATTCGAGCAGCGGTCCGTTCGTGACGAACGTCCGGCCCGACTTGAGCCCCGCGAGGAAGCGCTCGTGGCTCAGCACCGGTCCCGCGTGGACGTAGACGCGCTCCAGACCGACCGGACCGTGCAGCATGGCGAAATTGGGGAACGCATCGGTCCCCGCCCCCGCCGGTATGCGAAAGCCGCAATTGAGCAAGCGGTACCATACCGCCGAGGTGAACAGGTGATTGGAGAACCCCATCACCTCGATGTAGTCGACCTTGCCGAGCGCGGCGTCGACGGGGAGCTCGGACGAGAGCCCCGTCGTCGTGTCGAATGGATCGGGCGCGCTGTCGTAGGGATGCACCCATCCGAACAGCCCACCCTGGGCATGCGCCAGGTCGGCGACCACGGCATTCGGGGGATACACGCTCGCCAGCGCGGTATTGGGATACCCGGCGTAATCGGGCAGCAGCAGGTGATCGCGCAAACCGAGGACGCCGGCGTGGTCCCAGAATCCGGTGTGGAATTCCTGCCCCTGGAACACCTGGTAGTCCCGCGTCGACGCCGGATCGGCACCGGGCCGAAAGTAGCCGACATCGGGGATGCGCTGCTCCTTGTTGACGATCAGGTTCTCCACGAGGTGGAGATCCTCCGCCCGCGCCTGCAGCATGAGGTGGGCTGGGGTGTTGCGGTAGGTGCCGCCGTAGTTCATGTGCACGTGGAGGTCGCCGCTCCACCATCCCTGTGCCGGCAGGTTGGCGAGCCGCTCGAGCCGGACCCGCACCGTGTCGTGCGACCCCGCTGCGATCGTCACGACCGTGTGAACGGGGCGATACTCGGGGCCGCGGGTGACATCGATCGTGATCGCTCCCGCCGGGACGACCGCGTCGGCCGCTCCATCGAGGTCGAAATATTCATAGGTGGAGCTCCGTGCGCCGCGATCGAAGGCCAGGTCCGCTTGGCGCCAGGCGTCGTCAGGCGCCCAGGCTCGGCCATCCGCACCCGTGACCCGCACCCGTGCGGCCAGCGCGCGCGCATTCGCCGCGTCGCCCAGCGTGATGTGTACGCGTCCCATCGGGTGGAGGTAGCGCCGGACCCGCGGGACGACGGCCGTCCGCGCGCCGCCCGGGATCTCCAGCACCATGAGTGATGTATTGCCGTGCTCGTTGGAGACGTACACCACGCGCCGGCCATCGTGCGACCAGCGCGGGCTCGTCGCGTCGAACTCCCCGTAGGTGAGCTGGACCGGATCTCCGCCGTCGGGAGTCATTACCCAGAGCTGATTCCACTGGCGGCCGAGGTAGGAGCTGTACACGACGCGGTGCCCGTCGGGCGACCAGTCGGGTCGCGCCTTCCAGTTCGTCTCCTCGTAGCGGATCTCCTGCATCGTCGCGCCCGATTCGGCCGGCATGCGCCAGAACCCGCCACTGCCATGGATGTGGCCGCGGTTCGACACGAGGATCAGCTCACGACCGTCCGGAGACCAGGTGGGCGAGAGATAGGCGTCCCAGCGGCTGTAATAGCGGCGCGGCAGACCGCTGCTCGTATCCACGGTGAGCCGCTGCACGGTGCCGCTGGAATCCCCCGATATGCTCGCCACGAACACGTGCCAGCGGCCGAACGCCATCGTGGAGACGAACGCGAGTCGCGACCCGTCGGGAGACCAGCGCGGCTCGAGGTTCACGCCGCCGTTCCGGGTGAGCGGCGTGACGGCGCCGCTCGCGAGGTCGAGGGATTGCAGCTCGATCGTTTCGTGCGCCCAGCGCGCGAACACGACGCGGCGGCCGTCGGGGGACCAGTCGGGCTGGAAATCGTACCCCGGGCCATCGGTGAGCTGGTCGGCGAGCGTGTCGCCGATCGTCTGGCGCCACAGCGTCCCCTGCATCGAGTAGACGAGGGCCTTGCCGTCGGGCGACCAGGTCGCGGCCGACGGTCCACTCGTCACCTGCGGGACGTACATCTCGAGCCAGTAATAGGTGTGCGGCAACCGGACCTGACGCAAGACGGTGTCGCGCTGCCCCGCGAGTGGAGAAACCAGCACGATAGTCATCCCGAGCAGCATGAGGGATCTGGTTCTAGTGGCGGGCCGAGATCCCTCGCTCGCTGCGCGAGCTCGGAATGACCGCTGCGCGGTCATCTCCCGAGCCGCCCATACTTCTGCAGCGCCGCGCGCAGCCGGTCGTGCGGCAGCGCGGTGACGCGCAGGTCGTTCGCCCCATCCATCGTTTCCGCGGCCACGAGGGCGTTGGTGATCGATTCCTCGGTTGCCTGCACCGTCGCCTCGAACACCGTCGTGATCGCTTCGTTCGGGATGAACGTCGCCGAGTGGAGCCCCTTCACCTCGGCCGCGCCGGGGTTGGCGGTCGAAAACGCGACGTAGATGTCCCCCGAGCTGTTGGAGCCCAGGCCGCCCATCTTGCCGATGCCCAGCGACACGTGGCGCGCGACACGCTGCAGTTGGTGCGGCAACAGCGGCACATCGGTCGCGACGACGACGATGATCGAGCCCATCTCCCCGACCCCACCGGGGCCCGGATCCCGGGGCCCGGGCCCCGGACACCGCGGGTACCGTTCATCCGCTTGCGGCAGCGGTCCAGTCACATGCAGGCACGGCAAGAGGTCGGGGATCTCCGCGCCCACCGGCACGCCGGCGATGCGCAGCAGGCGCCGCACACCGTAATTGCACTGCACCAGGACGCCCAGGGTATAGGTCTTGTCCTCGACCGTAAAGCGGCGGCTCGCCGTGCCGATGCCGCCCTTGAACTGGTGGCAGATCATCCCCGTGCCGCCTCCGACGTTGCCTTCGGCGACGGGGCCGCTCCTGGCACTGTCGAGCGCTCGAAACGCGTCCTGCTTCGTGACGTGAAACCCGTTGATGTCGTTGAGGGAGCCGTCCCACGTCTCGGCGACGACCGGGAGCGACCAGTCGAAGTTGAATCCCTTGTGCACCAGCCATTCGATCACCGCGTCCCGCACGACCCCGACGGAGTGGGTGTTGGTGATCATCACCGGGCCGGCGAGGAATCCCGATTCCTCGAGCCATGTGGTCCCCGTCATCTCGCCGTTGCCGTTCAGCGTGAACCATCCGGCCATGACGGGATCGCCGTTGGTGGCGCCGCGCGGCAATACCGCCGTCACCCCGGTGCGCACCGGGCCCTGACCCACCACGAGCGGCCCCTTCCCCGATATGATCGTCACCTGTCCCACCGTCACCCCGGCGACGTCGGTGATCGCGTTGAGCGGCCCCGGGGTGCCGTCGAACGGCACGCCCAGGTCCCGGGCACGCGGCTTGGCGGGGGCCTGGCCTGTGCCCAGCGCCGGCACGGCGAGGGCGGCCAAGGCGATGATAGCGCTTGGTCTCACGCGGACTCCTTGCGGCGGATGTGAATGGTCGTCTCGACGGTCGCGTAGACCGTCCCGTCCCGGTCGGTCCAGTCCACCTGATACCGGCGTTCGACCTTCGGCTCGGTCGCGAGGAGCGCGCGGATCGTGTCGGTCTCCCCCGCGTCGATGACGAAGGTCGCGTACACCGTCGTGCGGCAGGGTTTCCTGTAGCGGATGCTCGCCACCTTGTCCCAGACGATGTAGTCGGGGCCGAGCAGCTTGATCAACATCACCATGTGCTGGCCGTCGGTTGCGGCGTAGAGGCTGCCGCCGAACATCGTCCCCACGTAGTTGCGCGTCGTCCAGTTGAGCGGCAGCCGGACGCGGACCTCCCGCCAGTCGTCGGCGATGTACACCAGCCGGCCGCCGGTGCGGCGGAACGGCGGGAACCAGTTGAATCCCCAGCGGACGAGGCGGGACCGGAATGACTCCGCCAAGCGTCTGCTCAGCCCTTCAGGTAGAGGCGGTTGGGGTCGAGCACTTCCCGGAGCAGCACGAGATCCCGCTCGGTCGGCGGCGCGATCTCACGCAGCGTGGTGCGCGCCGTGAGCGGCCACCCCACCCCGGCGCGGACTGCGGCGGCGCTGACGCCCGGGTACAGCGCTGTCAGAACCAGCTCGCCGCTCTTGCGATCGGCCTCGAGTACGCCCTTGTCCGTGATGACGGTGACCGGGCCCTGGCCCGGCATCCCGAATTCGGCGCGCGCGGTCCCGCGGTAGCGATGCCCGGGACTGGTGACGAAGTCCACCTGCTCCGGAAACGTGCGGGGCCCGAGCTTCGCGACGATGAGTGTGCGCCGCGCGTGGGTAGCGATCTCCGTGGCGCCGCCCGAGCCGGGGAGTCGCACCTTGGGGTGCGCGTAGTCGCCGATGACCGTCGTGTTGATGTTGCCCCAGCGATCGACCTGGGCGCCGCCCAGGAAGCCGACCTCGATGCGGCCGTTCTGCAGGAAGCATTGAAACACGTCCGCCATGCCGCACACCATCAGCGATCCGGTGACGAGCGCCGGGTCCCCGATCGAGACCGGGAGCCGCGACGGCGTCGCCCCGACGGCGCCCGATTCGTAGATCAGGACGAGGTTCGGCGCGTGCGTCGCCCGCGCGAGGTTGCAGGCGAGGTTCGGGAGGCCGATGCCGACAAACACCACCTCACCGTCGGTCAGCTCACGCGCCGCCACCGACGCCATCATTTCGTCGGCGCTAAAATCCATAGTTGACCCCGGCACACACCTGCTGGCTCGCCCGGAGCCGTGCGACCAGCCCGGGATGCCGTGCGAGGTACGCGGCGCGATCGGGGACCCCCAGCACGAACTCGTCGAGATAGGCGGTGAGACCCGCCGGATCCCGCGAGATCTTTTCCCACGCGACATAGAAGTCGTTGTCGCGGTCGTAGAATCCCTGCGCGTAGGATGGGTGCGCGCCCCACGGCTCGACGACGACCGCGGAGACGATGACTCCCGGGATCAGCGTGCGGTTGGGGTCGGCCCGGATCACGGCGGTATCGACCAGCTCCTCCACGACGACGATGACGCGCTGCGACGCAAACGCCGCCTCCTTCTGCACTCCGACCAGTCCCCAGATCTGCGTGTTACCCGCCGCGTCGGCGCGTTGTGCGTGGATGATCGTCACGTCGGGGTTCAGCGCGGGCACCGTCGCGAGCCGCTCTCCGGTATACGGACAGGTGACGCTCCTGATGGCGGTGTTGACGCGCGGCAGGTCGGTACCGGCGTAGTCGCGCATCGTCCAGAACGGCAGCCGTGCGGCCCCCGCGGAAAACCGCGCCACCATGCCGAAATGCGAGTACTCCTCGAGGGCGAGCGTCGGGGACGGCCCCTCGGTCGCCCGGCGGAAGGCGTGCAGCGAGCCCACCCCGGGGTTGCCGGCCCAGGAGAAGACGAGCTTCCTCGCGCAGCCGGCGGCGATCATCTGATCATAGATCAGGTCTGGCGTGAGCCGCGCCAGGGTGAGATTGCGACGGCCCTGGCGGATGATCTCGTGGCCCGCGGCAAAGCAGATGAGATGGGTGAAGCCTTCGATCACCACCGTGTCGCCGTCATGTACGTGGCGGGCGATGGCCTGCTGCATGGTGAGAACCTTGGAAGCGCTTTCCGCCATCAGCTGTCAGCCGTCAGCGCAATTCGGCAAGGCATTGGTCGAGGATCGTGAGCGCCGTATCCACGTCGTATGCGTCGACGACGAGAGGCGGTGCAAGGCGCAGCGATGTCTTCCCGGCGCCGAGCAGCAGCAGTCCCTTCGAGAAGGCCAGGCGTTCGAGCCTGGCGACGAGCTCGGGATACGGCTCGCGCGTCTGCTTGTCCTTCACGAACTCGATCCCGATCATCAGTCCCTTGCCGCGAACCTCTCCGATGACCGCATGGCGTTGCGCGAGCTGCTGCACCCCGGCCATGAGCCGCGCGCCCATCGTCGCAGCATTCGCCATGAACTCGCGCTCCACGAGCTCGAGCGTGGTCAGGGCCGCAGCGCAGCAGACGGGATTGCCCCCGAAGGTCGATCCATGTGCCCCGGGACCCCATTTCATCACCGACTCTTTCGAGATGAACGCCCCGATCGGCATCCCCGAGCCGAGTCCCTTCGCCACCGTGATGATGTCGGGCTCGATCCCGTCGTGCTCGCACGCGAACATCTTCCCCGTGCGCCCGACACCCGACTGCACCTCGTCGCAGACCAGCAGGATCCCGTGCCGGTCGCACAGCGCCCGCAGGTCGCGCAGGAACCCGGGCGGCGGCACGACATAGCCCCCTTCTCCCTGGATCGGCTCGACCACGATCGCGGCGACGCTCTTGGGATCGAGGCGCCTGGCGAACAGGTCCTCGATCTGCTCGAGTGAATAGCGGGCGGCATCGGACTCCGTGCGGTAGGGATAGGGATAGGGGACGTGATAGACTTCGGGGAGAAACGGCCCAAATCCCGCGCGCTGCACCGCCTTGCTCGCGGTGAGCGACAAGGCGCCGTACGTCCGTCCGTGGAACGAGCCGGTGAAGGCGATGAAGGCGGCGCGACCCGTGGAATGGCGCGCCAGTTTCATGGCGCCTTCGACCGCCTCCGCTCCTGAGTTGCACAGGAACACGCGTTTCTTGCTCGGGCCCGGCGCGAGCCGGGCGAGCCGCTCGCACAGCAGCGCGAACTTCTCGAAATAGAAATCGGCGCCGCAGATGTGGAGGAACTGTCCGGCCGCCTCACGCACCGCCGCGACGACCGCCGGGTGGTTGTAGCCAGTCGACGTCACGGCGATTCCCGCCATGAAGTCGAGGTAGCGGTTGCCGTCCACGTCCTCGACCATCGCCCGCTCGCCGCCGGCGATCACGAGCGGATACTCCTTGGGATACGAGGTCGAGGCATACTCGTCGTGTTTCGCGACCACGGCCCGCGCCTTCGGCCCCGGGGGCGCGACGACGATCCGCGGGTACTCGCGCGCCGCGGTCATGACGCGATCACCGTGCGGCTCTGCTCCCGCATGAACTGCGCGACGTAATACGGCCCGCAGCCTCCCTTGCCCGTCGCGCCGGATCCCTTCCATCCAGTGAACGGCTGCGCTCCGGGCCACGCGCCCGTCGTCGCACCGCTGCGCTTGTTGGCGTAGCAGACCCCGGCCTCCACCTCGTCGAAGAACCGCTCGATCTCCGTGGTGTCGGCGCTGAAGATGCCGGCGGTGAGACCATACTCAACGGCGTTGGTCCGGGCGACCGCTTCATCGAAATCCGAGACCTGGGCGACGGCGAGCAGTGGCACGAACAGCTCCTCCTGAAAGAGAGCACTCTCGGGCGGCAGCAGGGCCACGGTCGGCGCGACGTACAGCCCGTGCGCGAGCGCCCCCTGGGTGAGCCGGCACCCGCCGGTGAGAATCGAGCCGTCCCGCCGCGCCTGGGACACCGCCTGCTCGTAGCGGGCGACGGCGCGCTCGTTGATGACGGGCCCAAAAAAGACGTCGCGCTCGGTCGGATCGCCGATCCGCAGCGCCCGGGTTTTCTCGAGGAGACATTCCGTGAAGGGCCCGGCCACGGCGCCGTGCACGTAGACGCGGGACGTCGCGCTGCACTTCTGGTTCTGCAGCCCGAACGCGGAGCGCAGCACTCCTTCGGCGGCGGCATCGATGTCCGCGCTCGGCATGACGAGACAGGCGTTCTTGCCGCCCAACTCCATGAGGCACGGCTTGATCCAGCGCGTGGACACCCCGTGGTGGATGCGCAGCCCGACGGTCTTGGAGCCGGTGAACACGACGCCGTCCACGCCCGGGTGCTGCCACAGATAGTCGCCGATCTCTTCGCGCCGCCCCACCAGATAGTTGAACACCCCCGGCGGGAGTCCCGCGTCGCGGTAGATCTCGTAGAGCCGCAACCCGGTCCAGGGCGCATCCTCGGACGGCTTGTAGACGACGGCATTCCCGGCGAGCAGCGCGGCGGCCGACATGCCCGTGGACAACGCCAGCGGGAAGTTGAACGGGGCGATACAGACGAACACCCCGTAGGGCCGCAGCAGGTCGACGTTGCGCTCGACCGGCGTCACGCGCGCCATCTCGCGCACGAACCCGTGCGCCTCCTCGAGCTGCCGGCAGTAGTAGTCGATCAGGTCCGCCGATTCCTCGGCGTCGCCCATCGCTTCGAGGCGGCTCTTCCCCACCTCGAGACTCATCAGCGCGGCGAGGTCGAACTTCCGTTCACGGATCAGGGCCGCCGCACGCCCGAGCGTCGCCACGCGCTCTCGCCACGGCGTGCGTGCCCACCCCCGCTGCGCCCGGTGCGCGGCCTGGACGGCGCGGTCGACGTCCGTCGTCCGGGCGGCAGCGAACTTCCCCAGGACGAGTCGCGTGTCGATCGGCGTGACGTCGACGAGGGGCCGGCCCTGCCCCGCTACCGCCGTGCCGTCGATCCAGTTCACGTAGTCACCGCCGAGCGAACCCCGCAGGGCTCCGAGCGCGGTGTCGAATGCGGTGTGAAAGACCCCGAGGTCGACGTCGGCGGAGGTGTAGGTGATCTTCGTCATGGGACGAGCGCACTCATGCCGACCGCGCTCCGGGTGCGCTCGAGTGCGACCGCAAACCGCGCCACGATCTCGTCCAGCTCCGCTTCCGACACGATGAACGGCGGCGCGATCATCGCGAGGTCTCCCGACGTCCCGTCGACGTGCCCGACGTTGGGCCAGACGACCAACCCCGCGTCGAGCGCCTGGTCGGCGAAGGTCTCGGCGAAGCGCAAGCCACGCGGCAGCGGCCCGTGTCCCTCATCGACGAACTCGACGCCCGCGAGCAGGCCCCGCCCGCGCACCACTCCGACCGATGGCAGATCGCGCAGCTGCTGCAGGCGGGCGTGAAGCTTGGTGCCCATCTCCGCGCAGCGCTGCACCAGCCGCTCCCGCACGATGGTGCGGACGGTGGCGAGGCCGGCAGCGCACGCGACCGGGTGGAACGAAAACGTCTGTGCGTGGAAGAGACTCCCCGCTCCGGCGGCGAGGACGTCGATGATGCGGCGCGGGGCGGCGAGCGCCGACAACGGCGCGTAGCCGCCGGTGATCCCCTTCCCCATCGTCAGTATGTCGGGGGCGACTCCGAACGGCTCGATCGCCCACCACGTCCCGGTTCGTCCCGCGCCGCACAGCACCTCGTCGGCGATGAACAGCACGCCGTAGCGGTCGCACGTCTCGCGCACGACGCGGAAGTAATCAGCCCGGGGCACGGCCGCGCCGGTAGACGAGCCGCCGACCGGCTCGGCGATGAACGCCGCCACCGTTTCGGGACCGACCCGCTCGATCGTCTCGGCGAGGGTCGCGCCGGTGCACGTCGGGCAGGAGGGATCGGCGCCGCCGCAGGCACAGCCGTAGCAGGGGACCGGGATGCGGATCACATCGACCAGCCAATCCCGCACGTACGTCTTGTATTGCGGCCGCGCTGATGCCGACAACGCCAGCAGCGTGTTGCCGTGGTAGGCCGGGGCCAGGGCGATGATGCGCCGCTTCTCGGGATGGCCCGATTCCGTCCAGTATTGTCGCGCCAGTTTGAGCGCCGCTTCGACCGCTTCGGAGCCGCTCGAGAGGAAATAGAGATGTGACAGGTCGCCGGGCAGCGTGCGGGCCAACTCGGTTGCCAGCTCCTCGGCGGGGGCGGTCGTGAACATCGTCCCGTTGACATAGGCCACTTGCTGCGCCTGCTCCTGCAACGCCGCCGCCACCGCGGCATTGCCGTGTCCCAGGGATGCGACGAATGCGCCGCTCGACGCATCGAGGTAGCGCTTCCCCGTCTCGTCCTCGAGCCAGCACCCCTCGCCCCGGAGGATCCGGGGAAAGGGCTTCGTCAGTTTGCGGTAGAACAGGTGGCCGTGCGGATATGCGTGCATTGCCGGGGAATCTACAGACTCACTCCGGATTCAGCTTGTAGGTCTTCGTGAGGGTGCGCCCGGGCTCCACCCGCACCGACACGCGCTGGGTCTGGTAGCCCGAAGCCTCGAGCCGCAGGGCGTGCTGGCCGGACGGTACCCGGTGGTGAAACAGCGGCGTAGGGCCCATATCGACGCCGTCGACGAACAGCTCGGCGGTGGGGTCGGAGTCGATCTCGAGGTACCCCTCGCCGCCGACGGCAGCCGCCGGGGGCGCGGGACGCCCGGCACGGGTGGGCGTGGTCTGCAGGGGCGGTGCCGGGGTGCTCATTACCTGGGGCAGAGACGTGACCGTCGTTTCGGGAAGGTCTTTCGACAGGACGGTCGCGGTGGATTGCGGCGTCGCGGTGGTGGTCTCCGCGCTGTGCGCGATCGCCGTCGTGTCCGCCGGCACAGGAGGCACGGCGGCACGGCGGCCCCGCAATCCGAGCCATGCGGAAAGACTCACCAAGACGAGTGCCGCCACGGCGAGCGCCGTACGGGGCACCCTGGATCGGCGCGGCGTCTGGACGGTGGCGGGAATCGCGGCCGGCGCGGGCAGCGGCGTGGTCGCGTCGGCAGTCCCCGCTGCCACGCTCCCGCGCACCGCGTCGGCAAACGCTTCCATCGTGGGAAACCGGTCCGCTGGCTCCTTCGAGAGGGCTCGCTGGATCGCATCGGTCAGATTGCGCGGGATCCCCGGCCGCAGCGCCGCCACGCTCGGCGCCGGCTCGAAAATATGCTTGTACAGAATCGTGTGGACCGAATCGCCACTGAACGGCAGCGTACCCGACAGCAGCCGGTACCCGACGATGCCGAGCGAGTACTGATCGGCGCGGCCGTCGACCGGCTGCCCCTTGGCCTGCTCCGGCGCCATGTAATGCGGCGTGCCGACGATCATTCCCGTGCCGGTGAGTCCCCCCGCCGATTGCAGCGCCTTCGAGATGCCGAAGTCGGTGAGCATCACGCGCCCATCGTGGTCGAACATGATGTTGGCCGGCTTGACGTCGCGGTGCACCACGCGGCGCGAGTGCGCGTGCCCGAGCGCTCGCGCCGCTTCGGCCAGAATGCGCTCGATGTAATCGGAGGACAGCGGCTGCTTCGACTCCAGCACGTCCTCGAGCGACGTCCCGGAGATGAACTTCATGACGAAGAAGTTGAGCCCTTCCGCACTCTCCACCCGATAGATCGGAATGATGTTGGGGTGATCGAGCTTCGCAGCGGTTTTCGCCTCCTGCTGAAATCGCTTGATAACCTGCGGATCGCTCGAGAAATCCGGCGGCAGCACTTTGATCGCCACCTCGCGCTCGAGCGTCAGGTCCTGAGCGAGGAAAACCATGCCCATGCCGCCGCGGCCGAGCATGCGCTCGATCCGGTACTCGCCGGCGACGATGCGCTGCAGCCGCGCTTCGAGTCCTTCGACGGGACCCGTCGCCTGGGTGTCGCCGGCGCCCGTCTGGTCGGTTCCGCACACGAAGCAGAACCGGCTATTGGCGGGCAGCGGAGTGTGACACTTGATGCACGGCGTCATCGTGGCGGTGATAGCGACCTCCGACGGAAAAAATACCTCAGAGGTGCCCGCGGCGCTTCAACTCGAGGTAGCGCTCTACGACCGACTCGGCGGCCCGCTCCGGCGCGACGTCGAGCACCATGACGCCGGCGCGGCGCATGTGCGACAGGGCTTCCTCGCGCGCCCGCAGCATTTCTTCCGCGGCGGCCTTGCGCCAGGCGTCGGCGGCGATCTCGGGCCGCCGCACGGCGACGGCGTCGAGCTCGGGGTTGCGCAGCGTCACGGCGAGCGGCAGGTGGCGCGGGCGCAGCGAGGCGAGGTTCGCGACCAGCGCCTCGGAGGCAAGCCGGTCGATGACGTCGGTGAATACGATGGTGAGGGCGCGCTTGCGGTTGCGCGCCGCGAGGTAGCGGAACGCGCCGGGATAGTCCGGCTCCACGAGGGTGGGTGTGACGTCGGACAGGACATCGAGCACCTGTTTCAGACCGCGGCGGCCGCGCTGCGGGGCGACGAAGTGCTTGACGTCGTCGGCGAACACCATGATGCCGACGTTATCGTCGTGCTGCGCCGCCGCGTAGGCCATCTCGAGCGCCGCCTGCACGACCATCTCCAGGCGCGACACCCCCGCTACGTCGGCGGTCATCAGGCGGCCGGCGTCGAGCACGAGCAGCACCTGCTGGCGGCGTTCGGCCTCGAATTGCCGGGTGATCAGCTTGCGGCGTCGCGCCGTGGCCTTCCAGTCGACGTGGCGCGGGTCGTCCCCCGGAACGAAATCGCGCAGCGACTCGAACAGGCGTCCCTCCCCCAGCCGGCGCAGCGGCCGGGTTCCCGGATCGCGGCGCCGCATGGCCTGGGCCATCGCGGCGCGGCGCCGGGCCGCGGTCAGCACCGGATAGACCCGCACGTCCCAGGGCAGCGCGAGAGAGCCCCGGCGCATGCCGAGCCCCAGCGGTCCGATCGAGTCGATGGCAAAGGCGCCCTCCGTCGCCTCGTGACCGCGACGCACCGGCGTCACGGTCAGCGATTCCCGCAGCTGTCCGTGCGCCGGGACCGCGATCGCCCGTGTCTCGAGCGTCCCGCCGAGGACGGCAGGCCGGACTTCGCGCACGTGCAGCCGTGCGCGACGCGACCCCTCGTTGCGCCACCGATAGGTCACCTCTCCGGCCCGCCCGAGCGAGAAGGCCCGGGCAGCGTCGCGCGTGATGGTGATCTTTTCGTCGGCGATCCGCGGCGTCAGCAGCGCGTCGACGCACAACCCCGCGAGCAGCGCGGCGTCCACCAGCAGGAGCACATCAGGCGCGGAGGGGAGAAAGTAGGCCAGCAGCGCGATGCCGGCGCTCAGCGTGAGCAACCAGAGCCCACGCCGGGTCAGGAGGAGTCCCCCGGCGGAGCCGATCACGTACCACAGGGCGAATATCCCTCCCGCCCCGGCGACCAGCAGGAACAGTCCGCCCAGGCTCACGCGGTCGGGACTTCCGTCTTGTCGAGGATCGCCTTGAGCGCGACGTCGGCCGTTACGCCCTCGAGCTCCAGCTCCGGCGCGACGTTCACGCGGTGCCGCAGGACCGCCGGCGCCAGGGTCTTCACGTCGTCGGGGACGACATAATCGCGAGCGTCGAGGAGCGCCGCGGCGCGCGCCGCCTTGAGCAGCCCGACACCGGCGCGCGGACTGGCGCCGAGCGTGAGGGAAGCCGCCTGCCGCGTGGCGCGCACGACGGCCGTGATGTAGGCGGTGATCCTCGGCTCCACCCGTACCGTCTCGACGAGGGCGCGCAGGGCTTCCAACCCCTGGGCATCGGTGACCTGCGAGATGCCGTAGGTCGCGGGACGATCGGCCTCGAACCCTTCCACGTAGCGCGTCAGGATGCCCTGCTCCACTCGCTCGGGCGGATACCCGAACTCGGCTTTCACCATGAAGCGGTCGAGCTCGGCTTCGGGGAGCGGATACGTCCCCTCGAACTCGATCGGGTTCTGGGTCGCGAAGACGGTGAAGACCGGGGACAGGGAGTGGCTGATGCCGTCCACCGTCACGGTCCGCTCCTGCATCGCTTCGAGCAGGGCGGCCTGCGTCTTGGCCGGGGCGCGATTGATCTCGTCCGCCAGCACGATATCGGCGAAGATGGGCCCCGGGCGGAACGCGAATTCCTGGGTTCCGGTGAGCATCGACACGCCGGTGATGTCCGCCGGCATGAGGTCCGGGGTGAACTGGATCCGCTGAAACCGGATGTCGATCGCGAGGGCGAGGGTGCGCGCGAGCAGCGTCTTCGCCGTGCCGGGCACTCCCTCCAGCAATACGTGCCCGCGTGCCAGGAGCGCGATGACCACTTCCCGCACCGCCTCCTCCTGGCCCAGCACGACGTGATTCAGCGCTTCCAGGATCCGGCGGGCGTCGCCCGCGGACGCAGTTCCTCCCACACATCCTCCACGGCTTGAGCCGCGGCGACGACGCGCTCGTCGCCGCCAGGTTTGGATAGCGCGTCCCGCAAACGCCGAACGGCGCGACGGCCGCGCACTTCAGGAAGCGCCAGCTCGAGGGCGGCGAGCCACTGTCGCGGTTCGCCGCGCGCGGCCTGGCCGGTGCGCGACAGGCGGCGCTGCAGTCCGGACACGATGAGCGCCACCGCCGTATCCGCGCCGCCGGCGCCCTCGAGGCCGGCGGCGAGCGCCTCGACGTGCTCCAGCGGCGAGCGGCGACGGCGTTCCACCACCTCACGCGCCGGACCAAACCGCACCGCCACAGTCGCCAGCCAGATCAGACCGACGATGCAGAGCTGCAGCACGGCCCAGCCGGCAGGCTCGGTCCAGAGCCAGTGCCACGTCGCTCCCGGCAGCGTCGATCCACTGGTGAATCCGAGATGGTATTCGTCTGCGACGATCGTGCTCGGCCGGTCCGCCAGAAGCCAGGGAATGACCAGCTGCGCTGCGTTGCTCTCCTTCAGCTGACGGTTCGACACGTACCGCGAGTCCGCCAACAGCGTGACGTGACCACCACCGGGGAACCGCAACGCGAGCGCCACGGGGCGCCGGTCCGTTGTGGCCAGCAGCGTATCGGTCGCGACGGCGAACAGCGGGGGGCACAACGGCCCCCGGCGCGCGGATCGGGTCTGGAGCGACTCGAGGGGGATCCGCACCAGCACGCGCTCGGCGGCGGCGAGACTCCAGCCGGCCGGCGCCACGACGGCGACGGTGTCCGGCTCGACCTCGGAGTCGCCGACCGGCGCGGACCGGTACGCAAAGCATTGCTCGATCCCGGTGTAGCCGGCCACGAACACCCGTCCCCCACGCGCGACATAGCGCCGCACCACTCCGAGCTCACGGACCGTCGGCTCATAGATGTCCAGGAACGCCAACAGCTGGGAGCTCGTCGCAGGGTTCTCGGTCGACAGGTCGAACAGCGGCCGTTCGCGTCGTTGCACGGAGACGCCGAGGCGTTTGAGCACCTCCGCGAGCCCTTTCGAACCGCCGGGGCTGGACAGCCGGATGGACCGGCGCTGGTCGCGCCAGGTCTCGGTGAAGTTCGCCCCTCCGGCGAGCATGACCACCGTCATGGCGCCGGCGAGGGCGAGCCCCAGCCACAGCTCAGGCCGGCGCCACATGAACGTTCAGCGAATCCGCGGCGCGGTCGAACTCGGTCCAGTCATCGACGGCAACAGGGACGCCGCCGAACAGGTGTCGATACAACGCCCAAACCAGCGAGGCGAAGCCGCTCTGCCCGTCGGCGTCCAACTGCGCCTCGCGGAGATACTCCGCAGGAGTCTTGGAGGGATGGAACTTGAGCGCCCCCCGGCGATCCAGCTCCATCACCAGCGCCAGGTAGCGATGGCCCAGCGCGTCGGTGAGCCGGCCCGCCGCGGCAAGCCGTCGAGCCTCTGCCAGGTGCCAGCGCGCATCCCGCGGTGCTGCAGCGACCGCGGTCGCCGCGCGGGCGGGAGCCGCCGGCCGCAGCGACCGCCACAGGACGTAGACGAAATGGCCGAGAATCACCGCGAGCATCAGGCAGAGGAGACCGATCAGCGCCCAGTAACCCACGGGATGGGTGTCGTGCAGCCGGTCCAGCCAGGCGAGCAGCCGCAGAAACAGCGACCAGACCTTCGACCACATGCTGGTTCGGGCCCGGAACCGCCAGTCATATTCCCGGGCGGAGAACACCTCCCGTACCGCGAGCTGAATCGAGTCGGCCGAGGCCGCTTGCCACAGCGCGGTCACGCGGTCTGCGACAATCCGATCTGCTGGCCCAACAACTCGAGATCCAACGCCTCCTTGCGCACCCGCAGATCGTAGTAGAAGAGCGTCAGGACACAGCTGCTGAACGGGTAAAAGAACAACATCAGACATGCCAGCAGGATCGTCGCGGGAAGTATCAGTGCGGGTGACGTGGCGGCGGCGATCGCGATCAGCATCCCAATGCCGAAGAGCATAATCAAGAAGATCACTCCCATGACCAGGTAGAGCACGAATGCCTTGCCTTTGAACCCCTTGGTGAGAGTCCAGGAGCGCCCTAAGGAATCGGTAGCCGACGGCAACGACTCGAGCACCACCACCTGTACGGTAACGGCGTAACCGCAGGCTACGATGATTCCGGGGACAATCAGCGCCAGCAGCGCCAGCACGGTCACGAGTCCAGCCGCAAACCCGGAAATGAACAGCCCACCCATCTTCCCGCCGGCGAAACGCAGCGCCGGACCCAGTTGCGGCGTCCGCTGCAAGTACGCTTCGGACACGGCGTGCACCGATGCGCCGGTCAGCAACAGATACCCGACGGCGCGCAACAGTCTCGCGAGCAGCGCGATACCGGCATTCGGCTCAGCCGATAACGTCGCGGACACCTCCATGACCGTCGGGACACCGAGGCAGATGACGGCGAGGGCGAAGAACAGGCCGAAGTGCTGCCGCAGCACGGTCAGAGCGCCGTCCAGGATCTCTCCAACCGACATGGGTCGCAGCTGGTAGGTGGCCAAGCGCCCTCCCGCGAGAAGTGAGTAGCCAGAAGCGGTGGCTGAGTCTAAGATGACAGTGCCATGAGGCGCGCGCGAGACCCGGTCGCCACCCAGTTTTCGCGGCTCCTCGCCGTCGAGACGCCCGAGCACGTCGTCATCCAGCTGGAACTCGCCGGGCTCGGCTCGCGAGTGGCCGCCGCCAGCATGGACTTCTTCCTGTTGATCCTCGGGGAGTGGTTCCTGTCCGCCGTCGTGTCCGCCGCCGGGCATGGGGAGTTCTACTGGCTCGAGGCCGTTGGAGTGGCCGCCGGGTTCGTCATGTTCTGGGGCTACTTCGCCCTGTTCGAGACGCTCAACGGCGGCCGCACCCCCGGCAAGCAGCTGCTCGGCATCCGGGTCGTCATGGAGACGGGGCACCCGGTCACGTGGGCCGCGGCCGTGGTGCGCAATCTGGTGCGTTTCGTCGACGGGCTGTCGTTGTTCTTCCTCGGCTTCCTCATGGTGCTGCTGCATCCCCAGAACAAGCGATTGGGCGACATCGTCGCGGGAACCATCGTCGTCCGGGAGCGCCCCACCGATGTCACGCTGGGGCGGCCGGTCACTTCCGCGGCTGCGTCCGAGCCGCCGGACATCGTCGAGCCGGGGATCCCGCAGCTCACCGACGAGGAGTTCCGCCTGCTCGGCCAGGTGCTCGATCGGCTCGAAACACTGCCGCCGGACCGTCAGGTGCGCTTCATCGCGGAGCTCGAGAGCCGCTTCGCCGCGCGCTTCCCCAACCGGGATCCCGATCCGCTGGTCTTTCTGACGCAGCTCCACGCCGAGGAGCACACCAAGCGGCGTGGCCGGGTGCGCGGCGGGCCCGGGGCGACGCCGACCGCCGGCACTGGCGAGCGATTCGTCACCCGCAAGCGCGACGGCTGGGAGCGATTCCGTCAGGAAGCGGTGGCCGTCGAGCGCCAAGGTCTCAAGAGCCTCGCCCCCGTCGCGCTGCTGGAATTCGTGGCGCGCTACCGGGAAGTCGCCGCCGACCTCGCGCGGGCACGCACCTACGGCGCCGACGAGCGCGTCCTCGAATACCTGGGCCGCGTCGTCACGGCCGGCCACAACGCGGTGTACGGCTTACGCGGCGTCCGGCGCCGGCGTCTCGGCCAGCTGGTCGGGAGGGAATTCCCAGCCGCGGTGTTCGCCGCCCGCGCCTACGTGCTGACGGCCGCCCTGCTGTTCGGCGTCCCCGCGGTCGCCGGGTACGCCCTGATCCGTGCGCAACCCGATCTCGCCTACGAGGTCATGCCGCCCGAGATGATCGCCCGGGCCGAGGAGGGTCAGAACCGTCAGGCGGAGGGATTCGGTTACGCCGAGCAGGAATCGCCGTTCCTGCCCCTCATGGCGTCGGGAATCATCGCGAACAACGTCCAGATCGCCTTCGCCGCGTTCGCGTTCGGCATCCTCGGCGGAGTCGGGACGGCGCTGACGCTGATCCTCAACGGCATGTTCTTCGGCGCGGTGGTCGGCCTGTTCTCCAACTTCAACCTTGCCGGATGGCTGCTGACGTTCGTCGTCGGACACGGAGTGCTGGAGCTCAGCGCGATATTCGTGGCCGGGGGCGCGGGCCTGATGGTCGCCCGCGCCCTGATTGCGCCGGGAGACCTCACCCGACACGACGCCCTGATCGTGAGCGGGCGGGTAGCCGTCCGTCTCGTAGGAGCTGCGACCTGCATGCTGATCCTGGCGGGCACGATCGAGGGGTTCGAGTCCGCCAGCGATGCACCGGTCGTCCTGAAGTACCTGGTCAGCTCCGCGAGTGCGGTGCTGTTGGGGCTCTATCTGGCGAACGGATACCGGTATCTGAAAGTGGCGGAGCAGGCACGTCCGGCCCAGGACTGGCGGGCATAGCGCGGGAGCCGGCGAGGGAGGATCCCCGATACGCGCCACGGCGGTGCACAGAACCGTGCGCGATGCTTGCGGCTCACGCGGGAAGGTGGGGAAGGTCTGGGAGGCGGGTGGAGGATGGTGGAGGTTCAAACACCGGAACCTCCACACCCTCCACCAGCCTCCTCAACCTAGAGCAGGGACCGATATAGATCCCTCAGGTGGTGGTCCCTCAGATCGCGGACGGAGAGCCACAGGTCCTGCTCCGAAGTCGCGCAGAAGATCTCCGCGGTGGCCCGCTCGTGCTCGGTCTCTTCTGCCCCGAACAGGATGCGCCCCCGCCAGGCCCCGTCTTCGGCGTGCCGCAAGGCAAGCCGGACGAGGACACTTTGTCCTTCGAATCGAATGGCAGGGAGATCGTGAACGACTGCTTCGTGTGGCGCCGGAACCGCTTGACGTGCCGGTTGTGCGGCCATTTCGAGCCGTGGGCTGGTTTGGGGAAAGATTATAGGGGGAAGGGGGTTACGCAATATGTTCGGGGGGGTCAGCGGCCCCCCGGCGAGTTCCAGGTCGTGACACGGGTCAGCTGATCTCCCACCCCGTTGTCCTGAAAATCGAACGGGACGGGTGCGAAGGTGAGCAGGAACAGCGCGAGCGCCGCCCAGGCGGGCCAGCGTCGCGATTTCGGTAGCGGGCGGTAGGCGTCGAGCACGGTCGGGTGGTCGAGTCGCCCGCGCGACATGACCAGCACCAACCCTGCCCACACGAGCCAGCCAAGCCACCAGCGCCCCAGCAGGAGAATGACCACCCAGAAGAGCAAGGCTACGCGCCGGTGCCACCGCGGGACGGTGGCATAGAGGATGTGCCCGCCGTCGAGCTGTGCCATGGGCATGAGATTCAGCATCGTGACGAACATCCCGACGACGCCGGCGAACGCCATCGGATGCAGCGAGACCTGTCCCAGTGACCGGTGTGCCGCAAGCCGGGCGAAGAGCGTCACGGGTGAATCCCCCACGACCAGACGCCCGGAGCCCAAGGGCAAGCTCATTTCCGGGATACCGCCCAGGGGCGGGAGGGCGTGGGACAGGTGCAGCCCGACGATCAGGACCGGCAGGGCGACGACGAATCCGGCGATCGGACCCGCAACGCCGACATCGAACAATTGACGGCGATCGGAGAGCAGCGTTCGCAGCCGGATGAACGCCCCCATCGTGCCGATGAACGACGGCCACAACGGCACCGGCAGGAAGTAGGGCGGCGACGTATCGAGCAGGTAATAGCGGGCCGTGAAGTAGTGGCCCAGCTCGTGAGCCAGGAGGATGGCGACGAGGGGGAGCGAGAAGGCCAGTCCCGGAACGAGCGAGTGGAGCGGCGCCCCGGCGAACCGGATGTGGCCCCGCAGCAATCCCCAGTTGTCGTCCACGATGATCGTGCCGCGGAACACCGCGCCGGCGATGGTGGTCGAGAGAATCGTGAGCAGGAAGAGGCCGATGTGCAGCACCCAGCGCTCGGAATGCACCGCCGTCGGGCGCGTCAGCACGAGCCAGCGGCCACCCGGCTCATCGGACCAGTAGTAGCGCCCGCCCCACGCCGCGAGCGCCCCGGCGAGCTGCGGGGAGGGCGCGGCATGCGCCGGATGTACAAGCACATCAATGACTTCCCGGTCGCGCAGGGTGGCGGTCCGCCACGCTACGACGAACGGAGCCAACTGGTCCGGGATCGGGTGATCTTGACTAGAGGGCACGCGGTCCCCTATGATAGCGGCTGCACACCTGGTACGACCCTAACGCTTCCATCATAGATCAACGCGCTCACCACCCTGCCACGGGTTCGTCTCCCCGCCGTTAGCCCAACGGAGTTCCCACACACGTGGATATCGCCGAGCTGAAAAAGAAGTCCGTCGCGGAACTGCACGCGATGGCCGAGAGCCTCAACATTCAAAACTACTCGGGGCTCCGAAAGCAAGACCTCATTTTCCGTATCGAGCAATCGCTGCTCGACACCGACACCGTGTTGCGCGGCGAGGGGGTGCTCGAGATCCTGCCCGAGGGCTACGGGTTCCTGCGCTCCCCGGACTGGAACTACCTCTACGGGCCGGATGACATCTACGTCTCGCCGAGTCAGATCAAGCGCTTCGACCTGCGCACCGGCGACACGATCCTCGGGCAGGTCCGGCCGCCCAAGGAAGGCGAGCGCTACCTTGCGTTGCTGAAAGTCGAGACCGTCAACAGCGAGGAACCCGAGAAGGCGAAGCACCGCGTCGCGTTCGACAACCTGCGGCCGCGCTACCCCGAAGAGCGGATCCGGCTCGAGCGCAAGGACGGCGATCTGTCGATGCGGGTGATGGACATCCTCTGCCCTATCGGCAAGGGCCAACGCGGCCTGATCGTGTCGCCGCCCAAAGCGGGCAAGACGATCCTCATGCAGAAGCTCGCCAACTCCATCATCGAGAACCATCCGGAGATCTATCTCATCGTGCTGCTGATCGACGAGCGGCCCGAAGAAGTGACCGATATGGAGGAAAACGTCAAGAGCGCCGAGGTGATCTCGTCGACGTTCGACGAGCCGGCCGATCGCCACGTCCAGGTGGCCGACATGGTCATCGAGAAGGCGAAGCGCATGGTCGAGCACGGCAAGGATGTCGTCATCCTGCTCGATTCGATCACCCGGTTGGGGCGGGCCCACAACGTCGTCGTGCCGCACTCCGGCAAGATTCTCTCGGGCGGCGTGGACGCCAACGCCCTGCAGAAGCCGAAACGCTTCTTCGGCGCGGCCCGCAACATCGAGGCCGGGGGCTCCTTGACCATCCTCGCGACGGCCCTGATCGACACCGGCTCGCGCATGGACGAGGTGATTTTCGAGGAGTTCAAGGGCACGGGCAACATGGAGGTCATCCTCGACCGTCGCATCGCCGACCGCCGCGTCTACCCCGCGATCGACGTGCAGCGGACGTCGACCCGCAAGGAAGAGCTGCTGCTCGCCAAAGAGGAGCTCAACAAGGTGTACCTGCTGCGCAACTTCCTCTCCGACATGCCGCCGGTTGAAGCCATCGAGTTCCTGCTCGAGCGCATGAAGCGCACCAAGTCGAACCAGGAATTCTTCGCGACCATGTCGCAGGGATGAGGGACGGTTGGAAAGGGGGAATGTCGGAAGGCGACAGCGTTCCACCATTCCACCCTTCCAGCATTCCAGCGGTTGGGAGACTGCTTGCGGTCGACTGGGGCGAGCGCCGTATCGGGCTCGCCCTCTCCGATGAGACCCAGACCCTCGCCCAGCCGCTCGCCACGCTGACCCGTCGCACCGGGAAACGTTTCCCCATGCAGCTCCTGCTCCAGCACCTCGAGAGCCACCACGTCGTCGGCATCGTGGTCGGTCTCCCGCTCGACGAATCCGGCGGCGAAGGCGAGCCGGCGCGCGCCGCGCGTCAGCTCGCTGCCGACATCGAGCGCCGCTCGGGTCGCCCGGTCACGCTTTGGGACGAGCGCTTCACGACCGCCCGCGTACGCCAGGCGGTACGTGAGATGGGTGGGCGGACGAAGGGTCGCGCGGCGGATGTGGACGCGCTCGCCGCAACGGTGCTGCTGCAGCACTATCTTGATGGCAGGAGAGGGAGCAGCGCGTGAACGCCAATGTCCAATGCAGAACGTCCAATGCGCAGCGGTTGCGACGCGCGCGCCGGCTGTCCTTCGCCCTGCTCTGCTCCGCAGCCCTCGCGTGCAGCTCCCGCGCTTCCCTGCCCTGCGACGCCGCAGCCGCGGACTGCGTGGCGCTCACGATTCCCCGGGGCGCGACGCTCAGCGCCGCCATCGACTCGCTGGCGGCACACGATCTCATCGCCCGGCAGTTCCTGTTCTCGATCTACGCCCGCGCTCGTGGACTGGGGCGCGACCTCAAGAGCGGCACGTACGCCTTCCACCAGGGCACCCGCTGGAACGACATCATCGACGCGCTGAAGCTGGGTCGCGGCGCGCTGGTTCGCTTCACCGTTCGCGAAGGGCTGCGCGTCGTCGAGATCGCCGATCTGGCCTCGCAGGAGCTGGGCGTGCCCCGCGATTCGTTCCTCGCCGCGGTGCGAGATACCGCCGTGCTCGCCAGGCTGGGGTTGCCCCCCGAAACCGAGACGGTGGAAGGGTACCTCTATCCGACGACCTACACGGTGCGCCCCCACCCCACCGCCCATGAGCTGGTACGGCTCATGACGGATGAATTTGCGGCGCACTGGTCGAGCGCCTGGGGCGCGCGACTCGATTCCCTGCACCTCTCGCGGCACCAGCTGATGACGCTCGCCTCGATCATCGAATCGGAAGTACGCTACGCCCCTGACCGGGACTACGTCTCTGCGGTCTATCACAACCGGCTGGACCGGGGAATGTTGCTGCAGGCCGACCCGACCGTGATCTACGCGATGGGGGCGCGGCCGCGACGGGTGTACGAGAAGAATCTCCTGATCCGGTCACCCTACAACACGTACTTGCATCCGGGACTTCCCCCGGGACCGATCAGCCAGCCCGATAGTGCATCGATCGACGCGGCCTTGTATCCCGCGGCATCGCCGTACCTCTACTTCGTCGCGCAGCCCGACGGCAAGCATATTTTTTCGGCGACCTACGCCGAGCATCTCGCCGCCATCCGCGAGGTCAAGGAGCAGGTTTCGAATATCCGCTCCACCCGCCAGCCGGAGCCGTAGCGAGCGCGCCGCGGAGCGCCGCGGCGGCGGCTTGTGGATCCACCGCCCCCAATACTCCGTGAATGACCGCGACCCCGGCCGCCCCTGCCTGCGCGATCGCGCCGGCGTTGGACGCGGTGATCCCCCCGATGCCGATCACCGGTGCCTCGGGCGCCAGCCGCGCGAGCGCGGCGAAGCCGCTCGCCCCGAGCGGCTCCCCCGCATCCGGTTTGTTGGTGGTTGCGAAGCACGGCCCGATACTCCAATAATCGGCGCGTACGGCGCGGGCGCGCTCCGCCTCGGCCCGTGAGCCGACGGAGATGCCGAGGATGAATCCCGCCGGGACATACGGCCGCACCGCGTCCAGCGGAACGTCGTCCTGGCCGAGGTGGGCCCCCGCCGCACCGGCGACGAGTGCCACGTCGACGCGATCGTTGACGAGCACCGGCACCGCGAGCTCGGCGGCGAGCGCGCGCGTCAGGCTCACGAGTTCGCGGACCGGGGTGTCCTTGCCGCGGACCTGCACCATCGTGGCGCCGCCCAGCACGGCGGCGCGACACACGGCGACCGGATCCCGGCCGGCGAGGAGCCCGGGATCGGTAATGACCATCAGGCGCAGCTGATCGGCGAGGGCCATGGAGTCCGACAAAGCTATCGCGGTCGTTTCGGCGAAGGGCGCGGCACGCTGGGCGTCGGGACACCCCTGGATCTACAAGAGCGACGTGCTGGCGTCGCCGCGCCGCGGCCCCGGCATCGTCGAGGTACACGACCGCCGCGGAGCCCCGCTCGGCCAGGCGCTGTTCTCCCCCAGGAGTGAGATCCGCCTGCGCTTTCTCACCGCGCAGCTGCAGCCGATCGACGCCGCCTGGTGGCGCTTCCGCATCGCCGCGTGCGCTGCCCGCCGCGAAGGGATCGCGGCCACCGCCTATCGCGTGGTCCATGCCGAAGGAGACGGGCTGCCGTCGCTCGTCGTGGACCGCTACGGTCCCTACATCGTGGCGCAGCTGCTCTCGGCCGGCCTGGAAGCGGTGCGCGGCGACGTGCTCGACGCCCTGCGCGAGGCGCTGGAGCCGCAAGGGATCCTGCTGCGGCACGACACCGCCGTGCGCCGCCACGAGGATCTGTCGCTCGACGTCGAGCTGGTGCACGGCGACGTCCCCGACGCCGTCGAGGTGCGCGAAGGAAACATCCGCTACCTCGCCGCGCCGCGGCACGGCCAGAAGACGGGAGCGTTTCTCGATCAGCGCGAGAGCCGCCTGCTGGTCGCCGCCCTCTCCCGGACGGGCGGGCGCGCGCTCGACGTGTTCACCTACCACGGCTCGTTCGCCCTGCAGCTCGCGCGCACGGCGGGCTCGGTGCTCGCCATCGATCAAAGCCGCGAGGCGCTCGAGCGCGCCGCGCAGAATGCCGCACTCAACGGCTTCTCGACGATCACCTGGCACGAGGCGAATGCGTTCGACTTCCTGCGCACCCTGGAACGCGCCCGCGAGCGTTTCGACACGGTGGTGCTCGACCCGCCGGCGTTCGCCAAGACGCGGGCGACCCTGCCGCGGGCGATCGCCGGCTACAAGGAGATCAACCTGCGCGCCATGCGGCTCCTCGCCCCCGGCGGATTGCTGTTCACGGCGTCCTGCTCCTATCACCTGCGCCGGCCCGAATTCCTCGACATGCTGGTCGACGCGGGGCGCGACAGCGGGCGCCGCCTCGAGCTGCTGCGGCTCACCGGGGCGTCGGGGGATCATCCGGAGATCCTCACGATCCCCGAGACCGGATACCTGAAGGGCGCCTTGCTGCGGGCGGTGGACTGACGTCCCGTTGACTCCGGGAGCCCGCCTTACAACCTTGCATCCATGCCATTGGCCCGGCCGGACGGGGGGGCGCGCGATCGGGCGACCCTGGTCCGCCGTGTCTTGATCGGCCTGTTGTTCGCCAATCTGGCCGTGGTCATCGCGAAGCTGTTGGTGGGGCTCGCCGCTCATTCGCTCGCCGTGCTGGGCGACGCCCTGCATTCTTCGGTGGATGCGGTCAACAACGTGCTGGCCCTCGTCGTCGTCCGCGTGGCGGCACGGGCCCCCGATGAGGATCACCCCTACGGGCATGGAAAATTCGAATCCCTCGGCGCCCTCGCGCTGGTCGGGTTTCTCTCCATCACCTGCTTCGAGCTGGCGCGGGGCGCCGTGGAACACCTCGTCGGCTCCCACCCCGCGCCGGCGATCTCCAACCTGCAGCTGAGCATCCTGGTGGCCGGTCTGGGGGTCAACGGGATCGTGGCCTGGTACGAGCACCGGCGCGGTGTCGCCCTGCAGAGCGAGCTGCTCGTCGCCGATGCCGCGCACACGCGCAGCGACGTCTACATCTCGATCGGGGTCATCGCCGGGCTGCTCCTGGCGCGCCGCGGGTTATGGTGGGCCGATCCCGCGATCGCCCTGGTGATCGCCTTGCTGATCGTCCGCGTCGCGTATCAGATCACGCAGCGCTCGGTGCCGATCCTGGTGGACGAGCGGGCCGTCCCGATGGATGCGATCCAGACCGCGGCCGAAGGGGTGAACGGCGTGCAGCGCGCCTACGACATTCGCTCGCGCGGCGGCTCCCAGGTGCGTTACGCCGAGGTGACGATCGCCGTCGACCGCGACGCCAACGTCACGTCGGCGCACGACATCGCCGACGCGGTCGAGCTGCGGCTGAAACGGGAGTTGCAGCTGAACGAAGTCACGGTCCACATCGAGCCATGCTGACGACCGCCGAGACCGGGGCCCGGGCCCGGCGGCCTCGCCGCGTGGCCCGCTCGCTGCGCCAGGAGTACGAGGAGTTCCTGTTCCAGCGCATCGAGGAGTACAAGAACGCGCTGTCGCGGGCGGAGCTGCTGGTGATCGGCGACGAGGCGGTGCGCGAGCTCGAGACGGCCGCCGCCGATCAGTATCTGCTCACCGAGGTGCTGCTGCTCGAGCATGTCGACCGCATCATCATGCAGCGGCTGCGCCTGCCGTCCTTCCAGCGCTGGTCGCGCACCCATCGTGCCCTGCGCGCCGCCCAGCGCGAGCCGACCCACTGGGAGCTCGAGGCCGGGATGCCGCTGGTGCACTGGGCGCGGCGGCTCGAGCCGGGAGATGCCGCGGTCGTGATCGGCGCGCCGGCCCTGCCGGCGGCGCTGTTCGTCGCGGCGCATGACGTGGAGGTGCTGCTGCTCGATCAGGAGCTGGCCGCCGTGGAGGCGGCCGAGGCGCGCGCCGTTTCCGAGCAGCTGGCGGCCCGTTTCCATGCGCTGGTCGTGCAGTTCGGCAGCTGGATGCCGGACGTGCCGGTGACGCTCGCCGTGCTGCATCCGGCGGCCCTGGCGGCGCTCGACGCCGCAGCGCGCCGCTCGCTCGTCGCCGATCTGCAGACGCGCACTCCGCCCGGGGGCGTGCACATCGTCCTCCCCTGGGAGGCGATCGAGGACAAGGCCGTGATTCCCATCGCGACGGATACCTTGCTCGAATTGTACGGTGCGTGGCAGGTGGAGCGGCGCCCGCGCGGGCGTCGCGGCGGCTTCGCCGCGACCAAGCCGGCCGGCCGCGCCGAGACCGAGGCGCGGCAGTCCGAATAGCCTACGGGGCGAGGATGTCGAACGGCGCCTCGGCATGGAGCTGATCCGCTCCGCACAACGCCGCCCGCACGAGGTAGCGACCGGTGTACGCGGCGATCGTTCTCGGAATCGGCAGCATCTGGCGGAACACCGCTCCCATCCGCAGGGTGACGAGTTGATACCGCGCGGAGACCTTCCAGGTGACCTCGTGTGCGCTCCCGCCGTCGGCCGGGCGCACCAGCACGCACACGACCTCGTTGGTCGGGAAGAAGAACCGCAGCTCCGTCTGGGAATGGTTGACGACGGAGAACAGCACCGTCGGCGTTACGCCGCTCGGCACCCCGGCCCGATCCACCCACACCGCCGCCTGCGGCACGACGGCCAGCTCGACGGTGGCTCGCTCCGACAGGCTCAGCTCGACGTCCTGCTGCACGAGCCCAGGAGGACGGACCTCGCGGATGCGCTCGTCGTTGGCGATCGCCAGCGTGCGTCCCGAGGCATCGCGCTCGACCGCCACGCGCGCCCGAACCTCCACGTACCGGTCGGCGAACCGGCTCGCGAGACGTTCGCCGCCAGCCAGGGCGATGGTGTTGGTGCGAAGGTCCTGTACCACCACTGGGACCGGGAGAAACACCACCCAGGCGCCTGCCGAATCCGTTTGATCGGTGCGCAGCTCCACGATACCGCGGACCGTCACCGTCGAATCGTTAGGCGCGCTCGACTGCGCCGCCGCGCCGGGAGCCAGAGCGAGCGGCAGCAGTAGCAAGCGGGATCGCTTCATGGTGAGATTCTGGCCGCAGCAGCCGCCGGAATCAACGCGTCAGAGGGACACAGGCCACACGTGTCGGATTGTCGATTGATGGCCTTCGCCGCAAAAGATAACATCATACAGTGCAGCGACTTACAGCGATCGTGGTTGTGGCCCTCGAATTGCTTGGGTGAGGGGCATGACCAGTCTTCCACTCATGCTCGACAACGAACCGATCGGGATCATCCTGCGCGCAGGCCGGCATCTTGCCCGACCGGCGCGCATCTGGGCGTACTGCTGGTGCGCCGATGATCCCGATTCCGGAGACCACGTGCACCAGCGGCTGCCCGTCGATCCGCATCCCGCGGGGACCTGAGACCAGGCAGCGCCAACGCCACGCGCGCGGGGCCGGCACCATGCCGGCCCCGCGTTGCATTTCGGGGACTCCGGTGCGGACTATATTACGGCCGCGATCACGCTCGATTCCCTGACCTCGCCCCGCTCTCCGGCCGGTCCTCGCCCATGCCCGATACCATGCAAGCCGTCGTCAAGGAGTCGCGCGCCCCCGGTCTCGCGGTCCGGACCGTTCCCAAGCCGCGCGCCGGCCCGGGGGAAGTGCTGATCGCGGTCCGCCACGCGGGAGTGTGCGGCACCGATCTCCACATCGCCGATTGGGACAGTTGGGCCCAGGGACGGATGCACCCGCCGATCGTCGTGGGCCATGAGTTCGCGGGAGCGATCGTAGCCGTCGGGGAAGGTGTTACCGAGCTGAAAGTCGGCCAGCTCGTGACGGCCGAGGGACACATCATCTGCGGCCACTGCCCGCAGTGTCGCACCGGCAACGGCCATATCTGCCGCAACACGCGCATCATCGGCGTCGATCGCGACGGGGCCTTCGCCGAATTCATCTCGATGCCCGCGACCAATGTGCTGACGCTGGACGGGATCCCGACCGAGATCGGCGCGATCATGGACCCGATGGGCAACGCCTTCCACACCGTGCTGACCGCGGACATCCCCGGCAGCACCGTGTTCGTCGTGGGGTGCGGGCCGATCGGCTGCTTCGCGGTAGGCATCGCTCGTGCCGCCGGCGCCGCGCGCGTGATCGCGTCCGACGTGAACCCGCGCCGCCTGGCCCTGGCGCGGACTATGGGTGCCCACGTCGTCATCAACGCCCGGGAAACCGACGTGGCAGCGACCGTCCGCGCGGAAACGAGCGGTGAGGGGGTGGACGTGGTGTGCGAGATGTCGGGCGTGCCCTCCGCGCTCCATCAGGCGTTCCACACCGTGCGGATGGGTGGGCGGGTCCAGCTGCTCGGCATTCCCCAGGGTGAGGTCCCCGTCAATTTCGCCGACGAGATCATCTTCAAGGGCATCACCGTCTACGGCGTCATCGGCCGCAAGATGTACGAGACGTGGCATCAGATGCGCCGCTTTCTCTCCGCAGGGCTGTTGGACCCCCGCCCCGTGATCACGCACCGCTTCCCCCTTGCCCACATCGATCAAGCCATCGCCGCCATCCGCTCCGGCGACGCCGGCAAGGTCATCCTGGAGATCGCATGAGCTTCGCCACGAGCCTCGAGACCGAGCTGGAGCAATTCAAGCGCGACGGCGTCTACAAGCGCCTCAATTACCTCGAGGGTCCCCAGGGACCGCGCGCGCGCATGGAAGGGCGCGGCGAGGTCGTCATCCTGTCGTCCAACAATTACCTGGGGCTGTGCAACGACCCGGAGGTCGTGGCAGGGGGCCGGGCGGCGCTGGATCGTTACGGCGCCGGGACAGGGTCGGTGCGGTTCATCTGCGGTACCTTCAGCATCCACCGTGAGCTTGAGGCGGCGCTGGCCCACCTGGTCGGGTGCGAGAGCTCGCTCACCTACGTGAGCTGCTGGAACGCCAACGAAGGGCTCTGCCCGACGATCTTGGGCGAGCAGGACATCGTCATTTCCGACCAGCTCAACCACGCTTCGATCATCGACTCGATCCGGCTCGCCAAGACGATCACGAAGTGCCAGACGGCGGTGTACCGGCACTCCGACATGCAGGACCTCGAGGAGAAGCTGAACGCGGCAGGCGGGGCGCGCCGCCGGCTCGTCTTCACCGACGGCATCTTCTCGATGGAGGGCGACATCGCCCGGCTCCCCGACATTCTCGAGCTGGCCCGCAAGTACGATGCGGTCGTGGCGGTGGACGATTCCCACGCCACGGGCGTGCTCGGTGCCACGGGCCGCGGAACCGCCGAGCACTACGGCGTGCTGGGAAAGGTCGACATCATCACGTCGACCCTCGGAAAGGCCCTGGGCGGCGCGGCCGGCGGCTTCACCGCGGGCCCGCTCGCCCTGACCGACTACCTGACCCAGCGCTCCCGGCCACAGCTCTTCAGCAACGCCCTGCCTCCCACCGTCGCCGGGAGCGCGCTCGCCGCGGTGCGGCTGCTCGAGGCACACCCCGAGCGGGTGCGGCGGCTGCACGAGAACGCCCGCTACTTCCGCGAGCAGCTCTCGAGCCTCGGTTTCAAGCCGATCCCCGGCGAGACCCCGATCGTGCCCGTGATCCTCGGCGAAACGGCAAAGGCGATCCAGATGAGCGACCTGCTGCTCGAGGAAGGGGTGTTCGTGACGGGGTTCGGGTACCCGGTCGTTCCCCAGGGCCACGCGCGCGTGCGCTGCCAACTTTCGGCGGCACACACCAGGGACGATCTCGATTTTGCGTTGCGGGCGTTTCGAAAGGTGGGGAGTCGTCTCGGATTGATTTAAGCCACCATAGAGCCACTTAAGAGACAGTTGAGACACCATATTTTCGGTATAATTTCGGCATTACCTTCTCGACTTCAAGTAGTTTCGCGGTGCAAGCTCTTAACCGACATGACAGCAATGGGCTAGCGGTGACCCCACAGCTTGCCAAACGGGCGCCGACTCCTATTTTGGGGGTCCACCCGGCAGCCCCGACCGGGCTGCCTTGGAACCCGTGGAGGAGTCCGATGAAGCCGACGTCTCGCTTGGCGCTGTTCGCGCTCGTCGCGATCGCTCTGGTCCGGCCCGCCGCCGGGCAGGTCCCGGAGGATCGCTCGCACCGCTGGTATTGGGGCGCCACGGCGGGGGGCTTCGCCTACAAGACGAACGACCAGGGCTATTTCATCGACCCGGTGATCGGCGTCCACTGGCTCATCACCGGGAAGCGGACCGCCCTGTACGTCGGTGGGGAGCAGGCGTTCCTGATCACCGCCGCACGCGCGACGGTGGTCGACCAGAACACGGGGAGCGCCCATGACGTGACGTTCGATCAGGTGCGCCGCCTGTTCATCGGCCTGATGGCATTCCCGCTGCAGCAGCACGTCGAGCCGTTCGCGGGGATCGGCGTCGGTCTCATCACGGTCCAGAACCCCACGGCGGACTGCAGCGGCGCAACCGCCACGGCCATCTGCGCCAGTCCGGCCGATGCCGCCAACGCCGAAGCGCTGGCGCAGTCCGCCGGCAGCAAGGCGGTCGGGTGGGCGATCGGCGGTGTGCAGATCAACGTCGGCAAGCTCGCTGTGTTCGGCCAGTACATGATCAATTCCGCGGCGAACAACTTCCTGCTGAGCGGCGCGACCCACACCATCAGTGGTGGAATCCGCTATAGCTTCGGCAGCTCGAAGGAAGACGTGACGTCGGAACACTGAGCCACCGGCCGACCGCCACCACGAGAGCCCGGGGACGACCTCCCCGGGCTCTCGTGCTTTCAACGGGACAACCAGCGCGAATCGGCGATGACGAACCGCAGCGGCCAGTCACGCGCCGTCGTGATGCCGATGCGCGGCGTCACCGCCACCCGGAACCGGGTCCGGCCCCCGGAAAAGATGCGGAGCGCTCCCTGCTGCAGGGAGCCGCCGTTCTGGTCCCCGGTGATGCCGAGGGCTTCGCACAACCGGGCGGGGCCGCCGCACAGGGCGCGGTCGGGAACGGCTCCGCGGCGCCGGCGCATCAGCTCGATCCCCTGGAGCGGCTCGAGGGCACGAATCAGAACCGCGGCCGGGTAGTCCACGCGCTCGGTGACGGCATTGAGGCACCAGTGCATCCCGTAGGTGAAGTAGACGTACGCCGTCCCCGGCGGCCCGTAGAGCGGCTCGGTACGGGCGGTGCGGCGGCGCCCATAGGCATGGCAGGCGGGATCGTGTGGGCCGATGTAGGCTTCGGTCTCGACGATGCGCCCCGCGACCTCCTGCCCGCGAATCCGGCTCACCAGAATCTGGCCCAAAAGCCGACGCGCGACCTCGGCAGTCGGTCGCGCGTAGAAGGCTCTGGTCAGAGGCTTGCGGCTCACGGGCCGCCGATCAGTCCCCGCTTGACCCGTGACCAGAACGAATCCCCCTCCTCGCGGTTCTCCGGCGGGGGCGACACGGGCCGGGCGGGAGGAGTCGGCGGCGGTATGGACGGCTCCGGCGTATGCGCGCTGCTCTCGTAGGACGGTGCCGTCCGTCCACGGTCCTCGCCATTGCGCTCCGAGCGCCCGCCGCCCCGGCCGCCGCGACCACGACCACCGCGGCGTCCCCGGGAACGGTCCCCCTCCCCTCCTGAGCGCCCCTCCCGGCCCTCGCGGCTCTCATGGCCGCCATGTCCACCGTTGCCGTCGCGCCCCTCGCGGTTTCCACCGCGTCCCCTGCCGCGCCCGCCCCGGCCGCGGCCGCCGCGCTCGCGGCGGGGACGATCGTCATCACCGCGGTTTCCGCCTCCCCCCGGCGACGGCTCGCTGACCGTGGGAGCTGGAGGCCCGCTCCTGGTCGGCATCCGCTCCACCCGGGAGTGGAAGTTGGGATCGACTTCCACGACCCCGACGCGCGGGACGTCGGGCGCGGCCGGCCGGGGGCCGCGCGAGCCGCGACGGAAGCGCGCGCTGCGCAGCGGCATCCCTCCGGACGGCGACTGCTGTGAGTAGGGTGGCGGCGGGGCGGAAGAGGCAGGCTGCGGCGGCTCGTACTCCTCCTCTCCCTCCGGGACCGGTCGCGCTGCATGCGCCGGCGCGGCTGCCGGCGGAGCAGCCGTCTCGCCCGGCTCCTCCTGCCGCACCCGCACCGCATACGCTCCCTCATCGTCGCGCGACAAATCGATCAACTCGGCATCGTGCGCCTGGCGCAACAGCTTCGGCATGCTGCGCGCATCGACCCGCTTCGTCCCTTCCGGGGCGAGGTCGTTCATCGCTTCGCGCACCGCATCGGCGCTGACCGTCTGGTCGCCGCTCATCTTGCCGAGCGCCTGGCGCAGCAGCCCGAAGGCATCGCCGACGATCGACCCTTTCCGCGCGCGCGGTGGCGGCGGTGGCGGCGCGGCCGTCGGCGCGGCCGGCTGCGCGGGCGGCGGCGCGTCATCGACCCTGGCGCCCAGCGAGATTTCGAACTGCCCGTTGTCGAGCCGTTCGGTGGCGATCAGGCCGCGGTGCGCCGCCTCCTGCACGAACTTGCTGAAGCGGGAATACCCCGCGTCCTTCTCGTCGAAACCCGGGTCGATCTCCTGCATCACCTGCTTCAGGCGATCGGAGCGCATCACATCGTTGTGCGCCGTCATTTGTTTCACCGCTTCGACGACCAGCTCCCAGGGATCGTGGCGCACGTGCTCCACGTCGCTCGCCCGGGTCAGGCCGGCGAGCTCGTTGTAGGAGTAGTACTCGTCGCAGTTCATCACGAGGAGATCGCTGGACGACTCGCGGATGCCGACGCCGATGACGTACTTGCCGTACTCCTTCAGCTTGAGCACGAGGCTCGAGAAATCGGAGTCGCCCGAGAGCAGGATGTACGTTCCGATTTCGGGGCGGGTGAAGACGAGCTCCACGGCGTCGACCGCCAGCCGGATGTCGGTGGCGTTCTTCTTCGAGGACCCGTAGGCGGTCGCCTGAATCGTGTCGATCGACGCCTCGGCGAGCGGCACCATGTACTGCGGGTAGCGCCGCCAGTCGGCATACGCCCGCTGGACGGCCACCTTGCCGCGGATGATTTCCGACTGCATGAGGCGCTTCAGCTCCGTCTGCAGATCGGAGCGGATCCCCATGGTGACGTTGTCGAAGTCGATCAGCAGGGCGGCGTTGGGAGCGTGGGCGGGGGGTTCTTTGTACGGCGAGCGGGCGAGATGCGGTTGTGGCGATGATGTGGTCATTGGATGTTTCTATACGTGCCGGCCGCTGCCGGGTGCGCCTCCTGGGCCGCGCGCTCCAGTCCCGATCCGTGGAGTGGCTGCCTCGCGCACCTGGCGGGGGCTCGTCTGAGCAGCGATGAAGTCGCGCACGGCGCGTCCGTTCATCGTCCGCCTGTTACGCCCGCTGGCCGCACCGAAATGAGGCGGCAACGGGGGGAGCCGGTGTCCGGAGAGCGTCTGGCGCTCGAAGCACGGCTCGCCGGATCGCGGATCTGCCGCGCCGTGATGCCGAACCCGAGCGTCACACCTGCCGGGCCAATCCCGGACTCCATCGGGAGTCATTGAAAATAAACAACTTGCGGCGAATATGGAAGCCCGGCACTAGTCTCCCAGAACCTTGATGATGACGCGTTTCCTGCGCTGCCCGTCCCACTCCCCGTAAAACACCCGCTGCCAGGGCCCGAAGTCCAGCTTTCCCTTGGTAATCGGTACGATCACCTCATGCCCCACCGTCAGGCTGCGCAGGTGCGCAGCGGCGTTATCCTCACCCGTCTCGTTGTGCCGGTATCGCTTCGGATCCCAGGGTGCGATGGTCTCTTCCAGCCAGTGCTGGATGTCGTGCCACAGACCCGATTCGTGGTCGTTCACGAACACCGAAGCCGAGATGTGCATCGCGGACACGAGGACGAACCCCTCCTGCACCCCGCTGGCCTTGACCTGCTCCTCGACCGCATCGGTGACGTCGATGATTTCCTGGCGCTGCTTCGTATTGAACCACAGGTAGTGGGTGTGGCTCTTCATCCTGCCTCCCGATCTGCGGTCAGAGTCGTGTCAGTTTGTCGCACCTGACGCATCCTCATAGATTGCGACAAGATATGCCACTGCCTTTCCGGCGTCGCATCTTTTTCGTCCTGGTGGCGATGGCGGCGGTGCCGACCGGCCTCGCCGTGGTGGGATGGGTGCTGACGGTGCGCACCGTGGCCCCGGCGACCGGCGCCCGGGCTTCGCTCGAGGAAGTTGCGAACTCGGCGCGCGAGATGCTGGACCAGGTCGACACCAACCGGCTGGCACCGAACGCACGTGAGGCGATGCGGGCGCACCTCGCTGCGCTGTCGCGCGGCGTGAGCCTCGCGCGACGTGCCGACCTCTATCTCCGCTACTACACGGCCGGTCTCGCCGTCGTCGTCATCGCGCTCGGGACGCTGGTGCTGTTCGCCGCGGTGCGCGTCGCAGGACATCTCTCGCGGCAGCTGTCGCGACCGATCGACGAGCTCGTCGGTTGGACCCGCCTGATCCGGCAGCGCGAGGCGCTGCCCGAGGGGGCGACCACCCGCGGGGCGCCGGAGTTCGAGTCGCTGCGCCTGGCGCTGCGCGATCTCGCTGGGGCCCTCGACGCGGCGCGCGCCCGTGAGTTCGAATCCGAGCGGCTGCGGGCGTTCCGTGAGGTGGCACGGCGCGTCGCGCACGAAATCAAGAACCCGCTCACGGCGATGCGCATCGCCGTCGAGCAGCTCGGCCGCACCAACGACGCCACGGACCAGCGCCGCACGGTCGCGCTCGAGGTGCTCGCGGCGGAAACCGACCGTCTCGAGCGGCTGGCTCGCGAATTCGCCGACTTCGGGCGGCTCCCCGAAGGTCCCACGAGCGAGGTCGATCTGGTGGAGCTGTTGGAGGAGCTCGGGCGCACGGCGGTGCCGGAGCAGGTCGCCGTGGTGGTCCACGCCAATGGGCGCCGCTCGATTCAGGGCCACTACGATCCGCTGCGCCACGCCTTCAGCAATCTGTTCCGCAACGCCGCCGAGGCGATGGGAGGCCGCGGCACGATCGACGTCGGGGTGGCGGGCGAGGGCCGCGGTGTGGTGGTGACGGTCGCCGACCACGGTCCGGGAATCCCGCCGGGACTGCGCGGCCGCGTCTTCGAGCCCTACATGACGACGAAACTCGACGGGACGGGCCTCGGACTCGCGCTCGTCCGCCAGACGGTGGACGCGCACAACGGGACGATCGCCGCTTCGGAAACGCCGGGGGGCGGCGCCACCTTCACGCTGGTGTTTCCGGCGTGAGCCCCCGCGTCCTGCTGGTCGACGACGAGCCGAACATCCGCCGCATGGTCGGTGCGCTGCTGCAGGGGGAAGGCTACGAGACGGCCGAGGCCGCCAACGGCACCGCCGCGCTCGCCGCCGTGCGGGATGTCGCCCCGGATGCGATTCTGCTGGACCTGATGATGGCCGGCGGGCCCGACGGTCTGGCGACCCTCGAACAGCTGAAGCAGCAGCTCCCCGAGGTCCCCGTCGTGATGATGAGCGGCAAGGCCTCGCTGACGGACGCGGTGCGCGCCACCAAGCTCGGCGCGTTTCAGTTTCTCGAGAAGCCGCTGACCCCCGAGGGGCTGCTGGTGGCCGTGCGCAGCGCGCTCGAGCTGGCACGGGCACGCGCGGAAAACCGCCGCCTGCACGAAGCGCTGGGGCACGCCGATCCGCTCGTCGGCGCGAGCCCCGCGATGGAGGAACTGCGCACCCTGATCGCCCGCATCGCGCCGACCGACGCGCGCGTGCTGATCACCGGGGAGTCTGGGACGGGGAAGGAGCTCGTGGCCTCGTCGATCCACAATCAGAGCGGCCGCGCCGGCCGCCCGTTCGTGACGGTCAACAGCGCGGCGATCCCCCGCGACCTCGTCGAGTCCGAACTGTTCGGCCACGAGAAAGGCGCGTTCACCGGAGCCGGCGAGCGGCGCCTCGGCCGCTTCGAGCTGGCCGATGGCGGCACCCTGTTTCTCGACGAGGTCGGCGATCTCGGGCAGGAGGCCCAGGCGAAGCTGTTGCGGGTGCTGGAAACGGGAGTCATCGAGCGCGTCGGCGGTGAGAAGCCGATCTCGGTGAACGTGCGCGTCATCGCCGCCACCAACAAGGATCTGGTGCGCGCCACGCGGGATGGGAGGTTCCGTGAAGACTTGCTGTTCCGGTTGAACGTGCTGCCGGTGCAGATCCCACCGCTGCGCGAGCGCGCCGAAGACGTGGCGCCGCTGGTGCGGCATTTTCTGACCCGCCAGGCCGCGCGCCTCGGGCGGAAGCTCACGATCGATACCGGCGCGCTGCAGCTGCTCATGAGTTACCGCTGGCCCGGGAATGTGCGCGAGCTCGCGAATCTCGTGGAGCGACTCGCCATTCTCGCCGAGAGCGACACGCTCACCGCCGATGCGGTGATCCGCGTGCTCCCGCCCGAGGCCGTCGCCGCACCGGCGAACGATGGCGCGGCGGGCGCGGGCGCCACGTCCGACCTTCCGCTCGCGGACGCGCTCGACCGCTACGAGCGGCAGCTGATCGCCGCGGCCCTCTCGGCTGCCAGCGGCAACGTCGCCGATGCGGCGCGGCGGCTGTCGACCGATCGCGCCAACCTCTACCGGCGGATGCGCCGGCTCGGCCTCGAATCGCCCCGTCACCTTTCCGACTGAGTCTCCCCATGCGTCTCTTGTTCATCTGCGCCGCGGCGCTGTGCGCGCTCCGGCCCCTGGCGGCGCAGGATACCGCGATCGTCATTCATCCCGAGAGCGCCGGCCTGCACTTCACCCCACCCGAGCTGCCCCACAGCACCGTGCTCGCGGTCGTGCGCGCCTACAACGCCCCCTCCACGACGCGGCTCGTCGGGCGCGCCAGCCTCCCCGCCGGCAACGCCTGGCATGGGGACGTCGCGATCCGCACCGGCCCCGCCCTCATCGGCGGGCGCATCGAAGGCTCGCTGCTCGTCATCAATGGCAACGCCATTCTCGACACCACCGCCGCGGTGACCGGCAGCCTGACCGTCGTGGGCGGCACCGTCATCGGTCCGCGCAGCGGCGTCACGGGGGAAATTCGCGTCTACGCCGAGCCCCTCCCCTATCGCCTCGCCGGCGACACGCTGGTGTATGCACCGGACCTGCTGCGCCGGCTCAGCCTCTCGGCCCGCTACACGTTCGGGAACGGGACGTCGCGCTCCAGCCTCGTCCTCGCCACGAGCGGCACGTTCAACCGCGTGGAGGGGCTCCCGATCGTCGCCGGACCGACGGTCGACCTGTCACTCAGCCGCGGCCTCGGGTTTCACGGCGCGGCCATGGGCGTGTTTCGCACCGCACACTCGATCAGCGGCGAGTGCTGCGACCTCGGCTATCACACCCGCGCCGAGCTGGTGTTCGGCAACCGGCGGCCGATGGGACTCACCCTGCGCGCCTTCGATCTCGTGAACCCGGTGGAAGACTGGGGCCTGCACGCCAACGAAGTGGGGTGGGAGGCATTCCTGGTGCGGCGCGATTACCGCGACTACTTCCGCGGCTCGGGTGTCGCCGCGCGGCTGGGGTGGCGCGCCGAGGCGCCGCTCGACCTGTCGTTCGAGATTCGCCGCGAACGAGAGTCGACACTGCGCACGCGGGATCCGTGGACGCTCTCTCGCACCAGCATTGCCTGGCGGCCCAACCCGCCGATCGACAATGGGCACTACACGAGCATGCTGCCCACCGTCACCCTGGATTCTCGCGACAACGCCGATCAGCCGACGTCGGGATGGTACCTGCGCGGCTCGCTCGAATTCGTGACGAGCGACGACGTACGCCCCGCCCCGGACTTTCCGGGCGGCGTCCGGGACTCGGCGGCGCTGCTCGGGAAGTACCGGTCCACACGGGCGTTCTTCGATCTGCGGCGCTACAACAAAGTCAGCCAGGAGGGACGGCTCAACTTCCGGTTCGTCCTCGCGGGGTGGCTCGGCGGCGACCCGCTGACGGTGCAGCGGCGCCTCAGCATCGGCGGCCCCGAGCCGCTGCCGGGATACGAGTTCCGCCAGGGTGCCTGCAATTCCCTCGCTACAGCCGGGGGGTTCGCCGGAACGCTGGTCGCGGCGTGCGACCGCGTCGTGGCGGTGCAAACCGAGTACCGGGGCCACATCAACCTCCGCACTAATTACAACCCGGAGACGGGCCAGACGGGGGGCCTCGGGTACATGACGCGCTTTCTGCGGGGTCCGGACTTCGTCGTTTTCGGCGACGCCGGCCAGGGGTGGCTCGTCGGACGCGGCCCCGGCCGCGTGCCCAGCGGCCAGCTGCCGCGGCTCTCCAGCTGGCTCGCGGACCTGGGGCTCGGCATCGACTGGGGCGGGTTCGGCGTGTACGTGGCGAAGGCCGTCAACGCGAGCCAGCCGCTGCGGCTGACGGCACGTCTGGAGCACCGCCTCTAGTGACGCGTCGCCTCGCCGGAGTCCTCGCCGTCCTGCTCGCGGCCGCCTCCCGGCTCGCCGCGCAGGAGCCAGGACCATCCCTCGCCGTGTCGCGCGATGGTCCGGTGGCTCGCGTTCAGGCGCACGGCCTGCTCGAGGACGGCCGGTTCATCGACCTCATGCACTCGGGATTCCCGCTGCGCCTGCACTTCCGGCTCGAGCTGTGGCGCGACCGCTCCGGGTGGTTCGACCGCTTCCTCACCGGCGTCGAGTGGGATGCCGTCGCGCGCCATGACCCGCTGGCCGACGAATACGTGCTGATCTCCTACGGCGGCACGGTGAAGCGGTTCGCCACCTCCGCCGAGCTCGACTCGGCGCTCGACGTCCCGTACCGCGTCACCCTCGAATCGCGGGAGGGCGGGCGGCTCTACCTCGTCGCCCACCTCGACGTGACCACTCTGAACGACACCGACCTGGAAGAGCTGACCCGCTGGCTGAAGGGCGATGTGACCCCCGCCGTCTCCGGTCAGGAAAACTTCGGACAGGCGATTGCGCACGGAGCCCAGCGCGCGCTGGTGCGCATCGCCGGGCTCCCGACGCTCAACCTGCAGGGACGGTCAGACGATTTTACCGAGAACGCGCCTTAGAGCCCCTCGAGCGTCCGCAACACCGCCGCCCCGTAGAACAACCGGATGTAGCGCGACTGGATCGCCGTAAGACGGCGCACCGCCCACGACAGGTGCACGAAGTGCGGCTCGACCGGTGGGCGCAGCGGGTGCATCCCCACCTCTTCGGGCAGGAGATTTCCCTTGCGCGTGTTACAGGTCGAGCAGGCGGTGAGGACGTTCGTCCACGCGTTCGTGCCCCCGCGCGACAGCGGGATGAGATGATCCCGCGTGAGACACTCGCGGTGGCGCAGCTCGCTCTGGTGCCGCGCGCAGAACTGGCAGCAGTACTCGTCCCGGGCGAACAGGAACGTATTGGTCACCTGGCGGCGGAAGCGCCGCGGCACGTGGACGAACTTGACCAGCCGGATCACCGCGGGGCGCGGCAGCTCGAGGCGCGCGCTGCGCATCACCTCGCCCTTGTCCGCCTCCACGATCTCGGCCTTGCCGTCGATCACGAGGCGCAGGGCGCGGCGCACGGGCACCATGGTCAGGGGCTCGAACGACGCGTTGAGCGCTAGACAGCGCACGGGGCTCACTCTCGGCGAAAAAAGACCGCCTCGCTCACCGCGAACGGGGCGGCACCAAATCCTAACCCTGGTCCCTAACTTCAGGCAAGATGTGGGGTTAACTAAAGGAGGCGGCGCAGGATGGTGCCGGTTTGGTGGCGGTGTTTTCAGGTCCGGTGCACCAACCGTCCGCCCACCACCGTCGCCAACGCGATGGGAGGAGGGGGCAGCCGGTGGGGCGGCGTATAACCAAAGACGGCCAGATCACCCGCTTTCCCCACCTCGAGCGATCCGATTTCCCTGTCCCAATCGAGCGCTTTGGCGCCCTCGAGCGTCAGGAAGCGCAGTGCCTCCTCCGCACCGAACCAGGCGGTGCGCGCCTCCGACCAGAGGTCGAGATCCGGGACGCTCACCACCGAGTCGGTGCCGATGCCCACCGGGATCCCGGCCTGCCGCAGCAGGGCGACGGGGGCGACCCCGTGCGCGTGCGCCCGGTTGGAGCGCGGGCAGTGCGCCACCGCCGCGCGCGACGCTTTGAGCGTCGCCACGTCGTCGGCGTCCACCTGGACGCAGTGAATCGCCAGCGTCCCCGGCCGCAGCAGGCCGAGGTCGCGCAAGTACTTGACCGGAGAGCAGTGGTGCGGCTCGACGGCGATGCCGCGGGCGCGCAGGGCTTCTGCAAACGGGCCGGCGCCGTAGCGCACCAGCTCCGATTCTTCCTGGGACTCGGCGAGGTGCAGCGCGATCGCCAGGCGCTCCTGCTGCGCGAAGCGTGCCACGCGCCGATACAGCGACTCGCATACGGTGTACGGCGCGTGCGGCGACACGCCGATGCGCCGTTGCGACGTGGCGAGGCGGCGCAAGCGCAGGACCTGCTGCTCCAGCTCCGCCATGCTCGCCGGCACCTGCGCCGGAGAGGGCCCGAAGACCTCCTGATACACGATGCCGCGGCCGCCGAAGCGCACCAGCGCCTGCATCGTCGCCCCGGAGCTCCCGGTGTCGGCGATGCAGGTGATGCCGTGTGCCCAGCAATCGCGCAGGCCCCGCTCGGCGGCCGCCTGGAACTGCTCGGGCGTCGACTGATCCTTCAGCGCCCGCACCCGGCCGATCCACTTCACAAAATCCCGTTCGTCGTTGGTGCCGGCGAGATGCGTCAGCTCGAGGTGGGTGTGGACGTTGACGAGCCCCGGCGCGAGAACGCCGTCCTTGAACTCGAGCCGCTCGACGTCGCCGGGGGTCGGGACGCGCGCGTTGGGTCCGACGGCGGTGATGCGCCCGTCGGCGCCGACGAGAACGGCGCCGTCCTCGATCGGCGGCGCCGTGACCGGAAAGACTACACCGGCGCGGATGCGGAGCATGCGCTCAGGGCGTCAAGGGTCCGAGTCCCCCGTGCACGGGACAGAGCTGCCGGGGTTCGGTTCCCGGATAGAACCAGTCCCAGTGGTGGTCGCCGGCCGGGCAGAACGGCGTGACGAGGTATCCCGTCCTCCAGTCGACCTCGCGCGGTACCAGCGAGTCGGGACGCGCCCAGTCGGCCGGCGGCGAGCGCCGGTCGTAGACGTCGCGCATGAACTCGGTCCACGCCGGAGCCACGATCTTGCCGCCGCCGGCGTCGTTCATGATGCGCTGCTGGATATCGTAGCCCACCCAGATCCCGGCGACGATCTCCGACGTGAAGCCGACGAACCAGGCGTCGGTGTAATCGTCGGTCGTTCCGGTCTTGCCGCCGGCCGGGAGCTGAAAGCCGCCCCCCCAGACGGCGCCATGCGCGGTGCCCTGGCGGACCACGTCCTTCAGCATGTCGGTCATCAACCAGGTGTGCACCGGATCCATCACCTCTTCCTTCTGGATCGCGGGCTGCCACAGGATGTTGCCGCTTTGATCCTCTACGCGGATGATGCCGATCGGCTGCACGCGGGTACCGAGGTTGGCGAACGTGGTGTAGGCGGAGATCAGCTCGATCGGATAGACGCTTTGCGCGCCGATGTGAATCGCCGGCACGGCGGGAATCGGCGTCGTGATGCCGTAGCGCCGCGCCTCTCCGATCACCGTCTGCTCTCCGATCGCCATGCCGAGCTTGATCGTCGACAGGTTGCGCGACAGGAACAGCGACTTGCGCATCGGAATCGGTCCGAGCGTCGTCAGATCGTAGTCCTTGGGGTCCCACATCGAGCTGTCCGGCTGGAGCACCGGGTGATCGAGCGGCGTATCCTGGAGGATCTCGGTGACGGGGTGCCCCGCGCGCACTGCCGCGGAGTAGACGAACGGCTTGAATGTCGACCCTGGCTGTCGCAGCGCCTGCGTGACGCGATTGAACTTGGAATCGGAGAAATCGCGCCCGCCGATCATGGCGCGGATGTAGCCGGTCTTGGCGTCGATCGCGAGCAGCGCCCCCTGCAGATACTTGGTGAAGCCGCTGCTCTCCTCCCCTGCACCGGCGCGGGACGACTCGACGTAGTCGCGGTACGTCGGCTTGTCCCACTTGCCGTTGGTGTAGACCCCTGCCTCGATCGCGTCGAGCTGCGCTGCCAGCGCCCGCTCTGCGGCATCCTGCATATCGAGGTCGAGCGTCGTGTAGATACGCAGTCCCTTCTCGTACAGCGCGCGGCCATACCGCGGCTCGAGGAACTGGGTGCGCAGCCACTCGACGAAGTAGGGTGCCACGTCGCCGTAGTTGGTGCGATTGGTCGTGAGGACGAGCGGGTAGGAACGCCACTGCTCGGCTTCGTCCTCCGAGATGAACCCCTGCGACTCCATCAGACCGAGCACGACGTTGCGGCGCCGCACCGAGCGGTCGGGATGCAGCCGCGGATTATAGAAGGAAGGCGCCTTGGGGATCGCCGCCAGCGTCGCCGCCTCGGCGATGTTCAGGTCGCGTGCCGACTTGCCGAAGTAGATCTGGGCTGCCGCCTCCACCCCGTGCGCGCCACCCCCCAGGTCAATCTGGTTCAGATACATCTGGAGGATCGTGTCCTTGGGGAAATTGTGCTCGATCTCGAGCGCGACGCGGGCTTCCTTCAGCTTGCGCGGCAGGCTCTTCTCGCGCTTGATCTGGTCGGGGAAGATGTTGCGGGCCAGCTGCATCGTGATCGTCGAAAACCCCTGCGCGTAGGAGAGCGACGTGAGGTTCGCCTTGAGCGATCCGACGATGCGCCAGTAGTCGATGCCGTGATGCTGGTAGAACCGCTTGTCCTCGGTGGCGATGAACGCCGCTCGTACCCACGGCGGGATCTCGTGCAGCGGCAGGACGGTGCGCCGCTCGAGGCCCAGCTCGGTGATGAGGCGGCCATCGGCGGCGTAGATCTTCGAGGTCTGTTGCGGGATCGACCCGGTGCCGATCAGCCGCGCGATACTGGGACAACGCTCGGCGGCGCACACGCGCGACCAGGAGCCCCAGGTGAAGCCGACACCGACCATGAACACCAGCGCCGCGGCGCCGAGCGCCCCGCGCCGGGAGAGCACGACATCCCAGGACAGCTGCGGCTTGAGTATCGCAAGACCCATCGTGCGTACAACCTAGTAAGGCGGTCCGGCGCTTGCCAGCACCAGTGCCTACTCTTACGATTCTCGGCCGTGTCGGGTCTTCTTGCTGAGCTCCAATGGCGCGGCCTCGTGCACGCAGCGACGCCCGGCCTCGAGGACCATCTCGAGCGCCAGCGCCCGGTCACCGTCTACTGCGGCTTCGATCCCACTGCGCCGAGCCTGCAGCTCGGCAATCTCGTCCCGGTGATGTTGCTGCAACATCTGCAACGCGGAGGCCATCGCCCCATCGTCCTGATGGGAGGCGGCACCGGGCTGATCGGCGATCCGTCGGGAAAGCCCGGCGAACGTCCGCTGCTCGGGAAGGACGAAGTTCAGGCCAACGTCGAGCGCATGCAGGCTCAGATGGCCCGCTTCCTGGACTTCACGAGCGATCGTGCCCTGATCAGGAACAACGCCGACTGGCTCGTCCGTGAGGGGCTGGTCGACTTCCTCCGCACCGTCGGCAAGCACTTCACGATCAACATCATGTTGCAGAAGGAATCGGTGAAGGCGCGGCTCGAGGCGGGGCTGTCG
>DASSIL010000240.1:0-20550 GCA_035691925.1 Gemmatimonadales bacterium
AGATGCACAGACGCACAGGGGAGAACGGTGAGACAGTGAATGGGTTTACCTGTTCTCCTCGACCTGTTCACCCCTGCGCGTCTGTGCGTCCAGTAGTGAAGGTTCCATTTTTCCGTCAGTCGCTGAAGCACCCCACGAGCGACGAGATCCCTACCGCGGCACCCGCCGCCCGCAGCCCCGTCGTGCCCAGCCCGCGAACGAATTGCCCCGCATAGAAGTGCCCGACACTCGGCCCCACGACGAGGCCACTCAGAAACACCCATGCCCCTCCGGTCGAGCCCTCGAGCAGCCCCACTCCCATCGGAACGGTGGTCGATCCCAGCGAAAGCAGCACTCCGGCGGTGGCAGACTTGTGGGGGCGCGCTGCCTGGATCGGCGGTGGGGGCAGCGGCGTGCGGCCGAGTGGCAAGGTGAGCGAAATGCCGTAGGAGCGGTCCCGCAGATTCACGAGCGGCGCGATCGCCACCTGGCGCTCGTTGTAGCGCCGCACCGACGCCGGCACGGTGGCGATGTCGTAGATCGCCAGCCCCGTCACCGCCAGCCCGGAAGCCAAAAACGTCATGCCGCTACAATCCTGGGCCGCGCCCCGTGCAACAGCGCCGGCGCAGACCAAGCCGGTCATCCACAGTTGCCGATTCCTCACGATCCCCTCCCGCGCCTCAAGCTGATAGCTGATAGCTGATAGCTGATAGCTGATAGCGCTTATCGCAGCCGCAGAAACAACTCCCCGGAGTAGGACGACACCACCCACTGCCCGCCCGTGCGCGTCGCATACAGGTTGGTGAGATAGATCTCGCCGGCGGCGGATCCCGCCGCCCCTTGCGCGCGCAACAGACTCATCGGCACCTGATAATCGTCGCGTTGCTTGCGGTACGCCACCACGCGGTCGATCACCGGCTGCAGCGGGATATCGAGCACGGGACGGCCGTTCGTCGCCACCCGGATGAGATTCTGCCCCTTCACGAGAAACAGCACCGTGCCCGGCTCGATCTGCACGGTATCTCGCAGCGACGGGGGCGAGAGATGCAAGACAAGAGTGTACCCGTCGATCCTGAGCGGCGTGCGCTCGAAGCTCGCGGAGAACGACAACGTCTCGAGGCTGTCGCTGCGCTGCCACTGATTCACATAGGCGACCCCGAGGCTCGTCATCGTCGCACGCACGCGGACCTCCACGTCCACGGGCTTCGCGGCCGCTGTGCCGCCGAACCGCGCGGCGATCGCCTTGCCGTCGCCGCGCTGCAGCAGATAGCGCAAGGTCGCGGCGATCTCTTTGCGGTCTTCGAACGGCACGTCGCGCGGCGTCGCCGTCGTGTGCAGCCCGTAGCGTGTCACCAACCGATCGAGCCGTCCCCGCTGACTCGCGAGCGACACCCGGTACGCCCCCCACGGCCCCAGAAACGTCACGAGGCCGAGCAGGCACAGCGTCGCAGGGATGACCTTGATGTTGCGCGAGCGACCCAGCGTGTAATAGATCGCGATCCCCGCCCACCACAGGGACAGCACGATCATGAAGTACCGCCGCTCGGTGACGCCGTACTGCGCGACGCGCTTCCCGATCGCGAGCCACAGCATGACGATGGCCGGCAGGATCGCCACGTAGAACCCGCGGGTGTAGGTCCGTACCCAGCGGTGCTCGGTGTCTTCGAGCGGCCGCACCAGCAACCAGGCGAGAATCCCCACGGTGGCCACGCTCGACACCAGATAGCCGATCCAGCCGCTCGGCCACTGCCGCTCGATCACCACCTTGCCGAGGTACAGCGTAAGAATCACGAGGTAGATCACGACGATCGGGACCAGCACGTACTGCGCGAAGACGCGGAGTCCCGCGGGCACGTCGCGCTGCTGCTCCAGCGCGCCGAGATCCTCGGGGATGCCGCCGACGAAGAACCACGTCGTGAACACGAATGCGATGACGACCCACAACCGCCCATACGCGTCGTGCGGCACGTCCACGCCGAACAGCTTGTCGAGCGCGGCGAGCGCGATCGCGAGACCGAGATACAGGACTCCCGCGAACACACCGGCGACGAGCATCCGCATGAACAGCGCCTTGTTGTACTGCCAGAACCCGTTCTGCTCGTCGACGCCGGCGTACGGCAACACCGCCGCGAGCAGATGGAACGACACCGACAGCTCGACGTAGCGCGCGAGCTGCACCGGCTCGGGCCACCCCGGCCACAGCGCCCAGAAGAAGACGAGCACGACGACTCCGATCGCCTGCACGCCCCAGCGGCGCGCATCGCCCGGCGCGAAGCGTCGCTCGCCCGTGAGCGTCAGGGCGAAGCACAGCGGCAAGCCGAGCGTGGCCGTGGCGAGGAGCCGCACGTACGGCTCCTCCTCCGACGCGTTAAAGAGGAAGATCCCGGCGATCGCGGCCAGGACCCCCGAGGCGAGCACGAGAGGAAAGCGGCGCGCGGCGCGGCTCGCCGCGTCGAGCACGACGCCGAGCGTGGGAAGCGTCTTCACGGAGTCTTCAACCTCGGAGCGTAGGTTCGAGGGCGGCAAGTTAGGTTACAGGGTTCCATTCCACCATTTCCCACGAGGACCAGGATCTCATGACCGCCACCCGACTGCTGCTCGCGCTCGTGGTCGCTGCCCCGCTCGCCGCGCAGCAACCCGACAGCGCCAAACCCCCGATGGGGATGCATCCCATGCAGGGCGACATGATGATGTCGCAGATGATGGAGATGATGGGACCGATGATGCGCACCATGGCGTTCACGCCCGATCATCTGCTGGCGCGCAAGGACGCGCTCGCGCTGACCCCCCAACAGGTCACTCGGCTCACCGCGTTGCGGGACGCCGCCAAGGCCGCGCACGATGCCGCTCATACCGAGATGGAAGCGCACATGAAGGAGTTAGCGCAGGCCATGGGCGCCGGCGCCCCCGATACCAGCGCCGTGAAGACGCACTTTCAGGCAGCGCACGCCGCGATGGGGCGCGCCCACTGGGCGATGCTCGTGGCCGCCGCGCAGGCACGCGCGCTGCTCACCGACACCCAGCGCGGCCGCGTCGATGGCTGGGCCGACATGATGGAAATGCACGAGCACATGCGGGATGCGCACCCGGGCATGCCCGAGCGCGAGGAGCGTCACCCCTCGCGCAACTGACGCGCCGCACCGCCCGACAACTACGGCTGGCGCCGCACCAGCCGCCCGCGCTCGTCGAGCTGGTCGAACCACCCCTCGAGCACGCGCAGGTAGTGCAGCGTCTGGCGCTGGCGCCAGTGGTAGACCAAGGCCGACACCTTGACGATGTTCTGCCACAGCGTCGGGTCGAGGTGCCGGCGCCGCGCCGTGCGATAGGCGCGCTGGATCGTGATCAGACCGGCGTTGTAACTGGCGAACATGAAGCGGCGGTGATCCTCCAGGGTCGCCGCCCGTTCCCACATCACCCACAACGCGCGGTCGTGCTTGATCCCCGCCGCGATGTTCAGCTCGGGATCCTGAATCGAGTCGAGATCCGAGGCCTGCGACCGGACCGCCGCCAGCGTGTTGGGCATGAGCTGCATGATGCCGCGCGCCCCGTCGCGGCTGCGTGCCGACGTGTCGAGGCCGCTCTCGGCCAGCCCCTGCGCCTTGAAGTGGCGCCAGTCGAACGCGGGACCGAAGAACCGCTTGGTGTACTTGCGGAACGCCGGGTCGTAGCGGTCCGCGTCGCGGGCTCGCTGAGCGTCCACCCGCACCGCGCACACGAGCGCGAGCAGAACGAGTGCGACGAGCGCGGGTCTCAGTTGAGCGCCTTTCCGATGATGATCGCGATGGCGATAAACAGCGACCCGATGAAGATCGCGACCGCGATGTTGCCGCGCTTCAGCTCGGCCGAGAAGTCGACTCCCCGCGTCAGCAGGTCGAAGACGCGGTAGGAGACGTACATGAGAACCACGCCCAAGGCGCCATAGAGAAAATTGAGCCCTACGATCCGCCATTCCATCCGCACCTCCCTCGTCCGGGCCCACCAAAGGAACCTCCCCCCCACCGACCGGTAAGTAACCGCCGTCACCATCGGCGCGGTCTGGCGCGACCTGCAAGCCACGCCTAGTGTTGGCCATGCCCTTCCTCGACACCAATCACCAGCGCGCCGCGATTCTCATCTTCGCGCTCGGGCTCGCGTTGATCGTCGCCCTGACCCCGTTCGCGACCGGGCTGCTCGGCATTCCGGTGCTCTACGTCGTGTTCCAGCCGCTGCACGACTGGTTGGCGCGTCGCACCAACCCGCGGGTCTCCGCCGCCCTGGTCGTGGTGATCGCGCTGTTCCTGATCGTGGTGCCGGGTGTGTCGTTCGCAGGGCTGATCGTCAGCCAGGCGCAGGATATCGCGAGCGGCGTCGCGACGAGCCCACTGCTCGCCCGCATCGCCGAGCTGCGAGTCCGGAACGTCGCCATCGGCCCGCAGCTCGCCGGCTTGGGCGGCAAGCTCGTCTCCTGGATCGGCAGCTCGGCGTTCGGGCTCATCGGCACCGCCACCCGCCTCGCCCTGAACCTCGTCATTTCGCTGTTCGGCCTTTACTACCTGCTGCTGCGGCCTGGAGAAGCGTGGACGTCGGTGCGACCGTACATCCCCTTCTCGAGCGACAACACCGAGCTGTTGCGCCAGCGCTTTCGCAACGTGACGGTCTCAACCATCATCGGCACGGGCCTCGTCGCGGCGATTCAGGGCGCCGCGGTGGGGCTGGGATTTTGGATTACCGGGCTGTCCAACGCGGTGTTCTGGGGCGTCGTGACCATGGTGTTCGCGATTCTTCCCGTCGTGGGCTCGGGGATGGTGTGGGGACCCGGGGCGATCGCCCTGGCGCTCGGCGGCCACTGGGGCCTGGGCGTCGGGCTCGCGATCTGGGGGCTCGTCGTGGTCGGCAACGTCGACTACATCGTGCGGCCGATCATCTTCCGGCGCTGGGCGAACATCCACCCGATCGTCACGCTCGTCGGAGCGCTGGCGGGCGTGCCGTACTTCGGGCTGTTAGGGCTGCTGATCGGACCGCTGGCGCTGAGCTACTTCTTCGAGTTGATCAGGATGTACAGAGAAGAGTACTTGACTCAGAACAATCACACCTAGACGCACAGACGCACGGGGGAGAACAGTGAGCTGGTCGCCAGGTAGACCTGCTCACCACCACCTGTTCACCCCTGTGCGTCTGGTGCGTCCAGCAGTGATTGTCCCCGCTTTGTTACCCACTATCGCCAATGTTCCTGTCCCTCCCACTTTGAGATGCCCACTATTGGGCGCAATATCCGTCGGCTCCCGCAGCGTCCCCACGATCACTGCCGCATTGAGAAATCCATCATCGTTGCCGAGCGCGCTGAGCGGGATGCGCCCGGAGATGCGCTTCCCCGAGAACGTGGGGCGCAACGAGTACACGGTGGAGTAGGTCGAGTCGTTCGGGTTGTAGCGCAGCACCGGGACCAGCGAATCGGGGGTGTAATCGAACAGATCGAGCACGTAGTCCACGCCCATCCCCGACGTGCCCGGACCGAAGACGTCCACGAACGAAGTAGTCCCCGTTGTGATGCTCTGGTCGGTATCGAAGTCGATCTCCCCGTACACCGCGTCCGAATCCCCCGACACCGGCGACCGCGTATTGGACGTGAGATCGATCGCGAAGTCGATGCCGCCCGTGTCACGGGTGAGGGTGAGGCCGGTCAGATCCCATTGGACGGGGAGAGTGCCGTACGTGTCGCCTGAGGGGTCAGCGGCCTTCACGGTGAGGGAACCGCTGCCGGGGCCGGTGGACGAGCCGCCGCAGGCAACCATGAAGGCCGAGAGCGAGAGAACAGAACATGTCCATCGGGTCATGGTTCGACAGGACCTCGTTCAGGTTCACGACAACTCAACAGAACAACCATACTAGACGCACAGACGCACCGGGGAGAACAGTGAGACAGTGAATGGGTCTACCTGTTTTCGTCCACCTGTTCACCCCTGTTCGTCTGTGCGTCTAGTATGCACGTCCCCTGCTTCTCCAATAGAGGTACACAGGCACGCCCAGCAGTATCAGTCCCGTCCCGATCAGCGCATTTCCTGGATTCGCCCCGACCGAACTTGCCACAACGTACGCTGCGGCCAGAACGAAAAAGCCCGGCACCCATATCCCGCCCGGCGCACGAAACGACGGCGCTGCACCGCCGCGTGCCCGATAGATGAACAGCCCCACGACCGTCAGGCCGAAGAAGATCCAGTCGCCGAACGCGACGTAATCCACCAGCGCGGTGAAGCTGCGATTGAGCGTCAGCACGATCGACCAGACCCCCTGGAGCAGGATCGCGGCGGTCGGGGTGCGATACACGGGATGCAGCCGCGCGAGTCGCGGAAAGAACACACCGTCGGCCGCCATCGCCTGGAAGACCCGGGGCGTGACGAGGATCACCAGGTTCAGGAAGCCGAACGTCGACGCCGCGATCCCCGCCGCGATGATCGTGCCGCCCACGGGACCGAGCAGCCCGCGCATCACGTCGGCAGCGGGTGCGGTGCTCTGCGCCAACCCGGCGGAGCCGAGGACGCGGAGATAGACGACGTTGGCGAGCAGATAGACCGTCACCACCCCGATCACCCCGAGCACGAGGGCGCGGGGCAGATTGCGCTCCGGGCTTATGATCTCTTCGGCGATGAAGTTGGTCTGTTGCCAGCCGCCGTAGGTGAAGAGGATGGGGACGAGCGCGGCACCGAGGGCGATCACCGTCCCTCCTGCTCCTCCCCCTGTGACGGTAGGAGGCGGTAGGGGACGGTAGGGGACGGCAAGGGTGAGGCCGACGGCGATCAGGGCCGCCAGCGCGGTGAGCTTGAGAATCGTGAAGATGTTCTGGGTGACGGCGGCGGGCTTCACGCCCACATAATTGATCCCGACGAGCAGGACGATGGCGGCGACCGCCACCGGGACGGTGAGCGCCTCAGAGAGTCCGGTGAGGGCGAGGAAGTACCCGGCAAACGTTTTGGCGACGGCCGCGATCGCGCCCGTGGCCATCACGAACAACAACGCCCACCCATAGAGGAACGCCGGGAGCGGGCCGAGCGTTTCTCGTAAGTACACGTAGCCGCCACCGGCCTTGGGCCGGCGGCTGCCAAGCTCTCCGTAACAGAACGCCCCGGCGAGCGCGACCAACCCGCCCAGGACCCACGCCGTAAGGAACAGCGGCGCCGTGCCGACCCGCTCGGCGACCGAGGCCGGCGTTCGGAAGATGCCGCCGCCGATGATGCCCCCGATGACGGCCATCGTGGCGGAGAAGAGACCGAGCCGGCGTGCGTAGGTGGTCAAGTGAAGCCGTTAAGGTCATGATTCAGTGGGGTCCGTCAAGGCCTGCGGTGGAACCTTTGAACGGAAGTGCAACTCTGTGGTATCAGGTGGGGGTATTTGCCACCTACCAATGCAGCGTACAACGAGGTGAACACTGTGAACGCAGGCCGGATGGTGATGCTAGCCACCGCCCTGGGATTGTCGATCCCGGCGGTGAGCCAGGCGCAGGGGTTCGGGCGCAACAAGGTGCAGTACGAGACGCTGCAGTTCCAGGTCCTCAGTACCGAGCACTTCCGGGTCTTCTTCTATCCTGAAGAGCGCGAATCGGCGCTCGAGGCCGCCCGCATGGCGGAGCGCTGGTACGCGCGCTTTACGACCCTGCTCGGTCACCAGCTGCGCGGCACGCAGCCGCTCGTGCTGTACGCCAGCCATCCGCACTTCGAGCAGACGAACGTGGTGTCCGGCGACCTGGACGAGAGCACCGGCGGCGTCACCGAGGCCCTGAAGCGCCGGATCGTGCTGCCGCTCGCGGGACCGCTCTCCGAAACCGATCACGTTATCGGCCATGAGCTGGTCCACGCCTTCCAGTACGACATCACCGGCACCGGTCGAACGGGATCGCTCCCCTCGGCCACCCGGCTGCCGCTCTGGTTCATCGAAGGGATGGCGGAGTACCTGTCGCTCGGCCCCGTCGATCCCAATACGGCGATGTGGCTGCGCGACGCCGTCCAGACCAACAAGATCCCGTCCATCAGACAGCTCGACGATCCCCGCTACTTCCCCTACCGCTGGGGACAGGCGTTCTGGGCGTACCTGACGAGCCGCTACGGCGAGGCGGTCGTCCCGATGCTGCTCAAGTCCGCGGGGAGAAGCGGCAACACGACGTACGAGCTCGAGAAGCTGTCGGGTGAGAAGATCGACTCGTTGTCGCATCAATGGCAGGAAGCCGTGCGGTCCGCATACCAGCCCCTCCAGGGTCTCACCGCGCAGCCCACGACGTACGGGCCACCGGTGGCCTCCGAGCGGAGCCGCGCGCAGCTCAACGTGGCACCCGCGCTCAGCCCCGACGGCAGCCATATCGCCTTCTTCTCGGAGCGTGGTCTCTTCTCGATCGACCTCTTTCTCGCCGACGTGGCGACCGGCAAGGTCGAGCGCACACTGACCAATACCGCCCTCGATCCCCACTATGAGAGCGTCGGGTTCATCAGCTCGGCGGGCGCCTGGGACGATACCGGGAATCGCTTCGCGTTCGGGGTGGTGGAAAAGGGCCGCCCCGTGCTGTCGATCCTCGACGTGAAATCGGGGAAGGCCGAGAAGGAGATTCGGTTCCCCACGCTCGGACAGATCTTCAGCACGACCTGGTCGCCCGACGGCAAGACCGTCGCCTTTTCCGCGCAGGTCAACGGCTGGATCGACCTCTTCCTTTATGATGTGGCGACCGGCGCGCAGCGCCGGCTCACGAACGACCTCTATGCCGACCTGCAACCCGTCTGGTCGCCCGATGGCCGCTCCCTCGCCTTCGTCACCGACCGGTTCGACACCGACAGCGCGACGCTGAAGGCCGGGACGTATCAGCTGGCGCTGTTCGACCTCGAGACCGGCAACATCCGCCGGCTACCGGCCTTCAGCGGGGCGAAGCACATCAGCCCGCAGTGGAGCGCCGACGGCAAGAGTCTGTATTTCGTCTCCGACCGCGGCGGAATCGACAACGTCTACCGCATCGACGTCGCGTCGGGGAACCTGTCGCAGGTGACGAATCTCTTCGTCGGGGCGAGCGGCATCACCTCCCTGAGCCCGGTGATCTCCGTGGCCCAGCGGACCGGCGAGCTGGTTTTCACCGCGTTTGATTCGAGCGGGTACCGGTTGTTCGCGATCAAGGACCCCGCGATTCTCGCCGGCAAGCCGCTCACGGCGCTTCCCTCGCCCGGTGCCGACATCCTGCCGCTCACGACGCGTCAGCCCGATACACTCCAGGCAAAGCTCGCCGATGCGACGACGGGTCTTCCCGCGACGAGCGAGACACGGGTCACCCCCTACACCCCCGGCCTCTCGCTCGACTACGTGTCGCAACCCTATCTCGCCGTCGGCTCGGGCACCTTCGGCACGTTCGTCGGGGGCGGCGCCACGCTCGTCTGGAGCGACATGTTGAGCGACCACACCCTGATCACCGGCCTGCAGGTGAACGGCACGTTCCGCGACATCGGCGCGCTGGTCGCCTACCAGAACCAGCGCCGCCGCTTCAACTGGGGGGTGGCTGCGCAGCAGGTGCCGTACATCACCGGCGGGTTCGCCGCCGGCATCGATCCGGCGACGGGTGCCTACGTGGAAGAGGCCCTGCTGGTGCGGCAAACGGAGCGCTCGGCGATCGGATTCGCGAGCTACCCGCTGAGCCGCGTGCAGCGCATCGAGTTCTCGGGTGGGTATGAGAACATCTCATTCAACACCCAGCTGCAGAAACGCTACTTCGACCCGTTCACGTTCCAGTTCCTGCTGCAGACCGACTCAACTCTGCCGTCGCGGAACGCGCTCAATCTCGGCATCGCTTCGGCGGCGCTGGTCTACGACAACTCCTTCTTCGGAGCGACGAGCCCGATCCTCGGCAGCCGCTACCGGCTCGAAGCCGATCCGTGGTTCGGTTCGCTGCGGATGGTGGCCGTCACGGCCGACTACCGGAAGTACATCATGCCGGTGCGCCGGCTGACGCTGGCCGCGCGCGTCGCCCACGCCGGGCGCTACGGGCCCGACGCCGAGAACTCGGTGCTGTTCCCGCTCTTCCTCGGGTACCAGCAGCTGGTCCGCGGCTACGACTACAACTCGTTCAGCGCGGCGGAGTGCCCGTCCACGGGGAACTGCCCCGCGTTCGATCGGCTGTTCGGCAGTCGGCTGCTGCTCGGCAACGTCGAGGCCCGCTTCCCCCTGCTCGGCGTGCTGGGACTGGGGAGCGGCTACTACGGCGCCTTGCCGATCGAGGCCGGGATCTTCGCCGATGCGGGCGTTGCCTGGAACAGCCAACAAGCGACGTCGCTCTCCCACCGGCAAGCGGTGACGAGCGCCGGCGCGGCGCTGCGCATGAACCTCTTCGGCTTCGCTGTCATCGAGGCGGATTACGTTAAACCGTTCCAGCGCCCGGATAAGGGCTGGTACTGGGAGATTAGTCTGACGCCGGGCTTCTAACTGCAGGGGCGTGAGCGGTGAGCGGTAAGCGGTAAGCGGTGGCCCAGTTTTGATACCGCTGACCGCTCACCGCTCACCGCTCACGCTTTTCTTCGCCTCTCCGGTCCTCGCATCGATCGTCCGCACTCCCCTCAGCACCACAATCCGGAAGTGAATCCGCTCGATCCGCCCCCAGTAGCGGTCGAGCGTCTGCTGCTCGAGTGCGAGCGCGCCGGCGCGCGTCACGCCGGGGGGCGGCGGCACAAGTGACGCCAGCCGGTCATAGACCGCGCCCCGCTCCTGGGCGTCGACGCGGGAGAGGAGATGCCACAGCGAGATCGCATCCTCGGAGCGTGCCGCGGTGAGCGCCGCCCGCTCGGCAGCGACTCCACCTGACCCAAACGCGAATGCATCGAGCGCTGTCACGAGCGCCGCCGGCGCATCCGACACGTAAGGGATCCCGGGAGGATGCCCGGGCCGCGTCTCGGCGTAGGCGTCGATGGGGACGACGGAGCGCGCGCCGTTCCATGCGAACTCCACGTACCCGCCCGTGACGTGCAGCCGGCCCCGCCCGCTCGCGTCGGTTTCGAGAGTGTACTCGCATCCCAGATCGACCGCCGTACCGGCCGGGGTGTCGACGAAGAAGAGTCGCGGGGGAGCATCGACCTTGGCGTGAATCCCGCCGACGGCGAGCGCCAGGCGATGATCGGTCGCTGCGGCGCGCACCAGACGGATCCGCGTGCCCGGCTGCACGTCGACGCGGCCGATCGCACCGACCGCGATCGTGGCGCGCGACGAGTCGTCGGTCACGAGCCATTGTCCGACCCGCATCGTGCCCGAACTCCCGAGCGGCGTGTCGTCGATGTGCGGCGACCCGGCCACGCGCTGCACCGCCCAGGTTTCCCCGCGCGGCCGAAGCAACAGGATGCCTGCCAGGCCCGCCGCGGCAGCCAGCGGAGCCCAGACGGTCCACCGCCCCCATCCCCGTCTTTTCCCGCCCCTCCCCACCTTTCCGCGCCTGATTTTCTCGAGGATCCCGGGCCAGAGATCTACCGGCGGCTCGATGCTCTTGGGCAGCCGCTTCGCGGCGTCCTGCAGCTCCTGGTCGTTCATCGCTCCAACCGCTCCCGCAGGAGACGGCGCGCCCGGAACAGCTGCGCCTTCGACGTCCCGACCGCGATCCCCGTCATCCTGGCAATCTCCTCGTGGCCATACCCCTCCACTTCGTACAACACGAACACTTCGCGCGCTCCCTCGGGCAACGTGGCGATGGCGCGCTCGAGATCGATAGCGAGACCCGGCGTGGCGGCGTTCCCCCGCTCGTGGAGTTCCGGCTCCGCCACGGGCACCACGCGGTCCTCACGCCGCCGGTCCCCCCGGTTCGCCATCCACACGACGTTCACGGCGAGGCGGTACAGCCAGGACCCGAAGGCGCTCTCGCCGCGGAAGGTGTGCAGTTTTTCCCAGCAACGCACGAAGACATCCTGAGTCAATTCGGCCGCCCGGCCGCGGTCGCCGCTCAAGCGCAGGCACAATGCGTACACCCGCCCCGCATGCTCGCGATACAGGGACTCGAACGCCGTTTCGTCACCCGCGCTCGCGCGGACGACGCGGTCGTCTAGCGCAGGACCGGCCGGTGCCACGCTGGCGGGTGTCGACACATGGATAAGACGCCGATCGTGGGGCAAGAGGTTTGAGGGTGTCAGGGAGACGTCCACTCGGCGGCTTAGCGACTTGGCGTCTCCCTGGGCGTCCAGCCTTCCCTAATGCCCCGTCGTCGTAGAATCGGACACGGGCCGGATCAACAATCCCGTTGTCGATACCCGGACCTCGTATCGCGCCGGGCGCGCCACGCTGATGAACGTCCCCGAGCCGTATGACGCGTCTACCAGCGGCGCCAGGATTCTCGGGTGGCGGTGGACGAAACCGAACACGTTCACGAAGTGGTCCTGCCCGAGTGGAAAGACGGTGTGCGGCCGGCGGCGCTCGTCGGGAACGGAGTTGTAGCGGCCGCCGACGCGGTCGAGTTCGTACGCCGTCTGCAGACCGAGGATATTGACGACCGGCTTCCACTTGAGGATGCGGGCGTCGACGTACAGCGCGTCCCCGAGGATGTCGAACTGCCCCACGCGGCCGTCGGGCGTCGTCACCGTGGCGCGGAAATGCTGCGGTCCCACGGGCTCCGTCTGGACCACCGCCGCGACCTCCTCGGCGGTGAGTGCGCGATAGCCGTGAATCCCGATCGTGACGGAGGCGAACACCCCTGCCAGCGCGAGACAGAAGAGCGCCGTCAGCACACTCACGATGCTGTGCAGCAGCTTGCGGCGCTTCCCGGCCCAGACGGCCAGGGCCACGAGCAGCGCGCCGATCAGCGCCGTGACGAGCGAGACTCCGGTGAGCACCGACATCGCGACTACAAGCTACCAAGCAACGGGCCCCCTCCGCATGCTGCGGAGAGGGCCCGCGCTTCGTCCCACAGGCCGGTGCCGCTAGACCTGCGTTTCCTGTCGTGCGGGGGGTCGGACGCTCTGACGGCGATCGGACACGAGGCGGCGATCGAGACCGGAGCGACGATCGAGCATCATGCGACGATCGATGCCGCTGCGGCGCTCCACGCTCACTTCGATCACCTGCTGGCGGCGCTCGTTGCTGTCGCGCCGCTCGATGCGTCGCCGCTCACCGCTGCTGCGTCGACCCGATCCCATTGCCAGAGCTCCGAACGAACAGGGAAACGAACAGCCCCTTCAGGGCTTACGCCACGCTAGCGCAAGAGCTATGCCTTATTGTCGCAGCGTGCGACGGTATTCAGCTCATTGCATACCAGCCACTTACGTACGCGGGTCATGCATCACACTGCGCCTTCGACATGGCCCGTCCGCTACGGAGTGCCGAGACCGAGCGACAGCGTCCGCCGGTGACGTCATCGATACCGGTCCGTCGCACACTCGTGGCGTCTTCGCAACACGTCCGGTTATCCTGCGGCGGGTACGTACCGAGATGCGCGACGCCCACAGGAGGCATGACAATTGCCACCCACGCCACCATCCATGACCCCCGCCTCGGTGCACGCCGCCGCCCGTCCCGGGGCACCGTCCGGAGTTTCCGGCGTCGAGATATATCCTCTCGACCATCCCTCCGCGAGTCGCATCCTCACCCCTGAAGCGCTGGGCTTCGTCGCTCAGCTCGCCCGCACCTTCGAGGATCGTCGGCGCGAGCTGCTCCAGGCCAGGACCGTGCGGCAAGCGCGGCTGCTCGATGGGGAGCGTCCGGACTTTCTTCCCGACACGCGGACGATCCGGGAATCCGATTGGGTCGTGGCGCCGATCCCGCAGGACCTCATGGACCGGCGGGTCGAGATCACCGGACCGGTCGATCGCAAGATGATCATCAACGCCCTCAATTCCGGGGCGCGCGTGTTCATGGCCGACTTCGAAGACTCGCATTCGCCGACCTGGGCGGGGACGATCGACGGCCAGATGAATCTGTATGACGCGGTCCGCGGCACGATCGCCTACGACAGCCCCGAAGGGAAGCACTACACCGTCGCCCCGGGTGCCGCAACGCTGATGGTTCGGCCGCGCGGTTGGCACCTGGTGGAAAAGCACATGCTGGTGGACGGCCGCCCCGTCTCGGCTTCGCTCTTCGATTTCGGGCTCTGCTTCTTCCACAACGCGCTGGCGCTGTGTCGCAAGGGGTCGGGCCCCTACTTCTACCTCCCGAAGATGGAGAGCCATCTCGAGGCGCGGCTGTGGAACGACGTCTTCGTCGCCGCCCAGGCTGCGCTGGGCCTGCCCCGGGGCACGATCCGGGCGACGGCGCTCATCGAGACGATCCTCGCGGCCTTCGAGATGCACGAGATTCTGTGGGAGCTGCGCGAGCACTCGGCCGGCCTGAACTGTGGGCGCTGGGATTACATCTTCAGCTTCATCAAGAAATTCCGGAACGATCCACGGTTCGTGCTGCCCGACCGCGCCGCGGTCACGATGGACAAGGCGTTTCTCAAGGCGTACGTCGACCTGTTGATTCAGACCTGTCACCGCCGGCGCATCCACGCGATGGGCGGCATGGCCGCTCAGATTCCGATCAAGCATGATCCAGCGGCCAATGCGGCCGCGCTCGCCAAGGTCACGCAGGACAAGCTACGGGAGGTCAATGCCGGACACGACGGCACCTGGGTAGCGCATCCAGGGCTGGTGCCGGTGGCCAGGGGCGTGTTCGACGCCCAGATGGCGGCTTCCCACCAACTGCAGGTGACGCGTGCCGACGTGCGCGTCACCCCGGCTGATCTGCTCGCCGTCCCCGAGGGCGACATCACGTTCGAGGGGCTGCGCACCAACATCGACGTGGGGATCCAGTACCTCGAGGCCTGGCTCCGTGGCGTGGGGTGCGTTCCGATCTACAATCTGATGGAGGACGCGGCGACCGCGGAGATTTCGCGCACCCAGGTGTGGCAGTGGCTCGCCCACGGCGCGAAGCTTGCGGATGGGCGCCGGGTAACCGCCGAGCTCGTGCGGCATACGATGCAGGACGAGCTGGGCCAGCTGCGCGAGCGGCTCGGCCCCGCTCGGTTCGACTCCGGCAAGTTCGCGCTCGCGTCGAAACTCTTCGACCAGATGATGACCGGCGCGGACTTCCCGGAGTTCTTGACGACGGTGGGGTACGAATATCTCGACTAGTCCTCGGAGGAGACCTATGCCGAAGCAGCAATTCATCGCCGACCTGGAGCGCCGCTGGACGTCGAGCCCGCGGTGGGCCGGCATCACCCGGCCGTACGGCGCCGAGGACGTGTGGCGGCTCAAGGGATCGCTGGACATCAGCTATACGCTCGCCGAAGTGGGCGCCAACAAGCTGTGGCGCCTGTTGCACGACGAGCCGTACGTGGCGGCCTTGTCGGCGGTGAGCGGCGGGCAGGCCGTCCAGGAAGTCAAAGCCGGGCTGAAGGCCATCTACATCTCCGGTTGGCAGGTCGCCGGCGATATGAATACGTCGCTCGAGACCTACCCCGATCAGAGCCTCTATCCCGCCGACAGCGTGCCGCGCCTGGTGGAGCGCATCAACAACGCCCTGCAGCGCGCCGACGAGATCGACCACCTGAACGGCCGGACCGAGATCGACTGGTACGCGCCGCTCGTCGCGGACGCGGAAGCCGGGTTCGGCGGCCTGCTCAACGCCTACGAGCTGATGAAGCACATGATCCAGAAGGGCGCCGCCGGCGTCCACTTCGAGGACCAGCTCGCCTCGCTCAAGAAATGCGGCCATCTGGGCGGCAAGGTGTTGGTGCCGACCAGCGAGTTCATCACGAAGCTGGTGGCGGCGCGCCTGGCCGCCGACGTGCTCGACGTGCCCACCGTGCTCATCGCTCGGACCGACGCGCTCAGCGCCACGATCCTCGCCAACGACATCGATCCCTACGACCGGGAATTCGTCATCGGCGACCGCACGCCGGAAGGATTCGTCGCGGTGCAGCCGGGGATCCGGCAGGCCATCGCTCGCGGGCTGGCGTACGCCCCGTACGCGGACCTGCTCTGGTTCGAGACGAGCAAACCCGACATGGAGCAGGCGCAGGCGTTCGCCGAGGCGCTGCACGCCAAGTTTCCGGGCAAGATGATGGCGTATAACTGCTCGCCGTCCTTCAATTGGAAGCGGCACCTCTCCGACCGGCAGATCGCCGATTTCCAGAGCGAGCTCGGGGCGATGGGCTACAAGTTCCAGTTCGTGACCCTCTCCGCGTTCCACGCGATGAACTACGCCATGTTCGAACTGGCGAAGGGATATAGAGAACGCGGTATGGCTGCCTACTCCGAGCTGCAGCAGCGCGAGTTCGCGGCGGAGCAGGACGGATACGAAGCGGTGCGGCACCAGGAGTTCGTCGGCGTGCCCTACTTCGATCAGGTGACCGACATCGTCACCGGCGGGCGCTCGTCGTCGATTGCGATGAAGGGCTCGACTGAGGAAGAGCAGTTCCACGAGCCGGCCCGCGTCGTGAGTTGAGCGGGTGCAACATCACCACTGTGGCAGCGCGACGCTACAGAATCATCGGGGCCCCAAAGGACGTCTCCGTATCTGTGCGTAAGCGCTGATAGAACTTGGGGTTCCGCACCGGGCGGTGATCGAGACAACGTGGCCCGGGAGTTGCTTAGGGGAGGAAACAGCGAGGGGTTTGGGGAGGATTTCTCGCCGGCAAAGGCGGCGCCACCAGGCGCCGCGCCGGCGGCCGGGCACCGTGCACGGGACCCGGCACCTCCCCCCGAGTTTCCACAAAAGGACGGGACATACGAGGCGGCGGGGAGGCGTCATGACGGACCGGGAAAACGCCTTCCCGCTTGCCTCGATCCGCAACGCGAGACATAGAGGCAGCGCCCTGTGCGCGACGCCTCGTTTCGCCCGACGCGCCAGGGACTGCAAATCCCTGGCGCGTCGCGTTTCCGGCCCGGTGACACCGCACCACATTGCCCTGTGCCCTGCGCCACAGACTGGCACCGCATTTGCCATAAGATTGGCAGGAGGGAATTCGATCGTCCCATGACAGCCGTCGCACAGGGAGTCTCCGAGGTGAGCGCAAAGCACGTGGATGGGGTCTTGCGTACCGCTGAGCTGCTGCAGGAAGCGCGGCAGCATGAGCGCGCGGGTCGCATCCGCGAGGCGATGGACTGCTGCATGGCAGCAGTCGCCGAAGCCGCGTGGTGCGGCGCATGGGCTGCTCAGGCGGTCGGTCTGCGTCGCCTCGGAGTACTCCACCATCAGCGCAACGAGCTGGCGGCCGCGCGCGAAACCTGCCGCACCTCGGTCGAGGTCGCGCTCCGCGCCGGTGAGCCGACGATCGCGGTCGAGGCGCTGCTCGCCCTCGGCAATTTCGAAGTGACGCATGGGTACATCGATGCCGCGCGGGATTGCTACAACGAGGCGCTCACCGCTTTGGGCGACGAGGCCTCACCGTTGAGAGGGCGGATCGAGTATCAGATAGAACTGCTGGCACAGCAGACGCGGGCGGCCTAATAGCTGTCAGCTTTCAGCTGTCAGCCATCAGCCTTGAAAACCCCACCGACAACTAGCCACAGTTCCTTAGCTGACGGCTGATAGCTGACAGCTGACAGCGCATTACAATCGTTCCGGCGGCGCCACCGCCGTCGGCACAGCGACCTGTTCCGGTTCGGGCGTGAAGTCCTCTCCGGGATTGATGAACCGATCCCGCTCAAATCGATACTGCTTGTCGTACAGCTGCCGGTAGCGCCCGCCGCGGGCGAGGAGCTCGGCGTGGGTGCCCCGCTCCACGATTTCGCCCCCCTCCATGACGAGGATCTGGTCCGCGCTCTGGATGGTGGAGAGCCGGTGCGCGATGACGAACGTGGTGCGGCCCCGGCGCAGCGAGCGCAGGCCGTCCTGGATGAAGCCTTCGCTTTCCGAATCGAGACTCGAGGTCGCTTCGTCGAGGATCAGGATGCGCGGATCGGCCACGATGGCCCGCGCGATCGCGACGCGCTGGCGCTCGCCCCCCGACAGCTTCACCCCCCGCTCGCCCACGACGGTATCGAGCCCGAGCTCGAAGCGCGAGACGAACTGGTCGCAATGCGCGACCTTCGCGGCTGCCTCGACTTCTGCACGGGTCGCGTGCGGGCGGGCGAAGCGGATGTTCTCGGCGATCGTCCCGTCGAACAGGAAGTTGTCCTGCAGCACCACGCCGAGCTGCGTGCGATAGTCGCGCAGCGGCACCGTGGCGAGATCGCGCCCATCGATCAGGACCGTTCCCGACTCGGGGCGATGGAACGTCATGACCAGGCCGATGACGGTGCTCTTCCCCGCCCCCGAGGAGCCGACGAGCGCCGTCGTGGACCCCGCGGGCGCGCGGAACGAGACGTGCTTCACCACGTCGACCCCGGGCTTGTAGGCGAAGGTGACGTCCTGGAATTCGATGTCGCCCTGCACCACCCCGAGCGGCGCGCGCCCCTCGTCCCCGGCATCCTCCGTGACCTGTGAGCGGATGTCGAGGATGCGGTCGATCCCGGCGAACGCCTCCGTGATCTGGGTCCCGATCGACGCGATCTGAATCACCGGCAGCGCCAGCATGCCGGTGAACAACAGGTACATCACCAGGTCGCCGAGCGTCATCGATTGCTCGAGCACGGCACGGCCGCCGACCAGAATCATGATGACCCCGATCGCCCCGATCACCACCCCGGAGAACGCGCCGACCGCGGAGATCCCCGTCATCGTCGCCGCGATGTTGCGGAACAGGTTATTCACCCCGCGCGTGAAGACGAGCCGCTCGCCGCGCTCGGCGTGATACGCCTTCACGATGCGAATACCGCCCAGCGTCTCCGCCAGCCGGCCCGTCACCTCGGCGTTGATCTTCGAGCGCTCGCGGAACAGCGGGCGCAGCTTCGTGAAGGCGTACGCCATCCCGCCCCCGAACGCGCCGAGGGCGAGGATCGAGAAGGCCGTGAGCCGCCAGTTCAGGTAGACCAGCACCACGAGGGCGATGACGGCGGTCATCACCCCGCCCAGCAGCTGGACCAGGCCCGTTCCCACGAGGTTGCGGATCCCCTCGGCATCGTTCATGACCCGCGAGATCAGGATCCCCGTCTTCGTCGAGTCGTAGTAGCTCGTCGGCAATCGCAGGACGTATTGCTGCACGCTGCGGCGCATGTCGGTGATCGCCCGCTGCGCTGCGACGCCGAGAATCTGGGAGAGGGCGAACGACGTGATCGCCTGGACGATCGTCGCGGCCGCGACGGCCAGCGCGATCCAGACGAGGAGATCGGCCCGCTTATGGCCGATCACCTGGTCGATCACCATCTTGGACGAGGAGGGGAGCACCAGACCTGTCAGCCGATTGACGACAAGCAGGCCCAGGCCGAGAGTCAGCCGCCGGCGATGGGCCCACACGAGGGCCCGGGCTTCACGCCAGGCGGCCGAACTGACGCCGCGTTTCTTCTTTTTCTCTTCAGCCATATCGGATGTTAGCTTAGGGGCGCACCGTCCGTCCACACCGCAAACGCGAGGGAGCCGTGAAACGTTCCACTGTGGTGACGCTCTTGGGGATCGCCGTTGTCGCAGGCGGTGCCGTCTACCTCACGACCGCCCAGGCTGCGACCCGCTGCCAGGTGTGCGTCACCTACCACGGACGCTCGAACTGCGCGAATGCCGCGGGCCCGAGCGAGCAGGATGCCCGCGAGGGAGCCCAGACGACGGCCTGCGGACCCCTCGCCTCCGGGATGGACGAGTCGATCGCGTGCGGTCGCGTCCAACCGGATTCCATCCAGTGTCGCACTCGTTGACCGACACCCCGAGGGACGTGAGTGGATTCCTGTTGCCGCGGGCCTCCCTGCCGGCACGGGTGACGCTCACGTCCGGAGAGCCCCGTTCGGGGACGATCTTCGTCAGTGCGCGGGTGCCCCAGCACGACGGCCCTGAAACCCCGCTGGAGATGCTCAATCGGCCGGAATCGTTCTTTCCGTTCCGCCCTGATGACGGCGAGATTCTCCTGGTGGCCAAGGGACAGACCGTGGCGCTGACCATCGACCATGACGCGCCGATCATCGATCCCGACCGCCTGTCGGCCGCCAAGGAGCTGCAGCTCGAGCTGGTGCTCGCCAACGGCTCGACCATGGAGGGGCGGGCCGCGGTCGAGCTGCCGGAGCAGCACTCCCGGGCGCTCGACTATCTCAACGCCACGACGGCGCCGTTCTTCGAGCTGTCGACCGACGAGAGCATCCATTACGTGAACCGCGCGCATGTGCTGTTTGCGCGGCCGCGGGACTGACCCGTGGCGACGCGCCTCGATCCCTTCGTCGATGTCCTGCTCCGCGAACAGGGTGATCAACTGTACCTGCTTCCCGACGAGCCGGTGACCATCGTGAAGGGGGGCAAACCCCGCAAGGTGAGCAAGCAACCGCTCACCGACGCGCACATCTACGCGCTCCTGACCGAGGTGGCACCGTCGGACGCCGCCGATAAGATCGACAAGCGGGCCGAGACCGAGTTCGACTATGTCGCCGATCGTGGGCTCGTCAAAGTCCGCATCGTGCCGGAAACGGGTCGCCTGACGGCCGTGATCTCTCCCGTCCGCCGGCCAGCAGCCGAGCCCGAGCCGGCGCCGAGCGGTGTCGCCGCGCCGGGCCAGCCCGGTCCCGCCGCGGCTGCGGCGCAGCGCGCGCCCGCCGTGAAGTCGGC
>DASSIL010000241.1:0-12898 GCA_035691925.1 Gemmatimonadales bacterium
GGCGCGCGTCACGCGCGGGGGCTCGGGGCCGGTGTCGGAGCGGGCATCGGCCTTACGCTACTATGGGATGGAGTCGGGGACCATGTCCGGCAGCGGAGGAGGCCGTGGAGAACGCGATGGTGGATCCCGCGCAGGTGGCCGTGGTCGTCCCCGCCTACAACGAGCACGGCAAGATCGGCGAGGTCGTGCGCAAGGTGCCGCGCGCGCTGGCGGAATGCGTGATCGTGGTGGACGACTGCTCCTCCGACGACACCTCGGACGAGGCGCGCCGCGCCGGGGCCGACCGCGTAATCCGGCATCCGGTCAACCGCGGCGTCGGGGCCGCGATCCGGACGGGGCTCGACGAGGCGCGGCGCATGGGGCACCGGTTCGCCGCCATCCTGTCGGGCGACGACCAGCACGAGCCCGACGAGCTGTCGCGCGCGCTGGAGCCGCTGTTCGCCGGCGAGGCGGATCTGGTGCAGGGATCGCGCTGGCTGCCGGGCGGCGCCACGCCGGGGATCCCGCTCGAGCGCCGCTGGCTCACGCGGCTCTATCCGCGGCTGTTCCGGTGGGCGAGCGGATATCGCTCCACCGACGGCACCAACGGATTCCGTGCGTTCCGCCTCGCGATCCTGGACGATCCGCGCATCCGGCTGCACCAGGACTGGCTCGACCGCTACGAGCTCGAGCCCTACCTGCTGTTCCAGGCCGTGCGCTGCGGATACCGGGTGCGCGAGGTGCCGGTCACGGTGCGCTACCATGCGCGCGGCACCACGAAGATGCGCCTGCTGCGCGACGGCTGGCGCATCCTGCGGCCGATCGTGTTCCTGCGGCTCGGCCTTCGGCAGTGAGGGGGGACGTGCGATGACGATGGAGCAGCCACGACCGGAGCGCCTGCGCGACCGGCGGGTGCTGGTGACCGGCGGCGCCGGTTTCGTGGGCAGCAACCTGGTGCGGCGCCTGCAGCGCGAGGGCGCGCGCGTCACCGTGCTCGACGACCTGTTCACCGGCCGGCGGGAGAACGTGCCCGACGGCGTGGCGTTCGTGCACGGAACCGTGTGCGACGCCGCGCTGGTGGAGCGGGTGGTGGCGGAGCACGAGATCGTGTTCCACGCGGCCGCCCGCAACATCGTGGTGTCCACGCGCAATCCGCGCGAGGACTACGAGACCAACATCGGCGGAACGCTGAACGTGCTGCTGGCCGCGCGCGCCTCGGGCGTGGAGCGGCTCGTGTACACCTCGTCCACCTCGGTGTACGGCAATCCGCGCACGCTCCCCATCAACGAGGACGACCCGCTGTCGGCGCTCACCCCGTACGCGGTCTCGAAGCTGGCGGGCGAGAACTACTGCATGGCGTTCTACGAGTCGTACGGCCTGCGCACCACGGCGGTGCGTTACTCGAACATCTTCGGCACCGGCCAGGATCCCGCCAACCCCTACTGCGGCGTGGTGGCGAAGTTCATCGAGTCGCTGTTCGCGGGCAAGCCGCCGGTGATCCACGGCGACGGCAACCAGACGCGGGACTTCACCTACATCGACGACGCGGTCGAGGCCACGGTGCAGGCCGCGTGCTCCGACCGCGCCATCGGCGAGGTGTTCAACGTCGGCACCGGCGTGGAGACGCGCGTCAACGAGCTGGCCACGATCCTGATCCGGCTCACCGGCTGGAACATGGTCCCCGTCCACACCGACCGCCGCGACGTCGACAACATCCGCCGCCGCGTGGTGAACATCGAGAAGACCCGCCGCGCCCTGCGCTGGGTCCCGGAGGTCACGCTCGAGGAAGGCCTGCGCCGCACCGTCGAGTGGCAGCGCGAACACCAGCGAAACAGCGCTAGGGCCTAGGAACAGCCTTGAGTCGCACCCACAGCATTGACAGAGCGACTGAGTAACCATTTTGACAGTGCGCGGCCACGGTCGCTTGCCGATCGCCGCGCACGTAGCTAAAGCTGCGCCCCAATAGCAGCTGCCTACCGTAGGAGCACTGCGCGGTCCTGCCCGATCTTGCCCCCTTGCTCGGCCCGAATGAAATACACGCCGTTGCGGCAGCGGAGACCAGCCGCGTCCAAGCCATTCCACGGAACGAGGGTGCGAGCCGATGTCACCTGCCCGTGCAGGATCGTCGCAATCCTTCGCCCCGCTATGTCGTAGACGGCCACGTCCGCCGGCAACTCGGCCTTTGCGGCGAGGTGCAGCTCGACCGTAAGCCCGGCCTTGCCAAATGGGACCGGGTAGGCTCGGATCATCCGGGGCGCCGCGAGCCGCTCTTGACCAATGAGCTGCTCGGTCCCGGCATTGTTCACGGAATACAGCCGATAGTACTCCCCCTCACGTCCGGCTGGATCGAAATACTGTGTCACTCTCGCCAGGGGCATCACGGTTTGCCACGCCGCTTCATCGCCTGACGCACGTACGATGAATCCGGCCAAGTCGGCGGGCGCCGGGTCACTCGTCCACTGCAGCCAGGCGCCTGATCCCTCATCGCCCAGCGTGATGCTGAACACCCCTGCGCTGACATACGCGGTGATCGTGAAGAAGGAATCGCTCACCGCAACGGACTTTGGAACCGCCCGCGTGATCTTCACCTTGCAGTACTTCGCGTCACTCCCCACGTTCGGCACGGTCAGCTGGTACCGGCCTCCCCCGACACCGGTGGCCATGGTGCTGTACGTGAGCCCCCCGTCAGTTGATAGGGCGACGTCAACTAAACCGCCCCCGTCCCAAACCACCGATCTCCTCGCGGCCACGGGCCAGCTCGCCCCCGGCGCGGGCGATGACAGCTCCACCGCAGACGACGAGTACCGAAAGTGGTACTTCAGATGGTCGGGATCTGAGTTGTCGTACAGTGAATGAGCGATGTGCACCATGCCGTCCGCATCGATGGCGATCGATGGAACGAACCCGCTATACGTTTCTGTGCTCACAACCTCGTCATGCCAGCCGAGTGCGTCCTTGTAGGTATGCTGCAATACGTTGGAGTAATACGCGATGTGGGGCTTGCCGTCAGAGGCAAAGGCAAGGGACGGGAAGATGTCACTCCCCGTGCCTGCGAGTACGTCCTCGACCAATTCGCTGCTCCAATCGCCGCCAGCCAGCGTCGCATAAAGCAAGCTCGCAGTGGTGGCATCGTAGGCGAGTGGCGTCCCCTCATAAGCGATGTGCGGGTTCCCCATTGGGTCGATCGCGATTGAGGGGTACCGGCCGACAAGCGCCCCGTTCATCGAATCGACCGTTGCAGTAATCCAGTTCCCGTTATATTTGTGCGCGTAGCGGAGCTTGCCAACGGGCCCCGCGTTCAACCCATAGGCGATATGCGGGTTTCCTCGCCCATCAAACGCCAGTGATGGGTACGAGCCCACGTTGCCAGCTGTATCTACTGTCTCAACCACCCAGCCAGCGCCACTGCGGTGCGCGTACTTGAGGTCGTTCTGGGTCAGGTCCTTGTACGCGACTGCGGGATCGCCAGCGTTATCAGCAGCTATACATGGAAACGCGATTCCGGCACTGGTTGTATTGCTGTCAACCTGCTCCGTGGCCCACGTCGTCGGACCCGTCTTGTATGCGTGGTGGAGCGAGTTCGTACGATATAGATATGCTACGTGTGGCGCGTCCTGGTTATCCAGTGCTAGCGTTGCAACCGCGCTACAGGTATCGACGTTATCGATAAACCACGCTCCTGCGATCCGTCGACCGTACTTGAGTCGCTTGTTCCCATGGTCGTAATAGGACACGTGCGGCACCCCGTTCGCCGCCAACCGCAGGCTCGGACCATTGCCGAAGATGTCATCACTTGAACCGATCTCGTTCCACCACAGGCTCGTGACAGCGGCAACAATAGCAATGGGTCCGCTCTCAGACACCGATAACGGGCTGTCCCTGGTAAGTTTCACCCGCACCTCGTCTGAGACCGCGCCGGGCGCAATCACTGTGAATGAGTTGCCGCTCAAGGACGATGCGACAGTGTCGTATGTGAGTCCACCATCCGTAGAGATGGCCAGCTGGACGGGTCCGGAACCCAGCCACGTCACGCCTTGGGCCGCATTCTCCTGCCACAGGGAGCCGCCATGGGGATCCGTGAGGACTACGCGCGAGTCGGATAGAGCGGTGATCATCCCTGTGCTATCCGCGTAGGCGGCGACCGGGTTATCCATAACATCAAGAACGAGTCTCATGTTGCGTCCGACTTCATGTCCTGCGGATGTGCGGGCCGGAGTCATTTGTTCAATGATCCAGGAGCCGGAGGCCTTGGAGGCGAACTTCGCATCTCGACTGGTCGAATCCATGTACGCCACGGTCGGCGCGTCTGCACTGGTCAGTGTTAGGGACGAGTACAAGCCAACCCTCGCGCTGGAGTCGACCACCTCGAGCGACCACGCCGTACCAATCTCTGAGGCGAGCTTCAGCCGGCCGTTGAGCTCGTCGTAGTAGGTAATGTAGGGGCGATCCGAGCTGTCAAGCGCCAAAGAAGTGTACAAGCCGACCGCCCCCGGAGACGGATGATCGACCGTCTCAATCGACCAATTCCCATAGTTGCTCGCATACTTGAGAGCGTGGTTGGTGACATCATAATAGCTGACGTGCAGGAACCCCAGGTGGTCTACGGCGAGGGCGGAGTACCGCCCGACGTCGCCACCGGCGTCAACAGTCGTTGTGGTCCATGTTCCATTAGAAAGGCCTGCCTCCTTGAGGTCACCATTCGTCGCGTCGTAATAGGTGACGTCGACGTCGTTCGCAAGGTCGACTGCGCAGGAGGAGTATTTTCCGACGTCGCCTGTGTTGTCGACTGTTTGTTTGTCCCAGGCGTTGTGCGCGATGCGCTTGGCGTAGCGCAAACGGTGGTTCGTATTGTCGTAATAGGTGATGACTGGAGTCCCCTCGTGGTCGAGACACATCGACGGGTACTCACCAACATCACCCACCGAATCCACGACCTCGAATGCCCAGACCCCGTGTACGACTTCAGCATACATGAGATCCAGGTTATCGACGTCTTGGAACGCAATGTGCAAGGTGCCACGGGAATCAATCGCGAGGCTGTTATAGAACATGTGAGGCGCCGGATTCGGCATTGTTGAATAGAACGGCGTTGCGCCCGAGGTGGTTGGATGCAAGAGCGAGAGGCTCGCGGAGAATAGCATGTACAGGCAGCGACGGGAGTTCGCGGGTGCGGACATTCGGCCTCCGGGGCGGTCTCCGTGGTTCAGCACTGGATGGGGCACAGTGCGCACAAGGAGGCTGCCGCGATGAGGTTTGGAGACGGCGTGGCAGGGATCCGCAGGACACTGAGAGGTGGCCGCGTGTGCGGGGCGCCGACCCATATGGGCGGAATGGTCCATGCAGTGTCGGTGCGCGCCGACGCTGCGCAGTTGAGCTCCCGTTTGTTCAACATAGGAGGCACTGGGACTGTGATCAATGGAAAATCGCTGATTCGGACGAGCGGGGTTGCTGCCTGCGAACGGGTCGGCCTTGCTGGCGGCGGCAAAGCGAGCTCAAGGGTGCCGGTCCCAGGACCCGTCGCGTACCGAACTAGACTCGCGCGTTCGCCACGGCGAGGACCGCGACGGTTTTGGGAGCAGATGTGGCCGCCGCGGCCCAGGTCCGATCCCTTTCGCGCAAGAGGATGGTCCTGTCCTCGCCACTGGTGAGCACCAAACCTCGATGCGAGTCTCCAGAAGAGCATTCGGCGTGCCCATGACCTCATCGGGATACAAGGCTTGCTAAGCTTGGTCACAGCGATGCACTACACCGTTCCGGCAGTCGGAAGGGTCGAGAGCGGTGTCTTCGCGGCTCGCAATATTCTGCGAGCGGAAGACGCCCATTGCGTGCAGGCGAGGGCCCCGCAATGGGTTGGCCCTCTCTCGCAGAAGTCTGCGGCATTCGCCGAATCTTGCGTGCCGGTGGGACACGGCGCAGCCGGTCATCTGCCGATCCGTCGTGCTCGTTCCACTTCATGGGAAAGCGTGGCGCGCTGGCGGCGAGGAGGTGGCTGCGTGCCAAGGGTGCAAGGCGGGGCCGAGGAGAATCTTAGCCCGCAACTACACGCCGTGGGGGTCAGCCTCTCGAGGTGCAGGTCCGCCGTGGAGAGTCCGGCGGGCGGGCAGACCGGCCGCGCGCCGGCAGCTCCCCTTCGGCCGACTCCATTACGCGGAGCACGGACGGATGCGGCAACGGCGAGGCTGCCGCAGCCTCATCGGTACAGGTCCCACCACCGCGACTCTCCCGTCTTTTTGAGATTTGCCCGAGCGAACGCAACTGCGCCGTAATAGGGGTTGCTGTCCTCGATCGGCTGGAAGCCCATTGGAAGGGTGGCGAAGTAGTCCTTTTGAACAAGAACAACCGAGCCTTTTGGCAGACCGAGCAGAGCACGGCTAAAGCGCTCGCGGAGCCCCGGAGTACAGAGTTCAATGGCCTGCGGCCAGTCCGACGGCAGCGGATTACGCTGATGTGCCAAGGCCCAGTAGCCCGCCGCATCCACCAGAATGCAGTACCTCCTCCCTTGCCCGAATCTCGAAATGTCCACGCGAAGATCCTCGAGAACCGCCCTCGTGTTGCGGTTCGTCCTGATACCAGCAGCCCCGGGGAAAACTCCGTCGAGCCTCTCGGTCAACGCACCACGCGGAGCCTCATGGTAGATGTTATCAAGCCGGCTCGTCCGCCAGTGCGGAAGAAGGCACACGACGAGGGCCGATGCGGCGAGCGCTGGGACGCTAGAGGCCGACGCGAAGCTTCCTGCGGGTGTTGCGACCTCAGCGAAGATCACGATGAGCAGGGGCCCTGAGGCCAGCGCTGGCGTGTGATATCCGATCGACACCACGGCCGTGCACCCGAGGGCGAGGGCAGCACATGACAGGCGCGTATTATCGCGGAGGGCGGCCGCCGATGCGGCTATTCCCAGGACAACGCCCAGCAACCAGAACGACCCTTGGTTGAGAAATTCCCAGGTCCCTCCGATCTGCCTGGAAACCAGCAGGATGAGGACGACAACGGCCGCCAATGCAACGATGCGCCTCCCATTCGCCGGCAACGCTGGGATAGGCGCGCGGCCGATCAGCACTAGGACCGCGCCCCCGACACCACCGACCCACATTCCGACGCACGTGACAATGGGTTTTACGCCAAACTCGAGGAGCCCGGTCTGCGCCGAGAGCTGCTCGACCGTGTCCCGCCAGGCTCCCACGGCTGCCATCGTCAGCAGGTAGATGATGGGTGCTGAAAACACCATCAGCCAGGCAGCGACCCGACGCCAGTGCCCTCGACCCACCACGGCCAATGGAGCCAGCGGAAGGAAGCTTTGCTTGCACAGAGCCGAAAGGCCGATCAGGGCGTACCCGGTGGCGACCTGCGAGCGACCTCCAGACAGGAGGAGCAGAAAGCCCAAGCTGGCCAAGGCGATCCCATCAACCGTGTGCCAGGCCATAGCGGGGAAGGTGTGGGAAGACAACATGAAACCAGCGGAGAGCAGCGCGACTTTCGTGGGCAACGACCACCTCAGGCGAAGCTCGCGTCGTGCGATCTCCAGCCATGCCCACTGAATGACGGCGATCTCGATCCAGAACACCAACCTTGATACGAGAAAGGCGTGGTCGCCGGCGAGCAACTCTGGGATGTGTAGAAGTGGGGAACCGGCGGGCCGGATCGTGATGAAGTCGCGATGCGGCACCTCACCTAGCAGCAGCCTCCTACTCTGAGCGAGAATGAAACCTTCGTCTGTCGGGCTGAACCCCAGTCGAGAGAAAGCAAGGTGCGCAGACAATGCGACGCTGATCGCGAACCCCAGGCTCATCCAGCGCTCTGGCCGGGGCTGCGCCGGCGCGGGACGTCCGGCCCTGGGAAGAGGCGCTTTCATCGCGTGATCAGCGGGGCACCGCAGCTCGACTGCAATAGCGACCCATAAGGCACTTTCGATTTCAATGAAGGAAGTGGCCCGCGAACCACGTCGTACCCCACATGTTCATGGCAACCCCAGCTGCTGCGATTGCGATTGAGGCGGAGTGCGGAAGGCGGCGTGCGCCGAATGAAGCGATCAGCAGCCCGAGCGCAAGCCAGTCTAGCGCGAACCGCTGACCGAACTGAACCCAGCCGTCGTTGTAGTAGAGCAGCGCCGGGATCGCGATCACCACCGCGTTGGCCGCCGCGAGCCACTCGAGGCGCGTCCAGCGCCGCGGCACGAACACGAGCCACAGGAACGGGATGGTGAGCCAGATGCTGGTGCCGTGGGGATCGGGCATCAGCGCGCCGTCCTGCCGGACGAAGCCGCCGATCATCCAGCCGCGCAGGTTGTGCCCCAGGAAGTGCAGGCTGAACCGGCCCCAGGTCGCGACGCGCGCAGCGAACTCCCCGCCCATCAGGATGTAGTGGTAGCCCGCGTCGGCCAGGTGGTGGAAGCGCATCAGGTTGTAGGCGCCGTGAATCGCGGCGGCGGCTGCAATCGGAACGCCGAGCGCCACCGCGATGCGCCACGGCGAGTGCGCCCGCACCGCGTCTGGCCTTGTGCCCGGCCTCGGTCCGCGCGCGAGCAGCCATGCGGCCACGGGCGCCGCCAGCGTGACGGTCGGGCGACACAACACGCCGGCCGCCAGGAACCCGCCGCTCCACCACGCCCGACCGCGCGCCGCCATCCACAGCGCCAGGCACTGGACGGTCAGGGCGGAGATCTGTGCGTGCAGCCACACGTTGCCGAGCGCGGACCCGTAGTGCATCGGGCTGCCGAGCGCGAGCGATGCGGCGCCGAGCAGCGGCACGAGCCGGTCGTCGGGATGAAGCTCGCGCAGCAGCCGGTAGAATGCCCACGTGCCGAGCAGCGCCGTGAGCGCGAGCACGAGCACGTCGGGGGTCGCCGGGCCGAGGAACGCCACGAGCGGCATCAGCGGCAGCGCGGGAAGCGGCCCGAATACCACGTAGGCGCGGCCGCCCACGATCGCCATGTCACCGGCGTCGGCGGGATGATGAAACAGGTACAGCTGCCCGTGATTGAAGGCGTCGGCCAAGTAGACGTACTGGTCCCAGTGCGAGGCATGCCACAACCCGCCGGCCTCGATCCACCACAACGCGAACATCGAGGCGAGCAGTAGCCAGCCGACCGCCACCGGAATGCCTGCTCGTGAGGACGACGAAGTCCCGGCGCGGCGCCGGCGCGTTCTTCCCGATGTCCGTGCCATGCGTTTCCCCCGGGTGGCAGACCGGGCCGCAGTGTGCCAGAGGGCGGCGGTGGTTGCCGAGCCCTCGGAATCCAGCACGCACGCCGGGAAAAGCCGGCGGGGCCGGATCATGGGATCCGGCCCCGCGACGCGCGGCGCTGCTGTGTTTCGACTATGCGGTCAATCGGCCGGCCGGCGTCGCAGCTCCCGGCTTGTCCGCGAAGTAACGGTTGAGGAATCCACGCAGCAGGATCCTGGCGCGGTGCAGGCGGGATTTCACCGCCGCCACCGACAGGTTCAGGATCTCGGCCACGTCGGCGTTCGACAGCTCCTGCAGGTCGCGCAGGATGAACACCGTGCGCAGGTCCTCGGGAAGGCGCTTGACGCCCTCCTCCATCATCTCGCGCGTCTCCTCGGTGAGCAGGTCATCCAGCGGCTGTGCGCTGAAATCCGGCAGCTCGATCGGCTCCCCATCCTCCATCTGCGACTGCTCGAGGGAGATGTGGTTCGCCCGCCGCTTCCGGTAACGCATCAGGCTGGCGTTGGTGGCAATGCGATACAGCCAGGTCGAGAACGTGGACTGCGACTTGAAATTCGGCAGACCCTTGAAGGCCGACATGAAGGCATCCTGCAGCGCCTCCGCGGCGTCCTCCTCGTGGTGAAGGATCTTGAACGCGAGCCGGTACACCTTGTTGTTATATCGCTTCACGAGCTCGTCGAACGCGCGCGTGTCGCCCTGCTGCGCGAGCCCGACCAGCGTCTTGTCGGTTTCCTTGGTGTAGGTCATGAGGCTCGGCCCTCCTTCGGCCGCTGCACAGAGTAGCGCACGATTCCGCACGCGCTGTCCATGCCTTCGGCGTCCACGGGGTGCGAGGCGGCCGACGTCGTTCCAGCGCTGCGGCGTCCGGCGTTTCGCGGTCAGGAGGTCTGGCGATGCTCCCAGGCGCGCGCGAACTGCGGCGCCAGCGCCCGCACGGCGCGCGCGCGATGCGACAGGGCTGCCTTTTCGTCATCTGCGAGCTCTGCCAGCGTGCGCCCGCCGGGCAGCTCGAACACGGGATCGTAGCCGAACCCGTGCGTGCCGCGCGGCGCCAGCGCGATGCTGCCGGACAGCACGCCTTCGCTGGCGAAGCTGTCGCCGTCCGGCATGCACACCACGCACACGGTGCGGAACCGCGCCCCGCGCGCGGCCGGTGGCACGTGCGCGAGCGCGTCGAGCAGCGCGCGCACGTTGTCGGCATAGCTGGCGTCGGGGCCCGCGAACCGCGAGGTGTGGACGCCCGGGGCGCCGTGCAGCGCGTCCACCTCGAGCCCGGTGTCGTCGGCCAGCGCCGGCAGGCCGGTGAGCGCGCACGCCGCCTCCGCCTTGAGCCGCGCGTTCTCCTCCAGCGTGGCGCCCGTCTCCTCGGGGGCGGTGGCGCCAGGCACCTCCGCCAGCGTCACCAGCTCGAGGCCGGGCAGCGCGATCAGCCCCTCGAGCTCGCGGCGCTTGTCGGGATTGAAGGTCGCGAGCACCACGCGGCGCGGCGCGCCGCCCGCGCCCGCGGTCAGGACGGCACCAGCCCCGAGTCGGCCATCAGCCTGCGCTGCGCCGCGATCACGCGCCGGATGCCGGCGCGCGCGAGGGCGAGCAGCGCACGCAGCTCGCCGGCGTCGAACGTGGCGCCTTCGCCCGTGCCCTGCACCTCGACGAACCGCCCGCGCCCGGTCATCACCACGTTCATGTCCACGTGCGCGCGCGAGTCCTCGGCGTAGTCGAGATCGAGGCACGGCACCCCTTCCACGATCCCGACCGAAATCGCCGCCACCAGGTCGGCGAGCGGCGGGCGCACGAGCTGGCCCCGGTTGGACAGCGTCACGAACGCGTCGTGCAGCGCCACCATCGCGCCGTCGATGGCCGCGGTGCGCGTGCCGCCGTCGGCCTGCAGCACGTCGCAGTCGAGCACGATCGTGCGCTCGCCGAAGCTGGTGAGATCGGTGACCGCGCGCAGCGAGCGGCCGACCAGGCGCTGGATCTCGTGCGTGCGCCCGCCGGTCTGGCTGCTGCGCGGCGTGCGCTCGAGCGTGGCGCGCGGCAGCATGCCGTACTCGGCCGTGACCCAACCCCTGCCCTGCCCGCGCAGCCAGCCGGGCGCGCGATCCTCCACGCTGGCCGCGCACAGCACGCGCGTGCGGCCGAGCGTGACGAGGCAGCTGCCCTCGGCGTGCGGCAGCACGCCGCGCTCGAGCGTGAGCTTGCGCGACTGCCTGGGCGAGCGCCCACCCTCGCGCGCGAACACGGGCGCGGGCGCGCCGCGCGCCTCGGCCTCGCGGATCGCCAGCGGCTTGCGCGTCATCGCGCGCCCTGGCGAGCGGTGGCCGGGCTGCGCTCGAACCACGGCAGGTCGGTCTGGTCCACGATCGTGGTCGGCGGCAGCTCGCGCCCGAGGAAGCTCTGCGCGATGCGCGCGAAGTCGAGCCGCTCGTCGCTCAGGTAGAAGTGGTGCCGCGGCGGCCCGGCCGCGAGCTGCCCGCGCTCGCGCAGCAGCCGCGCCAGCGCGCGCGCCGCCTCGGCCCCCGAATCGATCAGCGTGACGCCGGGCATCAGCGAGGCGATCAGCGGCGCGATCAGCGGATAGTGGGTGCAGCCCAGGATCAGGCTCTCGAGCCGCGCGCCGCGCAGCTCGACCAGGTACTCCTCGGCCACCGTGCGCAGCACCGGGTGATCGACCCAGCCCTCCTCGATCAGCGGCACGAACAGCGGGCACGCGCGCGAGATCACGCTGATGCCGGGCGCCAGCGCCTCGAGCGCGCGCGGGTAGGCGCCGGACCCGACCGTGGCGAGCGTGCCGACCACGCCGATCCGGCCGTGCGGGCTGGCCGCGATCGCGGCGCGCGCCGCCGGCTCGATCACGCCCACCACCGGGATCTCGAGCCGCTGCGACAGCGCCTCGAGCGCGTAGCTGGACGCGGTGTTGCACGCCACCAGCAGGCATTTGATGTTCTGGCGCACCAGGAACGCCGCGATCTCGAGGCTGAAGCGCGTGACCGTGTCGCGCGACTTGCTGCCGTAGGGCAGCCGCGCCGTGTCGCCGAAATAGATCACCGACTCGGCCGGCAGCGTGCGGAACAGCTCGCGCACCGACGTCAGTCCGCCGAGCCCCGAGTCGAACACGCCGATCGGGCGCGGATCGTGGGTGGCCGGCATCGCTACGGCGACGTCGCCGGCGCGGGTGCCGGCGTCAGATCGATCGGCTGGTCGAGCGGCAGATGTCCCCCCAGGCTCGGCAGCGGCTGTCCGCCGCACGCCAGTTGCATGCGATGCGCCTCGGGCACGTTCGCGGCCAGCGTGCGCGCCAGCGAGGTCACCGCCAGGTACTCGGCACTGCTCCCGCCGTGGAACCCGTCGCGGAACTCGGGCGACAGGTCGAGCGTGAGCAGGCCGCGATCGTCGAGATACGCGTGCAGCACGGCCGTGCCGGCCGGGATCAGCGCCAGCGCCGGCGTGGCCGGCCCGCGCGCCAGCTCCGCCACCAGCCCGCCGACGCGCGCGTGCACGTCGCTCTGCGCGATCACGCTGCGCGACTCGGCCACCAGGCTGTCGCCCGACACCGCCGGGAAGAACACCGTCACGCGCGCGAACCCGGCGCCGGTCGTGTCGCGCGCGACCGCGTGCGATCCCGCGCGCTCCGCGCCGTGCCGCATGCGCACGGCGAGCCACGCTAGCATGGCGGCGAGCACCGCCACAATCGCCGCGGCCACGAGCGCGCGGCGGCGCACGCGCAGGCGCGCGCGCGTCA
>DASSIL010000242.1:0-2343 GCA_035691925.1 Gemmatimonadales bacterium
CCCCGGCCGACGCTGGCCGCGCACCTCAAGCGTCTTTTCGGACGAGGGGAAGGGACCGGCGATGCGACGCTCGCTCGGCTCCGCGACGTACTCGCTCGAGACCGCGGGAGCTACCGGGTGTATCGCACCGCGGGCGGCTACCGTGTCCTGGCGACCGACGGCGAGCGCGATCCCGATTCGTCGGATACGACTCGTCTAATGGAAGCGACCGGCACCGATCCGTGGTTCGTGCGACTGTGCCGAGCACAGCGCAGCTTCCGCGCACGCCTCACCCCCAAGCCGTGGCGCCTCCGGCTGCTGGCGCCCCCCGGCGACTTCCCGCGGGATTCCGAGGTCGAGGAGCGATTCCGCGAGTGGCTCACCCGCTACGAACGGGCCTGCAGCGACCACGCCACATGCCGGCTCGTGGAGCAGATCGGCGATGGGTACCTGCACGAGCGTATCGCGCCGTTGCTCGAGCTGCACGACCGTGTCACCCGAGCCACGGACCCCCTGCCCCTGGCGTAAATGACCGTTTTTCGGCGACTCGTTTTAGATTTACGCTGCCATGCCGACTCGCACTGTATACCTCGATCACGCTGCCACAACGCCGGTGCGGGCGGAAGTGCTCGAGGCGATGCTGCCCTACCTCGGCGCGGAGGCGTTCGGCAATCCGTCTTCCGCACACCGCTTCGGGCGGACGGCGAAGGCCGGGATCGAAACCGCCAAGCGTGCCGTCGCCCAGGCGCTCGGCGCCGAGCCGAACCAGGTGATCTTCACGTCCGGCGGCACGGAGGCCGACAACCTCGCGGTGATCGGCGCCGCGCTCGCGGCGCGGGGCCGCGGGGCGCCGTTCCGCGTCGCCGTCGCGGCGAGCGAGCACAAGGCGATCCTCGCCGCGGCGCACGCCGTCGCGCATCTGGGCGGGGAAGAGATCCTGCTGCCGGTCGACGCCGGCGGCCGGGTGGACCGCGCCGCGTTCGAAGACGCGGTGCGGCGCGAGGCAGCGGTGATCAGCGTGATGTGGGTAAACAACGAAGTCGGGACGGTCCAGCCGGTGCGCGACATGGCGCTGCGATGTCGCGAGGCGGGCATCTGCTTCCACTCCGACGCCGTGCAGGCGTTCGGCAAGGTCCCCGTTTCGGTTTCCGACGTTCCCGCGACTCTGCTCACCATCTCCGGCCACAAGATCGGCGCCCCCAAGGGGATCGGCGCGCTGGTGGTGCGCGATCGCCAGGCCATCGAAGCGATCATTCACGGCGGCGGCCAGCAGTTCGGCCTGCGGCCGGGGACGGAGAACGTCCCGGGGATCATCGCGCTGGGACGGGCGGCGGAGCTGGCGGTGGCGGAACAGGCGGAGCTCGCCCAGCGGCTGACGGCGCTGCGCGACGCCCTGGAGCAGCGTCTCGCGGCACAGTTCCCCGACGCGCGCATCAACGGCCGTGACGGGACGCGGGCGCCGCACGTCGTCAATGTGTCGTTCCCCGGCACCGAATCCGAGGCGATGCTGATGCACCTCGATCTCGCCGGCATCGCGTGCTCGGCGGGATCGGCGTGCAGCACCGGGTCGGTCGAGCCGTCGCACGTGCTGACGGCGATGGGGGTGCCGCCGGAGTTGGGCGTCGCATCCCTGCGCTTCTCGTTCGGGCGCTCTACCGAGATGGCGGACATCGAAGCGCTGTGCGGTGCCCTTCCCAGGATCGTCGAAAAGGTGAGGTCGCTGCAGGCGGTGTTGGCGGACGGGAGGTCGGGCGGTCGATGAAGCGGCGGTCGGAGAGGCGGCGGTCGATACTACGGCGGTCGGTAATGCGGCGGTCAGTAAGGCGACGGTCGTCCGCCGCCTTATCGTCCGCCGTCTCATCGTCCGCCGCTTTATCGACCGCCCGGGGTGGGGCCGAGCCGTGAGCAAGCGGGTCCTCGTTGCTATGTCAGGGGGCGTCGACAGCTCGGTGGCGGCTGCGTTGCTCGTGGAGGAAGGGTACGACGTCATCGGCGCCACGCTGAAGCTGTTCTGCTACGGCGACGACGTCCCCGACCGTCCCTGCTGCTCGCTCGACTCGATCACCGATGCGAAGCTCGTCGCCCACAAGCTCGGGATCCCGCATTACGTCCTCAACCTCGAAGACCGCTTCGGGCACGACGTGATCGACGACTTCGTGCGCGAGTACGCGCGCGGGCGCACGCCGATCCCGTGCGTGCGCTGCAACTCGTTCACGAAGTTCCACGACCTGCTGCAGCATGCCAACGCGCTCGACTGCGACTACCTCGCCACCGGCCACTACGCCGTGGCGCGAGGTGGGGCGCTGTACCGCGGGCGCGATCCGCAGAAGGACCAGTCGTATTTCCTGTGGGGCATCGACGGCG
>DASSIL010000243.1:0-3482 GCA_035691925.1 Gemmatimonadales bacterium
TAGGACTGGTAGATGTCGTAGGTCCACACCGTGTTGAACGCCGTCACGTTGCCGGCCATCCCCGACATGAACGACGCCATCAACGCGGTCAGCCCGAGTCCCAGGACGCCCGAGGGGAGGTAGTGCCCCAGCATCACCGGGACGGCGAGGTTGTAGTTCGGTGAGCCATCGGCTTCGAGCGGCAGGAAGCCGCCGCGCGCCACGTGCATCGCGATCGCGAGCATCCCCGGCAGGATCACGAGGAAGGGGAAGACCATCTTCGGGAACGCGGCGAGCAGCGGGGTGCGGCGCGCGGCGGCCATCGAGTCGGCCGCCATAGCGCGCTGCACGACGAGGAAGTCGGTGCACCAGTAGCCGAACGACAGCACGAACCCCAGCCCCATCGCCATCCCGAACCATTCGACGCCCATCGGGTTGGCGGCCGCGGAATCGAGGTGCCGCCACGACGTCGAGTAGGCGCTGGCGGCGAAGCCCTGGTTCGTCGCGACCGTGGTGAGGCGCTCCGTCAGCCCATGCCAGCCCCCGACGTCCTTCAATCCCAGGAGCACGAGCGGCAGGAATCCCATGACGATGAGGAAGAACTGCAGCACCTCGTTGTAGATCGCCGAGGTGAGACCGCCGAGGAAGATGTAGGCCAATACGATGACGCCCGACAACAGGACGCTGGTGTTGAAGTTCCATCCCAGCACGAGCTCCAGCAGCTTCGCGAGGGCATACATCGAGATGCCGGACGAGAACGTCGTCATGATGGCGAAGGTGATCGCGTTGAAGCCGCGCGTCTTCTCGTCGAAGCGCAGCTTCAGGTATTCGGGGACGGAGCGGGCGCGCGAGCCGTAGTAGAACGGCATCATGAAGACGCCGACGAACACCATCGCGGGGATGGCGCCGACCCAGTAGAAGTGCGACGTCATCATCCCGTACTTCGCGCCCGAGGCTCCCATGCCGATCACCTCCTGCGCGCCGAGGTTCGCCGAAATGAAGGCGAGCCCGGCGATCCAGGCGGGGATGGAGCGTCCCGAGAGGAAGAAGTCTTCGCTGCTCTTGACGAAGCGTCGCAGTCCCCAGCCGATGCCGAGGACGAAGACGAAATAGATGATGAGCAGGGCGTAATCGACGGCGCCGAGGTGGATGCGTTCCATGCCCAAGACATGTACAGGGCCTCGGGCGTCTTCCGCAAGAGCTACTGTCGGGTGCGCACCAGCTGCGCCAGCTCGCGTCGCACGCTGTCTCGCACCGCCCGCCATGGCGGGTAGTCGGGATCCTCGCGCAGGGTCAGATAGCGGCTGTACACATCGATCGCCCCGGCCGTGTCGCCGGTGAGCGCTGCGAGACGCCCTTCTTCGCGCAGGAATTCCGGGAGCGATTGGTAGAGCCGCTCATGCGACCTGAGCTGAATGCGCCGGCGGCTGGCGGCGAGAGCGCCGGCCGCATCGCCGTAGAGAGCCAGCAGGCGCGCCAGGGTCAGGTTCGCGATCTCTTCGGTCGGCGGGAACGGGAGAGCGAGGAAGCCGGCGGGCAACGGCGCGTTTCGCACGACGGAGTCGAGGTGGAGCAGGGCAGCGCGAACGTCGCCGCCGCGCGCCTGGGTCAGGAACAGGGTGATCAGCCCGACACATCCGGCCGGGTTGTATGACGGCACGCTCTCGTGCTCGAGCTGTAGCACCGCGCGCTGCGCGCTGGTGGTATCGTGATGCCGGGCCGACCAGAGCCCGCTCCAGCAGCGTGCCTGAGCGCGCTGCGTTCCCCCGGCCACGCGAGCGAGCAAGGCGGCTTGTGCGGTGACGGCACTGTCCTCCGGCCCGTCCAGGAACAACGCATCACGCACTCGCCAGGCCGCCCACGCGAGGGGAGGGAGTGAGGGGCCCGTAAGCGCTTCGCCGCGCTGCCACTGACGGTAATGGCCCCTGAATCGGGCGTAGCTGCCTCGATCCCTACTCAGGATCTGCTCGCCGGTGGCCGTCTCCATCAGTCGATCCGCCGCGGCCAATCCATATCCGGACGCCACGGCGTCGGAGGGAAGCGTGGCACTGTCGGGGCGTGCCGCGAGGAGCCGTTCGGCCTCCGCGCTGTCGCCGCGCAGCAGTGCGAAGCGCCACCGGCACCGGGGGAGCTGCGCTGCCAGGAACCCGTCCGGCGCTGTGGCGGCGAGGCGGTCCAGTCGCTGCCGCACGAGGGCGGTGTCTCGCTCGAGAAATGCCAACTCGAGCAAGTGCCACCACGCCCACCCATTCTTCGGGTTGATCTGCACCGCGGTTTCGAGCGCTTGCCGCGCGGTCGCCTGCCAGTTCGGCACTGCGGCGATGGGTCCGTATTGGGCCAGGTCATAGCCCAGGTCAGCGTGGCGCTCCGGAATGGCCTCCGCGAGGGCGCGGTACTGCGCGATGCGTTCCGCCTCGGTCCGCGTCGCCCCGAACCGCCACCCCGCGAGCGGCAGCAGGTACGCTCGTTGGGTCGGGGTCAGCTGGTCCTGATGCTGCCAGGCGAATCGCACGTAGGCGGAGTCCTCGTCACGCTCCTGATTGGCGTACACGGCGAGGGCCGCTGCCACCATCGTCGAGTCGGCGGCGAACGCGGCACGATAGAGGTCGTTCCCCTTCTTCAGGTCGATCGTCTGGTTCCCGGCCAGTAGAGCCTGAATGGCGCGTGGTTTGTACCGGGCGAGCTGCGGCAAGCGGCTGGCCGGGATCCCCTGGTCCTCCGCCAGCAATCGCCACGCGAGCTGGTCGACCAGCGTCGGCCACTCACCGCGTCGTCCCTCGACACTCGTGGCGGGCGCGCGCACCTCCCCGCTCGGCACCGCCACCACCTCGCCGGTGAGCACGAGACTCGTGTCCGTCGCCACGAGCGTGCCGCGCAGCAGGCGGCCGGCCCCGATCGTGCGCGCCAGCGTGAGCTCGCCGGCCTCGTCGAGCGGCGCGTCGAGCGTCGCACCGGCATTCCGCCAGAGTCGCCCCAAGGTGGGCGGATAGGCGATCCGCGGGCCGAACTCTCCGGTGATTTTCAGGGCGAAGAGGTCGGGCAGACCGAGGGCCAGCTGGCGCAGCGCCATCGCCGTGTCGGTGGTCACGAGCCGGAAAGGCAGGACGGCGACCACGCTGGAGTCGATCGCCAGGGAATACGTGGTCGTGGGCGCCTTGGTGGGGCGGGTCTTCTGGACCAGGATTCCAATCGCGGCAGCCGTCGCCGCGACGCCGGCAAAGACTGTCAGCCAGTGGCCGCGATGGCTCCGCTCGGGACGCAGCGGCTTGGCGAGGGCTGCGACGAATTCCGCCGCCGTGCGGAACCGGTCGACGGGTGTCCGGGCCAGTGCCCTCGAGAGCGCCGCATCGACCCCCGGCGGAACCGTCTCCCGTACCACCGACGCCCGCGGCAGCGGCTCGCTCAACTTGCGCGCCAGAATCGCCTGCGGGGTGGGCCCATTGTACGGCGTCTCCCCGACGAGCATCTCGTACAGGACGCACCCGAGCGAATAGAGGTCCGAG
>DASSIL010000244.1:0-3638 GCA_035691925.1 Gemmatimonadales bacterium
GCGCCGGTTTCGCCCGCCAGGGTGCGTGTCACGAACCTCAGGACGTTGTTGCACAGGATGAACTTCGCGCCGCGAGGCTGCAGGGCGTTGACCGAGTACTCGTACATCTCCTCCCCCTCGCGCGGCTGCCACAGCACATTGCGCAGCGCCGGTTTCCCGGTGCGCGGGTCCTTCGCCTTCACGCGGCGGCCGAAATCGTACTTGGCCCAGATGGCATCACTGAAGACGATGGGGTAGGCATCGCCGTGGATGCCGAGGACTGCCTGGACGTCCGGAAACGTCGTGCCGAACGCGTCGCGATGCGCGTTGAAATAGTTCTTCGCATAGAACAGCCCGCCACCATCGGCGTACGCCGCGACATCGAAGATCTGCTTGTGCTTCGCCGTGAGCTCGTCGAGCCAGCTCGAATCCCACGGCCCCTCCTTCGCGGCCGGGGGAGCCGCGGGGAGAGGACCTTGCTTTGCGGAGCCGGCGGTTGCGCACGCGCCGACCGCCAGCGCCACGCCGCCCAGGGCCAACGTCTCGAAGAACTCACGTCGATCGCTCATTTGGGGACTCCCAAGTGAGAGGGTCAGAGATGAAACAGGAGCCGGTCGGTGATACGCTCGGCGATCGCCGCGGGATCGCCGCCGTTGCGATTCGTCAGAATGATCACGGTGAAGCGACGGTCGGGATACCGCTGGATCGCGTTGCGGAAGCCGCTCGTTTCTCCGGTATGGCGCCACCGTTGGACGCCGCGATAGGTGTCGATGAACCACCCGAAACCGTACTGCGTCGAGTCGTTGGGGAGCACGGGCGGCGTCGTCGCCTGCGCGATCATGCCGGCATCCATGAGTCCGTCCGGGTAGAGGGCCTGGTCCCAGTGCACCAGGTCCTCGACCGATGTGTACACCCCGCCATCGCCCAGCGTCGCGCTGGTGACGCTCTGGTCCGTCGGCAGGAATCGACCGGAATCGGGCGTATAGCCGTAGGCGCGGTTCGGGACTGTGTCGACGCCATCCTGATGCGCGACACTCGACGTCATGCCGAGCGGCGTGAAGATCCGCTCGTGGAGAAAACGGGCGAACGACATCTTCGCGACCCGTTCTACGACCAGCGCCAGCAGGCAGAAGCCCGAGTTGCTGTAGCGGTAGTGCGTCCCCGGCTCGAAGTTCATCGAGTCGTGGGCGGAGAGGAGCCGGAGCACATCCGCGTCATGCACCTGGACGGTCTGCGTGTCGGGAATCAGATCTTCGTAGTCGAGGACGCCCGAAGTGTGATTCAGGAGGTTGCGGATCGTGACCTGGTGTGACTCCGGCGGCAGCTCGGCGAGGATATCCCGCGCCGGCAGGTCGTACCCGAGCTTCCCATCCTTCACGAGCAGCATGATCGCCATCGCGGTGAATTGCTTGGTGACCGAGGCGAGGCGGTAGTCGGTGTGCGTCGTCGCGGCGACGCCGTTCTTGAGATCCGCCATCCCGTAGGCCCGCGACAACACCACCCGGCCATCCTGAATCACGATCACGCTGGCGCCAGGAACGTCGCCGCTGTAGTCAGCGAACAAGGAATCGATGGGGTCGGCGTGAGCCGTCACGGGCGGTGGCGTCGGTGTGGGTGAGGGTGGGGGCGCATGACCGCTCGCGCAGGCAGTGGCGAGGAGAGCGAGGAGCGCGAGGACAGAGGCGCGACTCATCAGCTGCCGATGGAGAAGCGGACTGCGCCGATTTCGACCAACCCCTCGAGTGTCGCCTCCAGCTCCCCCGGCTTCAGTCCCGCCTCGCGAGCCAGGTCGTCGAGCGACCGTCGCCCGTCCGCCAGCTCGAGCACCGTAGCGATCGTGGTCGTGGTGCGCGCGACGGAGACGCGGCCGTGCGCGGAGCGCGCGATGAGCAGCGTCGTCGCCCGTTGCGGGGCGCCGGGAACCTCGGTCCAGTCGCCGAGCAGCAGTGGGAGGACTGCGGGCAGATCGTGACGCAGCTCGAGCAACATCGTTCCTTCCACGCGGAGCGGTAAGGTCTGCCGGGTTCCCGGTGCCGTAACGGCGGCCGATCCGTCGCGCCATACGCGCGCGCCCGATTCCACTACCATCATCGCCCGCTGATACTGCAACAGGTCGTCGTGATAGGGAATGGCGGCAATGGCGCCGGTCCTGAGGTGCGCCGTCACGAGCTCGGCGACGGCCACCGCTGAGTCGCGGCTGCCCAGGATCATCGTCGGCAGCAGCCGGTCGAATTCGGGCCCGGTGAGTACTGCCTCCGGCGCCCGGTTCGTGACGCGGGCCAGCGCTCTCGAGTACCGGAAGAAGTGGACGAGCCGCTCGTAGTAATAGTGCCGCGCCAGGAATTTCGCGAAGCGGTCGAGGCGCGCCTCGTCGGCCAGCTCGCGCTGGCGCCACTCGGTGGACGCGCGAAACGGCGCGTCGGCGAGAGCCCGGATCAGCGCATCCTGTACCGCGCGATCGCTCATCGCCGGCCCGCCGCTTCGGCCACGATGCGCGCGGGATCGATGCGCCACACCTCGCCGTGCTCGTGGTCCGAGACCCAGAGCGAGCCGAACCCATAGCGGATGGCGTCGGCTCCCGATCCGCCGGCGAATTGATGGGTCACGGCGTGCGTTCCCGGATCGATGCGCGTGACCGGAGTTCCGTCGACGCTCACCCAGACGGCGCTCGCTCCGGTCGTGATGTCTCCCCACGGGGTCGGGACTCCCGCCGCAACCGAAGCCGTCACAGTCCCACGAGCGGGATCGATCAGGGAAACGGAGCCGGTCTGCTGGTGCAGCACCCACACCCCGCCGGCCCCCACCGTGAGGAACTTCGGCCGTGGGTCGACTGCGACGCGCATGGTGACGGTGTTGGAGGGCGGGTCGACGCGCACCAGCTCGCCGCCGTGGGTGGCCGAAACCCAGAGCGCCGTGGAGTCTCCCGCAACGACGTACGACCCGGGTCCCACCGGAACACGAGCCTGGATCGCTCCGGTGACCGGATCGACCCGCTCGAGGATGGACGCTCGCGCAGTGCTGTCGGTGACGAAGAGCCACAGGCTGCCGGCGACGGCGGCAAACGTCCCTTCGTCGTCGACGTGGAAGTCGACGGGGAGCGTTCGTGCGACGACGTTACGCGCAGGATCGATGCGCGCGACCCCGTGGTGCTCGCAGTCCGGCACCCACACTGCGTCGCCCATGATCGCGATTCCGAGGCAGGCGTTCCCTGGAATCGGGATCGAGGCAATGACGCGATTGGTCGCGGGGTCGATCCGGGCGACCGACGGCGGCCGGTAATCGACCACCCAGACCGATCCGAACCCCATGGCGAGCCAGTCGGGGCGGCTCGGAACGGGAATCCGGGCGACGATCGGCAGCGAGTCGAGTGGCAGGCGCACGACCTGCGCCAACAGCAGGAAGGTGTTCAATTGCCCAACACCTGCCGGATCCGCGCGACACTCGAGAACAGCACGTCGCTCGTGAGGGTGGGAGAAAACGCGTCGAACGTCACGGCGCGGACCTGGGGACAGCGGCCGACGGCGTGCACCATGAATTCGAGCATCGCATCCGACGGAGCGGTGGGGGCGATCCACGGCCCCTCGAGGTCGCGATCCTCCTCCACACCAGCGACGTGCACTTCGACGACGCGCTCGAGAGGAAAATCACTCAAGAACGTT
>DASSIL010000245.1:0-5410 GCA_035691925.1 Gemmatimonadales bacterium
ATACCCGACACCGGGCTCGGTTTGCAGATGCCGCGGGCGGGTCGGGTCGTGCTCCAGCTTGTGGCGCAGCTGGGTCATGTACACGCGCAGGTAATGCGTGTGCGCGACGGCGTTCGGCCCCCACACCGCGTTCAACAGCTGACGGTGGGTGAGCACCTTCCCGGCCTCGCGTACCAGTGTCGTCAGCAGCTTGTACTCGGTCGGGGTGAGATGCACCTCCGTGTCGGCGACGAACACGCGCCGGGCCGGCAGATCGACGCGCAGATCGCCGGCGGTGAACACCGGCTCATCCGCCGCCCCCGCCCGGGCGGCGTGCCGCAGCGCCACGCGCAACCGTGCCAGCAGCTCGTCGGTGCCGAAAGGCTTCGTGAGATAGTCGTCGGCGCCGGCATCGAGCGCGGCGACCTTGTCCTGCTCCCGGCCGCGCGCCGAGATCACGATGATCGGCGTGCTCGCCCACTCGCGGATGCGGCGGGCGAGATCGATGCCGTCGCCGTCGGGGAGCCCGAGATCGAGCAGAATGACATCCGGGGTCCGGCTGGTGGCCTGTGCGAGGCCCTCGCGCGCCGTCTCGGCCTCGACGAACCGGAAGCCGTGGCTTTCGAGCGCCGCCCGGAGAAAGCGGCGCATTTGCGGCTCGTCTTCTATCAGGAGCACGAGCGGGGCCGCATCCATCATGCCGCCGAAAGTACCCCCGCTACGCCTCTCGCGCCCCCGCCCCCTCGGCGCGCAGCGCGCGGGCACGCTCCAGCGCCAGTGCCGCCTGGCCGGCGAACGTCTCGAGCACGCCCCGAACGGTGACTTCACCCAGCTGTCCCAGTCCACCGCCGATCGGCCTCAGTCCTAGGACGCCGAAACGCCCACTCGAAGCGACGAGCGGGACAAACAGCGATTTCGCGATCGGGAATTCTGCCGTCCCCGCCCCGGCGATCTGCCAGTGATCGAATGCCCACTGAGCGATGGATCGCTCCTGATCGTCGAGGGTGAACGCGGCCGCAACGTCCGCTGGCGGCGCAAGGTGGCCCTCGAATCCGCGCAACAATACCAGCACGTCCGCGCCGAAGGCCTGCCGGACGTGCCGGGTGATCACTCCAACGAGGTCGCCGACGGTCATGGAGGGATCCAGCTCATGGCTCATCGCGTACAGGCCGGCGGTGCGCCGCTCGCGCTCGCGCGCGGCCTCGCCGTAGGCACGGAGTCGCACCGACAACTCGCTGATCGTCAGGGCACACGCGAGCATGACCGCGAACGTGAAGAGATAGTGCAGGTCCGACACCGCGAATGTGAATCGCGGCGGTACGAAGAAGAAATCGAACAGCGCGATGCTCAGGAACGCGGCGTACAGCGCCGCGCCGCGTCTCACCCGTGACGCCGCCAGCGCGACCGCTGCAAGGAACAGCATCGCGATATCCGTCACGGAGAGGAGCGACAGCACGATCGTTCCGAGGAGCGTGCATGCCGCGAGGAGCGCCGTAACACCCAGGTATTGCATCATTGTGATTCCCGAGCCTCCGCGAGAACGGAAACAGGCGGAATGCCGCTCAAAGGCAAGGTGAATCGAAACGCCGCCCCACCGCCGGGACGGTTCTCCGCCCAGATGCGACCGCCGTGCGCCGTGATGATCCCGCGGCAGATCGTGAGGCCCAACCCGATGCCGCCCTGGGCGACCGTCCCCGCGGCGCGGTAGAACTTGTCGAACACGCGCGCCTCTTCGCCGAGCGGCAGTCCCGGGCCACGATCGACGACCTCCACTCGAACCACGCTTCCTTCCGCCACCGCCGAGATCTCGATCGGAGTCCCGGGCGGCGTGTATTTCACGGCGTTCTCCAGGAGGTTCACGAATACCTGCTCGATCAGCACCGCGTCGAGGGGCACGAGCGGCAGGTCGCGCGGCAGATGCACCTGCACGGGGTGATCGCGCAGCCGTACGTCGAGGCGGATCAGCGCCACTCCGACTACCTCCTCCAGCGGCTGCCATTCCTTCTGCACCTCGAGCGCGCCACTCTCGACTCGAATCATGTCGAGCAGGTTGGCGATGAGGCGGGTCATACGCTCGGCCTCCTCGAGGATCGTCTTCAACAGATCACGCCGGGTGGCGGCGGTGAGGCCGCTCTGCTCGTCGAGCAGGCTCGACGCCGCGCCGGTAATGGCAGCGAGCGGCGTGCGCAGGTCGTGCGACAGGGATGACAGCAGCGCCGTGCGCAGGCGCTCCGCCTCGATCTCCAGCTGCTCCCGTTGGGTCTGCTCCGCCAGCAGTGCTCGCTCGAGCGCGAGCGCGGCCTGCCCGGCGAACGTCTCCACCAGCTGCTGCAGCGTTGGGTCCTCGAAGCGTTCTCTATCGGCCGGCCGCAGTCCCACGACGCCCACGGTGCCCCGCGAGGCGATGAGGGGTTGATAGTACGCCTGCGCCGCGGGAAGGGTGTCGGTGCCGACGCCGGCGCGCTGCCCCCGCTCGTACGCCCATTGCGCGACACTCTGCTCCTTCTCGTCGATCGGATAGCCGGGCGGGGTCCCCACGGGAACGCCCACGCGACCCGACGCGTCGGGGAGCAGAAACTGCACCTGTGCGGCGAACGTGTCCTGGAGATGGCGCGTCGCCACATCGATGAGCTCTCGTTCGCCGCGTGTAGCCGCCAGCTCGCGGCTCATGGCGTAGAGCGCTCCGGTGCGCCGTTCGCGCGTCCGCGCCGTCTCCGCTTGCTCCCGGATCCGCAGCGTCAATCCACTGATCAGGAGTGCGATCCCGAGCATGACCGTGAAGGTGAGCGCGTAGCTCACGTCGGTCACCGAAAAGGTGTACCGCGGGGGGACGAAGAAGAAGTCGAAAGCGCCGATGCTGAGGAATGCGGCGAACACGGACGGCCCTCGCCCGTACCGCGTCGCGACGACGCCGGCACCGAGCAAATAGACCATCGCCACGTCCGTTATCGAGGCGTAGCGACCCAGCACCGCGCCGACCACCGTGGCCACCGCGACGACCAGCGCACCCCAGCCGTATTGGGCCAGCGTCGGGCGAGTCCCGGGCGCGGGTCGCCGTACGGCCTGCCGCTCCGTGACTTCGCCGGTGATGACGTAGACGTCGAGATCGCCGGAGCCGCGGACCAGTCGGTCGAGCATCGAGCCGAACAGCTTGTCGCGCCAGCGCGGGTGCGTCGGCTTGCCGACGATGATCTTCGTGACGTTGTGGGCCCGGGCGTAGGACAGCATCTCTTCGGCGACGTTGTGCCCCGACAGGGTCACCACCTGGGCCCCGAGCTCCTGCGCGAGCTGCAGGTTCTCGACCAGCGCTGCTCGATCCTTCGGAGAAACGACCTGGCCGGCGGATTCGACGCACAGCACGACCCAGTCGCACTTCAAGCTCGTGGCCATGCGCATGCCGGCGCGCACCAGTCTCGCTCCGGCGGGATTCGGACCGATACAGACCAGGATCCGCTCAGCGGCGGGCCACGTCTCCCGGATGCCGTGCTCGGCCATGTAGCCACGCATCTGGGCGTCGACGCGCTGTGCAGTGCGTCGCAGCGCCAGCTCGCGCAGCGCGATGAGGTTGCCCTTGCGAAAGAACTGATCGATCGCGCGTGCCGCCTGCTCAGGGACGTAGACCTTGCCCTCGCGCAGGCGCTGCAACAGGTCTTCTGCGGAGAGATCGGCCAGCTCCACTTCGTCAGCCTGGTCGAGAATGGAATCGGGAACCGTCTCGCGAACCTGGATCCCGGTGATCTGCGCCACGACGTCGTTGAGACTCTCGAGATGCTGCACGTTGAGGGTGGTATAGACGTCGATCCCGGCGGCGAGCAGCTCTTCCACGTCCTGGTAGCGACGGGTATGACGCGATCCGGGAGCATTGGTGTGGGCCAGCTCGTCGACCAGGATCAGGGGAGGGCGACGGGCGAGCGCCGCATCGAGGTCGAACTCTTCCAGGGTGATGCCGCGATATTCGATCTTGCGCCGCTGGAGAACATCGAGACCGGCGAGCAGGTTGGCGGTCTCCGGACGCCCATGCGTTTCGACCACGCCAATGAGGACGCGGACGCCATCCCGCTGCTTCGCCCGTGCCTCCTCGAGCATGGCGTACGTCTTCCCCACTCCCGGCGAGGCGCCGAAGAAGATCTTCACCTTGCCGCGCGCGGCACGGCGCTCTTCCTCGCGCACGCGGGCCAGCAGCGCCTCGGGATCGGGCCGACGTCCGGTCATTGGTCTAGGATAGGGAGCCGCTCATTGCAGCGTAAGCGCGAGCGAGGTGACGATCACGAAGTTGTTCCGCGCAGCGTCGGGGATACCGTGCGAGGGAAACAAGGGGCTCGTGGCGCGCAACCCGCGCAGCTCGGTGCGCCACAACAGTCCCTCGGTACGGCCGACCTCGAGACCCAGTGACGCCCCGCTGGTTTCCAGGCCCGCTGCTGTGCCGGTGACGACGATGATCTGATGCGGATCATTGTAGCGTTCGAGCCGGCACGACAGCGACGCAGTCGGAGCCACCGTCTCGTGCGCGATCACCACCAGACCGTACCAGTCTTGCCCCGCCTCCCGACCGTAGTCGATCTGCCCTTGCACCGCGAGGCGACCCGATACGGCCTTCATCATCAGCTGATTGAAAACACGTGTCGCCGCCGGCGAGCCCTGGGGCCGTTCGTTCCCGATGAAGTCGCTGTACGCCAGCGTCACGTCCGGAGACGGCTGCCAATCGACCCGGAGACCGACCGCCTTCCCGTGGTTGTTCTCGGAGACGTTCTGCCATCCGTTCATGAGATGCAGCTGGATCGTCACGGGAGCAGGTCCGACAACTCCGGCCCCGTGGGCGCCGAAGCGAGGCTGCCAGGTAAGATGCACGCCGCTGAGGTAGTACGGCGTGTACTCGGCGACCAATGAGCGCGTGTAGGTCGGATTGTCCCGGGATATCCAGCCCTCCCATCCGATATAGCTGAAGTACACCCCACCATCGATCCACAGGGACGGTGCCAGGCGTGCGCCCGCCGTCGCTTCCTGGATGTGGCGGCTCAACGTTGCGCCACTCACCGCGCCGACCGCGGGTTCGCTCGCGTAGTTGGCCTGGACGGAGGTCCCCGCCTGCAGCGCGATCCGGCCGCGGATCCGGTCGCCGGTCAACGCCGCGGCGACGTAGGCCAGGTTGATGTTGAATTCGTCGTGACGCGCCGCCTGCGTCGTGAAGACCCGGTCGAAGTTCGCGGGACGCCCGAAATCGTAGGCAAAGTAGGTGTCCACGTAACCGCTCCACGCCACGTGTCGGGACGTGTCCTGTCCGCTCGCCTGGACGAAGGACGCGGCGACGAAAGCGGCGATCATGGCCGCTCCCTCGTGAGACTGTCGAGTGCGAGGTTCAAGAGGAGGACGTTGACGCGCGGCTCGCCGAAGAACCCGAACTGCCGTCCCTCGGTGTGACGGACGACGAGGG
>DASSIL010000246.1:0-4023 GCA_035691925.1 Gemmatimonadales bacterium
GCTGCTCTCGGACCATGTCGGCCGGCACATCGCGATGAACGGCAGCGTCAAGGCGGCGGGCGTGCTGCCCGAGGGCGTCCCGGATGGCGACATGTTCACCGGGCGCTCGCACTGCGGTATGATCAGCTACCACTTCCTCGAATCGCACGGCGTCACGATCTCGTCCGCACGGGCGATGCCGATCAACGTGGCGGGCACGACGCACGTGCGCCTCGCCGGCGACCCGCGCGAGCCGGCCTACTGGGGCCAGGCGAACGTGGATCTCATGAAGATCTTTCGGCGCCGCGTGATCGTCATTTACAGTCTCGGGGTCACGCCGCCCGCGGCGTCGCTCGAGCTCGGGGACGACGGGCGCCTGTGCGCGAGCCTCGAGCTCGGCCCGGCGCTGCGCCGCTATCACGAAACCACGCAGTCGCTGCTCCACGACATTCTGCTCCGCAACGGCTGCCGCATCGTGCACATCAACTTCATCGACGGCAGCGGCAAAGAACATCCCGACCCGTACTTCTCGACGGCTCACCACGTCGGGTCCTGCCGCATGGCCGATGCTCCCGAGCGCGGCGTGGCGGACGCCAACGGGGAGGTGTTCGATCACCCCGGGTTGTATGTAGCCGACGGTGCGGCGATTCCGTCCTCGCTCGCGGTCAACACGAGCCTGACGATCCTCGCAAACGCCGAGCGGATCGCCGCCGGGATTCTCGAGCGGTATCGGTTTCGCAATCCGCTGTTGAGCTGAGCGCGCCGGGCGCGCGTCGATCAGCTGGGGAAGCCGATGCGCCGGTGAATTGCCGCCATCCGCGGATCGGCCTGCAGGGCCCGGAACCCGAGGTGCCGCTTCGAATAGATGAGGATGCTGTCGCGTTCATCGCACGCCTGGCCGAGCAGGTCGAACGCCTCATCGGGGCGGTCCGCCGCAGCTGCGGCGACAGCGAGCGTCGATTTCTGCATGTAGCCGCCGCGGGCTCGGGCCGCGAGCTCGTCATACAGGGACTTGACCTCGGCCATCCGTCCCGCGGATCGATGGCACGCCGCGAGCGCGGTGAGCGTGGCCGGTTGACGACCCGATGCGGCGGCCGCGGTCTCGAGACAGTCGATCGCCTCGTCCGTGCGGCCCAGATGATTGTAGAGGACTCCGAGACTGAGATACGGAACCAGCATCGCCGGAGGCAGCTCCGTGGCACGCCGGGATGCCTCGATCGCTTCCTCGTACCGGCCCGCCGCCATCAGGACGACTCCGAGTTGCATGTGCGTCAGGGGAGCGAGCGGATCGATCTCCACAGCCCGCCGTGCGTGGAACTCGGCGTCGGCGAACGCTCCGGCCACGAGGCTGAGATAGAGCGCGAGACGGTAATGAGGGGTAGCGTAGCGCGGGCTCAACTCGATCGCCCGCCTAAGGTCGTGTTGGGCCCGCGTCCAGTCCCAGTCGAAGACGAGCGCCAGCTCTCCCGCCGCGCAATGAGCCTCGGGAAGATCGGGAGCTAGCTCGAGCGCCCGTTGAATCGCCGCGCGTGCCCTTGGCAGAATCGCCGTGGGGGGAGCCACGCCGTACTCGGCGAGCAACACACAGCAGTCGGCGAACCCCGCATGTGCCAGCGCGTAGTTCGGGTCGAGCGCCAGCGCCTGGCTGAAGAAATCGAGTGCCTTCTTCAACCCCAAGCCGCGTTGCGCCCAATAATAGTGTCCCTGCAGGTACAGACTGTAGGCATCCAGGTTCTTGGTCGGCGGGGCCGTCTGCAACTCGTGTTCGGCGCCGCCGAACGAGGCGAGGAGGCGACCCGCGACCGCCCGGGCAATTTCGTCCTGCACCGAGAACACATCCGTCACCTCCTGGATCTCCCGATCGTAGCGTTCCGACCACCGCAGGAACCCGTCAGCGACGTCGTTCAGCTGGACTGTGACGCGCAAGCGCCGGCCGGCGCGCTGCACGCTGCCCCGCACCACGGTCGCCACGCGCAGCTTCTCTCCGACGTCCTCGAGGTTCACCGCCTTGCCACGGAAGGCAAAGGAGGAGGTTGGCGCCGCGACATGCAATCCGGTGACGTGACCCAACGTATGGATGATCCCCTCGGTGATGCCATCGCTGAAGTACTCGCTGTCCGGCTCGGCGCTCAGATTGTCGAAGGGGAGGACGGCGACCGATTCCGCCGCCACTTCGCTGGACAGGACGTTCCGCGCACGCAGCGCCTCGACGAACTCCCGCGCCGATGCGAATCGGTCGGCCGGCAGTTTCGCCAACGACTTCAGCACCGCCCGCTCCAGCGACAGGGGCACCGACGGTCGGACGCTCCGGATCGGCGGAACGGGATCGAGGAGGTGGCGCGCGAAGATGGCCTGCGGGGTCGCGCCGTCGAACGGGACCGACCCGGTGAGCATCTCGTAGAGCACGCAGCCGAGACTGTAGAGATCCGATCGTCCATCGATCTCCCCGCCCTGGCATTGCTCCGGGCTCATGTAGGCCGGCGTGCCGATCCGCGCATGCTCGTCGGTGATCGGCTCCGCGACCCCGGTCAGCGCGCGCGCGATCCCGAAGTCCGCCACGATCGGCCGATCGACGATGAACAGGATGTTGTCCGGCTTGATGTCGCGGTGCACGATGCCCCGCCTATGGGCGTACTCCAGCGCCGCGAGGACATCGCAACCGATCCGCACTACCTCGGCGATGGGCAGCTGCGTGTTGTGAAACAGCAGGTCTCGCAAGCTGCCACCATCCACGTACGGCATGACGTAGTACGGTAGACCGCCGGCGCGACCGCACTCGAGCAACGGGAGAATGTTGGGGTGGACGAGATTCGCCGCGACACTGACCTCGCGGAGAAACCGCTCGATCGCGAGGGCGGAGCTGAACTCCGCGTGGAGGACTTTGATGGCGACTGGCCGCTCGATGTCCTGCCGTACCTCCCTGGCGAGGTACACCGTTGCCATGCCGCCGCTCTTGATTTCGCGCTCGAGGCGATAGTGCTCCGGCAACATCTCCGCCAGTCGCTCCATAGTCGTGGGCATGAGAGAGCGAGGTTAGGCGGTATCCGGCTTGCCGCCCCACGGATCAGATTGGAACCGGGGAGTTCTCCGATTGCGCGGCTGCTGGAGAGGAATGGCCATGGCGCTCGGCCGCCTCAATGTAGCCCACGGCGGCCGGGGCGGCATGGTGCACGGGAATGGCCGTCAGTGCTGGTGTTCCGTCCGCTGGGCGGTGAGGAACTCGTGAATCGCCCGCACCGCGACCGTATCGGCGCTCGCGATCCGCACCGCCCCACCGCCAGGCAGGGTGTCGACGGTGTAACGGATTGCGCTCCGCCGCTGCCGCATCACCGCCGCCCCCGGCAGCTCGTGCTGATGCACCTGGAGCGCGTGAGCGAAATCGCCGGCCGCGAAGGCTGCAGCGATGTCCTGCATGTGGGCGCGGATCGTCCGCACTCCCGCCGTGTCGGTGGAGTCGCGTACCAGCGCAATGCGCCCACCGTCGGGCAGCAAGTCGAAGCTGTGCCGACTCGTGTACTGGTCGACACCCATCACCATCGCCCCACGCTTCTGCATGGCGGCAAAGCCCGTGTCCGTCGTGCCCTGCGCCGCGAGCGGTCTCGCGGCGATCGCAACCAGCAACGCCGTTGAGTGGAGGTTCATGTCAGGAGAGATGAGCCGGCGTGCAAAATCGTCGCGCCGCCCGCCTACGGGCACCCTACCAAGATTCGGTCGGCACGTCCGACGGCACCGGCTGCGAGCGCAAATAGGTGACGATCTTCCAGATCGGGTCGCCCTGAAGAATCCCGCCATACGCGGGCATCCCCCGCGGGCGCCCATAATAAATGGACAGATAGATCTCCCCGTCCGATCCGCCGTAGCGCCAGCGGCCATCCACAAGACTCGGCCCCACCCAACCCGTGGCGCCGCCGCCGTGACAGCCGTCGCAATTCATCGACGTGAAGACTCTGCCGCCCTCCTCCGCCGATGCGCGATTCCCGGCGAACGGATTCTTGAGACTCCCCGCTGCCGGGGCCACGCCACCCGCCTGGACATGCGCCTCCG
>DASSIL010000247.1:0-9342 GCA_035691925.1 Gemmatimonadales bacterium
GACCACCTACACCGTCACCGTCCGCATGGCGACCTGCCGCGTGAATCCCTGCTGGTTCGCGGTGGCGGTGTTCCGGCACGTACCTACGAATCGACATCCGCCATCCCGGTAAGGTCGAGCTGCTCGGGGACGGCGGGATAGCGAACGCGACCATCGGGCTCGATGCGCGCAAATGGCGTGAGCCGGTGCGCGTCGACTTGGGTCCCGCTCAGGATGTGTCCCACGTCGTGGCCGCGCGCCACCAGCGCATCGGCGATCAGCTGGCGATGGCAACGCCAGGGAACGGCCTCGGCACACATCACGGTGGTCGGCGACGGTCCAGCGAGCGCAAGCACCCGGGCCAGTGCCGCCCGAAATGCCTCCGAATCCATGTAGTCCGCATAGCCGCGAAAGCTCAACGATCGCCACGCGGTGTTGAGTGAATCGGGCCGCGCCTTGCGCCGTCCTCCCAGGTCCACCTCATGGATGTACGCGATTCCCGCGGCGCCCAACGCCTGCTCGAGCGTCGCGCGCGCGTACTGCGGGTGGCGGCGCGACGCCGGGTAGCGTCGCACGTCGACGAGGTTGTGGATGCCATGGGACTGGAGGAGCCGCAGGAACTCCGGGAATTCCCGGGTGGAGTGCCCGATCGTATAGACCACCCGGGGGAAGCTAGCGTCGTGTCAGTCGCGGGCCGATATCCGAGAACGGCTGCGTGACCTAGCTTGGGACGCTCGCTGGCACCCGGGAGGGCGCATGCGTCGGGTCCTGGTGTGGAGTGGTGTCCTGTTGCTGGTAGCCGCGCGCTCAGTCGCGGCGCAACAGGCGAGCGACACCGCGGTCGCTCAGGACTCGGCGATCCGGGTCTTCTTCGATTGTCCTGGATTCGCTGCGCGGGGTTGCGATTTCGATTTCCTCCGCACTGAGATCACCTGGGTCAACTGGGTGCGAGACCGCGAAGCGGCGGACGTCCACGCGCTGATCTCAACGCAGCAGACCGGGGGCGGTGGAACGGAATACACCCTGTCGCTGATCGGTCTGCGCCGTTTTGCGGGCAAGTCCGACACCCTCCGCTACTACACGACCGGCACGAGCACCACCGATGAGGCACGGCACGGGCTCGCGCGTATCCTCGAGCTCGGCCTCGCGAGCTATGCCGCCACGACGCCCCTGGCCGCCCGCTTGACGTTGACGTATGAGGCACCGACCGCCCGAGCGGCCGCAATCCACGATCCGTGGAACGCCTGGGTCTTCACCATCAACGGGGGCGCATTCCTCAACGGCCAGCACTCGATTCACTCGGCATCCATCAACCTGTCACTCGGTGCCGACCGCACGACCGAGCAATGGAAACACCGATTGTCCGTGTATGAGAACTACAATCAGGATGTCTTCAGTGATTTGCCGCGGTTCGACACGCTGGGGAACCAGATCGGGACACAGACCGTGAGGAGCGTCTCCCGCTCTTACGGCGGCAGCCTGCTGGTGGTGCGGAGCCTCGACTCACACTGGTCGGCGGGGGTGCAGGGATCTGTCAACCACGCCACGTTCAGCAACATCGAGCTCAGCCTGTCACTCGGCCCCGCCCTCGAGTACGACTTCTACCCGTACAGCCAGTCGACCCGCCGCGAGCTCACGCTCCAGTACAGCATCCAACCGCAATACTACCGCTACATCGACACGACCATCTTCGGAAAAACGCGTGAGACGCTCGGTAGCCAGAGCCTCACCACGGCGCTCTCAGTGACTCAGCCCTGGGGGTCTGCCACCATCTCGCTCACCGCTTCCCATTACCTCCAGAATCTTCAGCAGAACCGGATCGTCCTGTTCGGAAACCTGAACCTCAGGCTCTTCAAGGGACTCTCCCTGAACGTGCAGGGCGACGTCGCGCGAATCCACGACCAGCGGGCGTTGCCAGAGGCCGGCGCGACGCCCGACGAGATCCTGCTGCGCCGGCGGGAGCTGGCGACGTCCTACAGCTACTTCACCTTCATCAACCTGCAATACCGGTTCGGATCCACACTCAACAACACGGTGAATCCACGCTTCCCGTTTGGTGGGGGCGGATTCATCATGTTTTGAATGGCTATCAGCCGTTAGCTATCAGCTGTCGGCTTTCTGTCCTGGCTGACAGCTGATAGCTGATAGCGCATTTCTGTCGCAATAACCGGATAGATCAGCGGAGGGCCGCTCGCTAAGTTCCTAGCCGTGACGACCGCCGCAGCCATTTCGACTCTCGACGCCACTCGCCAGTGGCGCATCGTGCTCGCCCGCGACCGCCGCTACGACGGCGATTTCGTCTACGCGGTGCGCTCGACGGGGATCTACTGCCGGCCCTCCTGCCCCAGCCGGCGGCCGCGGCGCACCGTCGTGCGGTTCTTCCCCATCCCCGAGGCAGCGGAGGCGGCCGGCTTTCGCGCCTGCCGCCGGTGTCATCCGGGACGGCTCCAGCCGCATGACCCGGCGGTAGCGCTGGTGCGCGACGTGTGCCGGGCGATCGATGCCCAGCCGGACGGCCCGGCAGACCTCGCGTCCCTCGGCCGTCACGTCGGACGCTCACCGCACCAGCTGTTGCGCGCGTTCCGCCGCGTGTTGGGGGTGAGCCCGCGGGAGTACCGCGACGCCAAACGCGTCGGCCGATTGAAATCCTCCTTGAAGGAGATGCCACACGTGAGTCCCGCGATCTATGAAGCCGGATTCGGCTCCTCGAGCCGGGTGTACGAGCGCGCCGCCGGTGCCCTCGGCATGACCCCAGCCACCTACGCCCGCGGCGGACGCGGTGCCACGATCCGGTACAGCGTCGTAACCTCACCGCTCGGCACCCTGCTCGTCGCCGCGACCGAGCGCGGCATCTGCAAGATCAGCCTCGGCGACTCCGCCGCCGCTCTCGAGCGTGACCTGCGCCGGGAGTTTCCGGCCGGCCACATCGCGCGCGATAGCGGCAAGCTGTCGAGCTGGGTGCGCACCATTCTGGCCCACCTCGAAGGCTCCGAGCCGCATCTCGACTTGCCGCTCGATATCCGTGCCACCGCGTTCCAGCAGAAGGTGTGGAGCGCGCTCCGCAAGATCCCGTATGGATCCACGCGGTCTTACCAGGACGTGGCGCGCGCGATCGGAAGCCCAAGAGCCACCCGCGCTGTGGCGCGGGCGTGCGCGACGAATCCAGTCGCCCTCGTCATACCCTGCCATCGGGTGGTCCGCGAGGATGGACAAGCCGGTGGGTACCGGTGGGGGACTGAGAGAAAAGAAGCCCTCCTGAAGCAGGAGAGAGACGTATAGGTAACGGGAAGACGCAGGAGCCGCCGAGCCGCTGAGCGGGCGTGAGGAGTCAGGGGTGAGGAGTCTATCCTCTGACCCGATTCCTCAAATCCACTCTGCGGCTCGGCGGCTCAGCGTCTACCTATGCGGCTACGCGTCTACCGCCCAGGTAGCTCTTCGACCTCCACGCCCTGCACCGGAGCGCTCGCCGCGCGGATCTCCTCGTGGCGAATCTGGCCGCCGTAGTACCCCGTCGGGATCAGAGCCCCGACGGCCAACACGGCGAGCAGGACGCCGCCGTTGAGCACGAGCCGCGGAACAGGACGATCGCGGCGCGAGAAGAACAGCCCCAGGGCCGACCAGGCGCCCAACAGAGCCGTCAACGCCATCGCCACGGTCGCGAGGGTCTCGTGCCGACCGATCAGCGCCGTCGCCACTCCCGGCGCGTGCTCGATCGCCTCCTCGGCCGGTTCTCCCGTCAAATACGCAGGCACGGTGAGGACCGCGAGGAAGAGGAAACCGGCCAGTGCCGCGCGCTGCACGTCACGCTGGCGCCGGAGGATCCCGTACATCAGCAGAGCGGCGATCAGCGGCACGCCGATGACCGGAAGATGGTTCAGCAACAGATGAAGATGGACGAGACTCATACGCTTCGCCTGAGAAGGTCAAGCTGAACCTGACATCGTGGGGCTTAATCGATGATGAAGCAGAGCTGAAGAGAGCGCCGGGGCGCCGAGTTGCCTCGCTCCTGGTTCCTGAGGTCCACTCGGCGGCTCGGCGGGTCGGCGTCTGCCTAAACGGCTAGGCGTCTATTGCGCAGCCTTACGAACTACCCGCCATCGCCCTTGCTGAATTTCCTGAGTCTCGATATGGCGCGATCGGTACGTCCCCGACAGCGTATCGCCCACCAGGCGGCCGATGAAGGTCGTGTGCAGCTGGCAACCGCAGGTTGGATCGGGATAGGGGTCCAGCGCCCCGCTCACCTGTCCACCGGACACGCGGACGAACTTGATGGTGATCGCGCGTGGCGTCTGGGGCGGCGTCGGCGGCTGCCCCGTCTGCGCCGCGGGGCCCGCCGTCACGAACCGCGGAGTCATGACCACATCGCCGCTCGCGGTGTCGCTCCCCGCCGTCAAGGTGAACACGATGGTCCCGCTGCGCCCCGATTCGACGCTCGAGTATTCTCCCAGCCACTCACCGGCGAGCTGCGAGATGTCCGCCTGACGGCCGACCATGGGTACGGGAGATTGGCTGCCGCCGCACGCGGCGAGCGCGCCAAGGAGGCCGAGCCGGAGGGTCAAGAATCGCAAGCGCATGACGACCTCTTCGAAGACGGGTTGACCCATAAGACGCGGGAGTGAGGGAGAAGGTTGCAGCAGCGTCATGATTGACCGAATCCGGACGCGGCACGCACCTGACGGGCCTGCCACAGGTGCCGGCGGTCGTGCGCCGCAAGGAAGGCGAGGTAGGCACCGAGCGGAACCCGGATCAACCGCGACACGGGCGACACCACGATGGCGCGGCGCAGATCGAGTCCGGTGGACTGACGCACGCGATCCAGCATCCGGCCGCGCGAGGCGGTGAGCTCCACCAGCACGGCGTCGCGCTGCAGCGGCTCCGCGCGCGGCTGAAACATCCGGTTCGTCTTCATGCGCCATTTCACGGGTGGCTCCATCGACTGCACCATCATCCGGGCAAGCAGACCGTAGCGCACCGGTCCCTCCGAAACCAGCTGCCGCTCCCGGGCGGTCGCGATCGTCCGGTCGATGGCGGGGAGGACCTCGTCCGTGCCCGTCGCGAGGTGCTGCAGGCACTGACCGATCGACCAGCTCCCCGGCGCGGGGTGCCAGTTGAGCTCCGCGTCGCTCAACGATCCGGCCAGCGCGCGGGCGTCCTGCACCGTTGTTTCAAATTGCTGACGCGCGGCCTCGAGCCCGCCGAATTGATCCTGGGATGGCATGGTTGGTGACCAAAAGATATCCGGCATGGTAGGTTCTTGGCGTGTTGGGGTCCATCCGGCCGGTGCTGCGTGCCATCGGCATCACCGTCGTTCCTGAAGCTGCGCAGCTCAGCGAACAGGAGTGGGTCGCGCTGGAGGAGATCGTGCGCGGCGCGCTCGCGCCGCGCCCCCCCGGTCTGCAGCGCCAATTCATACTGTTGGTGCGTGCCATCCAATGGCTCGCGGTGGTCCGGTATGGCCATCGCTTCACCGCGCTCGACCCCGCCCGCCGGCAGCGCTTTCTCGAGCGGCTTCAGAACGCGCCCGTTCTGATCATCCGCCGCGGCATCTGGGGGCTGCGCACGCTGCTCTTGATGGGGTATTACGGCCGCCCGGCCGCGGGTCGCGCGATCGGGTATCGCGCCGATCCGCGCGGGTGGAAGGCCAGGGTATGACGACGCTGCTGCGCTATGACGTCGCTATCATCGGCTCGGGAGCCGGTGGCGGAACCGTCGCGCAGGCGCTCGTCCCACTCGCCCAGGCGGGGAAGCGCGTCGTGGTGATCGAGCGCGGCCCGCGCTTGCGCGATGACGAGTTTACCGGGCGCGAGCTCCAAATGGCTCCCCTGCTGTACGCCGACAGCGGCGGCTATCTCAGCGCCGACGGCACGATGACCATCGCCTTCGCGCGCTGTTATGGAGGATCGACAGTCGTCTACACCGGGACCTCCCTGACCGCTCCCGAGCGCGTGATCCGCGGTTGGGCGGTTCCCGGCCTCGACTACGCCGATGTCGTCACGCGCTCGCGGCGCTACATCGCGGAGAACAACGCGCACCTGCTGCCCGAGGACGAGCTGAACGACAACAACCGGCTCTTCGCCGTGGGCGCGCGCAAGGCGGGGTACGCCGTCGAACAGTTCCCCGTAAACGTCAAGGGATGTCAGGGGTCGTCGCTCTGCAACCTCGGCTGCCCCAACCAGGCGAAGCAGGGCACCAACCGGGTGCAGCTGCCGGCCGCCGAGCGAGGCGGCGTAGAGGTCGTTACGCGAGCCGAGGTCCTGCGCATCGACGCGGATCGCTCCCTCGCCGTGCGCGTCGCGCCCACGCCCGCGGGGGCGGCCGGCTTGCCATCGGAGTGGACGCCAGGCGACTACCGCATCGAGGCGCGCGTCGTCGTGTGTGCCGCGGGAACGCTCGGAACGAACCCCCTGCTGCTCCGGTCGCCGCTGCCGCTGCCCCGCTCCGTCGGGCTCGGCTTCACCTGTCACCCGGCGCTGATCGTCGTGGGCCTGCACCCGCAGCCGATCACGAACGACGTCGGTCATCCCAAGAGCTTCTTCGTGGACCGGGGGGCCGAAGAAGGTTTCGTCCTGGAAACGTGCCTGTACTTCCCGTTCACGACGGCCAAAGCGCTGGCGGGCTTCGGCCCGCTGCACAGTGAGGTCATGCTAGCCTACCCACGGCAACAGCAGATCCTCGTGCTCTCGACCGATCGCGCGGACGACCGCAATCGCATCGGTGTCGACCAGAACGGTGAGCCGGTCGTGCAGTACCGCTATTCGCAGGAGGTCGTCCAGGAGCTGGTGCGCGGCAACCGCGCGGCGGCGCGAATCTGCTTCGCCGCCGGGGCCACCCACGTGCACGCCCCGTTCGCCGATCCGCCCCTGATCGCGGCGCGGGATGCGGGACGCCTCGACGAGCTGATCGACGCGCGACACTGGAAGGCCGGAAAGCAGTCGATCGCCACGGCCCATCTCATGGGCGGCTGCCGCATGGGCCGCTCGGCGACGGATTCGGTGACCGATGTCTGGGGCCGGGTGCACGGCCTGCCGTGGCTGCGAGTGGCCGACGCGTCGCTCTTCCCCGACGCGCTGGAGATCAATCCGTACGTGACGATCATGGCGTTGGCGGACCGCGTCGCCGAAGGAGTGCGCACCGACTTCGAGAACAACGTGATTGCCTGAGCTCCCCTTGCGCGGTCTTCGCTCATCCGCCACGGTTTAGTACGAAATGGAATACCTTCGTCGACAGGAGCGGATGCAGATGTCGAAGGTCAGAGGAACGCTCGCCGGCCCGCCGAACGCCCTCGATGCCATTCTCAAGCCCCGGTCCGTCGCCGTCATCGGCGCGTCCCGGCGCCCCGACACGATCGGGAACGAGGTCCTCGCCAACATCGTGAAGTATGGTTTCACCGGCGCCGTCTACCCGGTGAACCCCAATGCGCCATCGATTCATTCGATCAAGGCCTACCCGTCCGTCGGCGACATCCCCGACCCCGTCGATCTCGCCGTCATCGTCGTTCCCAAAGCACAGGTCCTCCCGGTCGCCGAGGCGTGCGGGCAGAAAGGCGTACGCGGGCTCGTCGTCATTTCAGCCGGATTCCGTGAAGTGGGCGAGACCGGTGCCGCTGCGGAGCGGCAGCTCGTGGAGATCGTGCGACGCTACGGCATGCGTATGGTGGGGCCCAATTGTATGGGGGTGCTGAACGGTGCCGCCGACGTCTCGCTCAACGCGACCTTCGCGCCGACGATGCCGCCCTTCGGACATGCCGCGTTCGTGTCGCAATCGGGAGCGCTCGGGCTGAGCGTCCTCGATTACGCCAAGGAGTATGGCATCGGGATTTCCCAATTCGTCTCCGTCGGCAACAAGCCGGACGTGAGCGGCAATGATCTGCTGCTGCAGTGGGAGCACGACGATACGGTCGGGGTGATCCTCATGTACGTGGAGAACTTCGGCAATCCACGCCGCTTCCACGAGATCGCATCCCGCATCGCGAAGCAGAAGGCGATCATCGCCATGAAGTCCGGGCGGTCCAAGATCGGCGCTCGCGCTGCTGCCTCGCATACGGGCTCCCTTGCGGCGAGCGACGCCGCGGTGGAGGCATTGCTGATCCAGGCGGGGGTGCTGCGAGCCTCCTCGATGGAAGAGCTGTTCGACATGGCGATGGCCTTCAATGGACCACCGCTGCCGCGTTCCCGGCGCACCGCGGTGCTCACGAACTCGGGAGGACCCGGGATTCTCGCCGCCGACGCCCTCGAGCCTCAGGGGATCGAGCTGGTGGATCTGTCCCCGGAAACCATCGCCCGCCTGCGGCCCCTGTTCCCACCGGAGGCGAGCCTCCGCAATCCGGTCGATATGATCGCTTCCGCCACGGCCGCGAATTACCGTGCCGCGCTCGACGCCATTCTGGGGGACGGCAACGTCGACTCGGCGGTCGCCATCTTCGTGCCCCCGCTCGGCATTCGCGCGGGCGACGTCGCCGAGTCGATCGCCGCCGCTGCCGGAGCGCACCAGGGAAAGACGGTGTTGGCCGTCCTGATGGGCCGGGATGGCCTCCCCGAGGGACGGGCAGAGCTGCACCGCGCGGGGATTCCAGCCTACATCTTCCCGGAATCAGCCGCCCGTGCCCTCGGCGCGCTGCGCCGCGTGCGCGAATGGCGTGCACGGCCCGAGATCCCCGAGCGACCGCTGACGGTGGATCGCGACCGCGCCGCGCGTTTGCTCGACCAGGCGCGCTCCGCCGGCCGGACCAGGCTCACTGAGCTCGAGGTACTCGGCGTGCTCACGGCCTACGGGATCACCGTCGCCCCGGCCCGCCTGGCCAGCGACCCGGAGGACGCCGCACGAGCGGCCACCGAGGTCGGGTACCCGGTGGCCGTCAAGATCATGTCCCCGCAAATCCTCCATAAGACCGAAGTGGGCGGCGTACGAACGGGGATCGGAACTGCGATCGAGCTGAAGGAGGCGTGCGCCGAAATGCTGGACGGCGTCTCCCGGCTCGTGCCCAATGCGACGATCGAGGGGCTCCTCGTGCAACGCATGGTCACAGGCGGCCGCGAGACGATCGTGGGCGTCAGCCGGGACCGGGTGTTCGGACCACTCGTGATGTTCGGGCTCGGCGGGATCTACGTCGAGGCGTTGGCGGACGTCGTGTTTCGCATTGCGCCGGTGAGCTCGCTCGATGTGCATGACATGCTGAAAGGGATCCGGGGTGTCGCGATCCTCGAAGGAGTGCGGGGTGCGCCCCCAGTGGACTTCGCGGCGCTCGCTGATGTGGTGCGGCGCGTTGCCCAGCTCGCCGTCGACCACGAGGACATTGCCGAGCTCGACATCAACCCGCTGCTCGCATTCCCACAGGGTGCGACGGCGGTAGATGCCCGTATACTG
>DASSIL010000248.1:0-25461 GCA_035691925.1 Gemmatimonadales bacterium
GCGCCGAGCGTCCCGGCAATGCGACGTCCCGCACCGTGATGGGCAAGCAGGTCGAGGCTGGTCGTGTTGAGCAGCAGATCGAACCCTTGCTCGCCCGACGCGGTGTCTCCCTCGACCACCTCGGCCAGCCAATGCCGCTGGAACTGGCCTTTCGCTTCGAGCAGCAGCCCGCCTGCCGGAAGCGTCGCACCGAACTGCAGGCGATCGTCGGTCAGTTTGCGGACCGGCCCCTGATCCTGCGTCCCCCCGGGTGGCGGAGGCGGCGGGTTCTGCGCCGTGGCTTCGAGCAGATGGAACTCGCCGCCATAGTGGGTGAACCGCAGCGTGGCTTTGCCCCATGCGCCGCGCGTCCCGACCGCGCCTTCCCCCGAAAATGCCGTGAAGCCGGTGTTCTCCAGCTCGCCGGCCGGTGTCGTGAGCGCTTCCGAGTGCCGGCCCACGACGCCGGCGAGCCACCCCAGCCCGCCGGCCGTTCCCCGCGCGTGCAGGTCGCTGCCGAATTCGTGGTTGTTGCTGGCGCCGTAGACTTCGAACTGCCCGCGGGGACCGGCACGCGGCGCGCGGGCGTCGGGAACGTCCTCGGGGATCACGTTCACGACGCCGCCCAGCGCATCCGACCCGTAGAGCACGCTCGCAGGTCCGCGAATCACCTCCACCCGGTTGGCCAGTCGCGTCTCGATCGACGGCCCGTCCTCGTCGCTCCACGAATAGTCCTCGAGCCGGTTGCCGTCGCCCAGCACCAGCACCCGCGCGCCCGAGAGCCCCCGGATCACCGGCTTGCCGATCTCGCCCCCGGTGGTCACGGCGCGCACTCCGGCGAGTGACTCGAGCGCGTGGGCGAGCGACACGCGGTATTCGCGAGCGAGCGCCGTCGACTGCAACATCGACGTGGGGAGCGGGGACGACAGCGGATCGACCGGCGCACGCGTGGCCGTCACCGTCACCGCGGCGAGATCGAACGCCGTCGGGGCGAGGGTGATCTCGACTGCGGATTCTCTGGGGATCTCGATCGGACGCACGGCCGGCGCGTACCCGATCAGCGACGCCACCAGGGTGAACCGGCCGGCCGCGATCTCGCCGAAGGAGAAGTGCCCGCTCGAGTCGCTGGTGGTGCTGCGGTGCAGCTCCACCAGCGAAACGGTGACCCCTGCGATCCCATGGTGCGCGGTGTCGACGACGTGTCCCGTGATGGTGTCGGGAGAGGTGTGAGACGACAATCCCAGGACAAACCAGCAAACGCGCAGCAGCATGGCGAAAGAATAGGGCCTTGCCGTCCCGTCGGCCACCGATATCGTGCGGGCATGCTGACCGTGAGAGGCGCGGGCGTCGCGGATGCCGCCGAGCTCGCGCGCCTGCGCTACGAATTCCGGGCCGCGGAGCGGCCCGCCGTCGAATCCCGCGAGGCGTTCGTCGCCCGCTGCACCGCGTGGATGCGCGAGCGCCTCGCGCCCGGCTCCTCCTGGCACTGCCTCGTCGCCGAGCAGGATGGCGCGACGGTGGGCCACGTCTGGCTCGAAGTGGTGGACAAAGTGCCGAACCCCGGCGCCAACGAGCCCGAGCGGCACGTCTATTTGACCAATCTCTACGTGCGACCCGACGCTCGCGGTGGACCGGGGAGCGCCCTCGTCGAGGCCGCTCTCGCCTGGTGTCGCGAGCGCCGGGCCGACACCGTGATTCTCTGGCCCAGCGAGAAGAGCCGCACGTTGTACGCCCGCTACGGCTTCGCCCCTTCCACCGATATCCTGGCGCTGTCCCTCAAGGCTTCCGGTTCCGCCATTTCACCTACATAATAGAATCATGTCACGAATCGGGGCGTTCGAGGAGCTCGTGCTGCTCGCCGTGCTGGGGCTCGACGGCTCAGGGTACGGCGTGTCCATCCGCGAAGAGCTCGAGGCCGAGACGGGCGAGGCGATCTCGCTCGGCGCCGTGTACGCCACCCTCGACCGTCTGGAACGCAAGGGCCTGGTGCGCTCCACCATCGGCGCCGCGACCGCCGAACGCGGGGGAAGGCGCAAACGCGTGTTCCGCGTCAGTGCTGCCGGAACGGCCGCGCTGCGCGCCATGCAGCGAATTCGCAATCAGCTCGGCGCCCCCGCGCCGGCGCGTGCCTGAATGCCGGACGCCCTTTCCCTGGTGGCCTGGGTCGTGGACCACGACCGCCGCGAGGAAATCCTCGGTGACCTGTGCGAGCTGCGCGCCCGGGAGTCGGTCGCTCGGTTCTGGGGCGATGTCGTGGGCGTGTGCCTCCATGCGCCGCGCGTCCGGCGCTGGGTGGGGACGGCGGCGGCACTGCTGCTGCTCGGGGTCGCCGGCATCGCTCGGGACAACAGCCACCGCATCGTGACTGCACGGGACGCGGCCGGGTCGTTCGTGCTCGAATTCGACGGGCTGCGCGTCGTGCGAGCGACCATTGACGGCGCCCCGGTGGCCGCCGAGCGGCTCGTGCAGGAAACCGGCCGGCTCGTGATCCGCGGCGCGGCGGGAGGCGGCGACGACCTGAATATCCGGCTCCGTCCCGACGGCAGCTTCTACTGGCGGGGCCGCGTTCCGCTGCGCACTTCCACCCACTAGACGGATCCGTGCACGTGCGACGGTTTGTCGTCCTCATATCTCATACATTGTAGAACATCTATCACGGAGCCTTCCATGCATGGCGTACGTGCAATCCTGGCCGGTCTCGCTCTCGTCGCCGCAGCGCCCCGGGTGTCTGCCCAGGCGCTCGACACCGCCGGCGCGCTTGGGGGCCTACGCGAGGCCCGCGCCGCCTGCGAGGCGGATCATGGAGCCCTGTGGGGGCGCAACCTGTGCGGCCCGATCGCCCTGGTGGCCCGCCGCTCGCATCTCGTGGTGGCCAACGACACCGTCCCGAACTGGCCCTACGTGCGGATGAACGACGCCTTCATCACCGCGCTCCCGTCCGATCAGGGCGTCGCGAACACCTCGTTCACGTGGCAAGACCGCGAGTGGACCATGGTCGTGCTGCCGTTGCCCGACGACCGCTTCGACCGCATCGCCCTGCTGTTGCACGAAGTCTTTCACCGCGAGCAGGGCCCCCTGGGACTGCGCGCCCGGGATGCGCTCAACAATCAGCTCGACACCCGGGCCGGCCGCACCTGGCTGCGGCTCGAGTATCGCGCGCTCGCCCGCGCCCTGGTCGCCCTCGACAGCGCGCCCGACGCGGTCCGCCGCCATACCGCAGACGCCTTACTCTTTCGCGCCTACCGCCGCTCGCTCTTCCCCGGCTCCGATTCCCTCGAGAACAGCCTGGAGATGCAGGAAGGACTCCCCGAGTACACCGGCGAGCGCCTGGCCATGCAGCTCACCGGCCTCACGCCGTCCCGGGTGGCCCGAGCCGTGACCGAGCGCGAACACCGCGGCACCTACGTGCGCGGCTTCGCCTATGGGACCGGTCCCGCCATCGGCGTGCTGCTCGACCGCTTCGCTCCGGAGTGGCGCACCGCGGTCCGCACGCAGCGCGATCCCGCGGGCCTGCTCGCCCAGGCGCTCCGGTTCCAACCACCGGCGAGACCAGGCTCGGCGGCCCGCGATCGCGCGCGAGAGTATGGATGGACGCAGGTGGATTCCGAAGAAGGCGCCCGGGAGCTGGCCCGCGCGCCCGAGATGCGCTCGTATCAGGCGCGCCTGGTGGACGGCCCGACGATCACGTTCCGGCAGTCGCGCGATTCCCTGGCGTGGGGCTTCGACCCCAATACGCTGATCGGCTACGACTTGAGCCATACGATCTATCCGACGGGCTCGTTCGCCGGGCCGTGGGGCTCCCTGTCGGTGGATTCGGGCGGCGTGCTGGTCCGCAATGACATGGCGGTGCTCACGGTCGAAGCGCCCGCGGCTGAGCTCCCGCCGGGCCGGCACGTGACGGGGCGAGGGTGGAGCCTCGATCTCAATCCGGGCTGGAGGCTCGCCCCCGACCCCAACCGCCGTGACAGCTATGTGGTCGTGGCAGCCCCTTGACGGCTGGTGCCTACGGCACAAGCAGCACCTTTCCGCTCGTGCCGCGGCTGTCGAGCGCGCGGTGGGCTTCTCCCGCCCGCGCGAGCGGAACCTCGCGGTCGATGCGGACGTGCAAGGTCCCTTCCTGAATCCAGTGAAACAGGTCGCCGCTGCGCTGCTCCAGCTCGGCGCGCGCCGCCACGTAGTGCGCCAGTGTCGGCCGCGTGAGAAACAGCGAGCCACGCTGATTGAGGACCTGCGGGTCGAGCGGCTCCACCGCGCCGCTCGACTGTCCGAACAGTACCATCATCCCGCGCGGCGCGAGGCACCCGAGTCCAGCCGTGAACGTCGACTTCCCGACCGAGTCGTAGACGACCTGCACCCCGGTGCCGCCGGTCAGCCGTTTGACCTCGGCGGCGAAGTCGGTCTCGGTGTAGCGGATCACGTCGTCGGCTCCCGCGCCACGCGCAAGCTTCTCCTTCGCGGCGGTCGACACGGTGCCGATGACGCGGGCGCCGCGCCGCTTCGCCACCTGGCACAACAGCAGGCCGGTCCCGCCCGCGGCGGCGTGCACCAGGCAGGTGTCCCCGGGCTGGAGCGGATAGGTGGTGCTGGCGAGGTAGTGGGCCGTCATGCCCTGCAACAGGACCGCGGCGGCCTGCGCGGTCGTCACACCCGAGGGCAGCGCGACGACCTTGTCCGCCGGCGCGATCGCGAACTCCGCGTACGCACTCAACGCGCCGTAATAACTCGCCACGCGATCGCCCACTGCGAAGCCGGTCACCCCGGCGCCGACCGCGGCGACGGTTCCTGCCGCCTCCTGCCCCGGGGTGAACGGCATCGTCATCTTGTATGCGCCGGACCGCAGATAGATGTCGATGAAGTTCACGCCGGCGGCATCCACGCGGATGAGAACTTCGCCGGGCCGGGGAGACGGCGTGGGGATCTCTTCGAGCCGGAGCGCTTCGGGGCCGCCGGTCGCGTGGACGCGGACGGCCTTCACGGCCGCAGCCTCACAGGTTGACGCGCTTCATCCCCGCCTCGGGGTAGCGCAGCCCCGACGCCGAGTTGCGCGGGATCGCGCGATCGATGCGCCGCATGTCTTCGGGAGTGAGCCGGACTTCGGTCGCCTTCGCGTTTTCCTCGATGTAGCGGCGGCGCTTCGTCCCGGGGATGGGGACGATGTCCTCACCCTGGGCGAGCACCCAGGCGAGCGCGAGCTGCGAGGACGTGCACTTCTTCTCCCGCGCCAGCGCTTGCACGGCATTCGCCAGCGTCTGATTGCGCGAGAAGTTCTCACCCTGAAAGCGGGGGTTGTGGCGACGGTAATCGTCCGCTGCAAGATCCTCGAGCTTCTTGAACCGGCCGCTCAGGAATCCGCGACCCAGGGGGCTGTAGGCCACGAAACCGATCCCGAGCTCGCGGCAGGTCGTGAGGATCTCGTCCTCGGGATCACGCGTCCAGAGCGAGTATTCCGTCTGCAGCGCCGAGATCGGATGCGTCGCGTGCGCCTTGCGGATCGTCTGCGGCGCGGCCTCGGAGAGGCCGAGAAACCGCACCTTGCCGGCCGTCACCAGGTCGGCCATCGCGCCGATGGTGTCCTCGATCGGCACGGTAGGGTCAACGCGGTGCTGGTAATACAGGTCGATGCGATCCACGCCGAGGCGCGCGAGCGAGGCGTCGCAGGCGGCCTTCACATATTCGGGGCGGCCGTTGATTCCCGCCCAGCTGCCGTCGGCACCGCGCACGTTGCCGAACTTGGTGGCGAGCACAACCTGGTCGCGCCGTCCTTTCACCGCCTGGCCCACGAGGCGCTCGTTGGTGTGCGGCCCGTACGCATCCGCGGTATCGAGGAACGTAATCCCGAGTGCGATAGCCCGGTCGATTGTGGCGAGGGACTCGGCGTCGTCGCGGCCCGCATAGAATTCCGACATCCCCATGCATCCCAACCCGAGCGCCGATACGACCAGCCCCTGGGATCCCAGCTTCCGTTGCTCCATTCTCGCCCTCCCGATGCGCCAACGATTGTCGTGCAGCCACACGTTCGAGCGCGAAGTTCCGGCGCCCCCTTGGCCGCGAGCCCTCATGGAGTGTACATCATCCCGGTGACTGATCGCGAGCGGGCCGGGTCCCTTCGGCGACCCCTATGAGCCCCACAGTGTTGCTCTTCGACTTCGGCGGCACCCTCGATGCCGACGGCATCCCGTGGGCCCGTCGCTTCCATACGGCCTATGAAGACGCCGGCGGCGCACTCGATTTTGCCGGGTTCGAGCCGGTGTACCAGGCTTCCGACGTCGCATTGGCCGCGCTCCCCGAGATCCGCCGCCTGGGGTTCCGCGCTGCCATCGAGGCGCAGGTCCGCTGCCTGCTGCCGCTGCTGCCCGATGGGGCCAGTCTCGCCCGGCATTCCGAGCAGCTCGTCGCGGCCGTGCACCAGCCGTCGGTACGGATCGTCGCACGTAATCGCCCGATCCTCGAACGCCTGCAGCAAGACTACCGCCTCGGTATCATCTCCAACTTCACGGGGAACCTGGAGCCGTGTCTCGACGAGCTCGGGCTGCGCCCGCTGTTCGCCGTGGCCAGCGATTCGACGGTGCTGGGGATCGAGAAGCCGGATCCCCGGATCTTCCACGCGACGCTGGGGGCGATCGGCGCGTCTCCCGAGGACGCGTGGATGGTCGGAGACAACTTCGAGGCGGACATCCGGCCCGCGCTGCGGCTCGGCCTGCGCGCCTGCTGGATGGCCCCGCCCGAGCGACGCCCCGCATCCGACGCCCCGGCGCACGCGCGGATCGCCTCACTCCCCGAGTTCATAGAGGTGCTGGAGTGACGTTCCAGGGTCTGGTCCTCGCCGGAGGCGAGGGATCGCGGATGCGCGCCGACGGTGTCGCCGATCCCAAGGCGCTCGTACCGGTCGGGGGCCGGCCGCAGGCGCAGCTGGTGCTCGAGGCGCTCGCCGCCGTGGGATGCGAGACGTTGACGTGCGCCGCCCGCGACGACGCCCCGGGCCTCGTCGCAGCACTCTCCACCTGGCGCTTCGCAGTGCCGTTCCGCGTGGTCCCCTGCCGCACGCCGACTTCGTTGCACACATTCGTCACTGGGCTGGAGGCCGCCCCGCCTGGTCCGGTGTTGTGTAGCATGGTCGACACAGTGATGCGTCGTGAGGATTGGCACGCGCTGGCACGTCAGGCTGCGGCAAGGTTGGCGGAGGGAGCTTTCGTCGTGCTGGCTGTGACCAGTTTCGTCAATGACAAGTCTGGCTTGTACGTGACGCGGGCGGCCACCGGGGACGTGGTGGCGTTCGAACAAGCCCTCGGCGCTGCCCCGGTCGTGACTGGAGGGGTGTACGCGCTCGGACCGGCTGTCCGGCCCCTCGCTGGTGAGGCGTTGCGGCTGGGCGTGTCACGGATGCGCGGTTTTCTCGACTGGCTCGTGCGACAACGGCAGGTGCGTGTTGCCACGATCGAGGTGCCGCGTATCATCGACCTCGACCGGGCGACGGATGTGAGCCTCGCGAACGCGTGGCTGGCCGCGCCCGAGCTCTGATCCGGCGGTGCATGTGAGTCCGACCTCGATGCCCGACTTCGTGGCCATCTATCGCAGTCCCAGCTATTCCCCGATGCAGCATCGCTCCAACGACACGGCGATCCTCGACGGGACCGTCGCGCATCTGACGTCCCGGGGCTGGCGGGTGACGGCGGTGACCGAGGCGGACATCGAGCAGGGCCGTCTCCCGGCGGTTCCCCTGTACCTTAATATGTGCCAGGGTCCGTTGGCGTCGGAGCAGCTCATGCCGCTCGAGCTGGACGGGGCAGTCGTGCTGAACCGGCCCTCCAGCGTGCTCAACTGCCACCGCCATCGCCTCGTGCGGCAGCTCGCCGGGAGCCGCATCGCGTTCCCCCGCACCGTCGTCGTTCCCAGCTCGGCGATCGTCGCCACCGATATCCACCTCGCTCCCCTCGGCACCGACGGGCGGCGCCTGTGGGTGAAGCGCGGCGACGTGCACGCCGAACGTCCCGAAGACGTCGTGGCGACGACCCGCTCCGGGCTCGCGGCGGCCATCACCGCCTTCTCGGCGCGCGGGATCCCGTGGGTGGCAGTGCAGGAGCATGTCGAGGGTCCGGTCGTGAAGTTCTATGGAGTGGCGGACGGCCGCTTCTTCCGCTATTACCGGGCGGACGGAGGCGGCGGCTCCGCCGCCCCTGCCGAGCTGGACGGCGACCGGCTGCGCGCGCTGGCGTTCGAGGCAGCGGCGCTGCTTGGTCTCGAGGTGTTCGGCGGCGACGTAGCATTTCCCGAGCCCGATCGGCCCGTGCTGATCGACATCAACGACTGGCCCAGCTTCGCGCCGTTCCGCGATGCCGCGGCCGACGCGATCGCCGGGTACGTGGTGGATCGCATGCGAGCGAGGTCATGACCGCGATTGAACGGTTGTTGCAGGTGCCGGGCCCGCGTTCCCAGAATCTGTTCGACGCCGAGGCCGAGCACCTGGCGCCCGGCACCCAGAGCGTCGCGCTCTTCAGCCGCCTGTGCATCGATCGCGGCGCAGGGGCGGTCCTGTGGGACGTCGACGGCAACCGCTATATCGACCTGCTCGCGGGCGTCGCCGTGGCGAGCCTCGGCTACGCGCACCCGCGCTACCTCGCGGCGATGCAGCGGCAGCTCGAGCGCGTGCACGTCGGCAGCTTCACGACCGAAAACCGCGCGGCACTGGTGAAGCTCCTGGCGCACCTCGCGCCGGGCGATCTCAACCGCACGCAGTTCTACTCGAGCGGCGCCGAGGCGGTAGAAGCGGCGTTGCGCCTGGCGCAGTCGCAGACGGGACGGCGCGAGGTGATCGGGTTCTGGGGCGGTTTCCACGGCAAGACGCGGGGCGTGTTGCCGCTGCTCGGCAGCTCGTTCAAGCACGGGCTGGGACCGCTGCATCCCGGCGCGTACTCGACGCCGTACGCGAGCTGCGCCCGCTGCGCCTTCGACAAGACCTTCCCGTCGTGCGAGTGGCACTGCGTGGAGTTCCTGAAGCAGAAGATCGCCGTGGAGACGAGCAACGACATCGCGGCGATCATCGTGGAGCCGATCCAGGGGACCGCCGGCAACATCGTGCCCCCGCCCGGCTACCTCAAGGTGCTGCGGCGCACGGCCGACGAGCTCGGCGCCCTGCTGATCTGCGACGAGATGATCACGGGCTTCGGACGTACCGGGAAGATGTTCGCGGTCGAGCACGAAGGGATCGTGCCCGATGTGATCACCATCGGCAAGGGCTTCGGCGGCGGCTTTCCCATGACCGGCATCATCATGCGGGAGTCGATCGCGTTCGCGAAGCCGTTCGCCAACCCGAGCGGCAGCTCGTCGAGCTACGGCGGCAATCCACTCGCCTCGGCCGCCGCCCGGGTCACCGTCGAAACGATCATCGAAGACGGACTGGTCGAGCACTCCCGCCGGCTGGGCGAGACGATGCTCGCTGAGATGAAGCGTTGGGAGGAGACGATCCCCATTGTGAGCGACGTGCGCGGCCGCGGGCTGATGCTCGGGTTCGATCTCGTGAAGCCGGGGACGCGTAACCTGCTCGACAAGACGATCACCCGCCGCATCTTCCACGATCTGCTCGAGCGCGGCGTGATCGCCATGATCTACAACCCTGAAGTGCGCATCAACCCGCCGCTCGTCATCGGCGAGGAGCAGGCCATGGAAGCGCTGGCCACGATGCGCGAGGTCTTGCGTGAAACTGCCCAACGCATTGGCGCATAAAGGCGAAGCCGTCGAGGAGTGGATCGACCTGCGGTTCTTCCGCCCGGCCGGTCTGCGCCTGGCACGCCTGCTCGCGCCCACCGCCGTCACCCCCAACCAGGTGACGCTGTGGGCGATGCTCGTCGGTGTGCTGGCGGGCCACCTCTTCTATTACTCCAGCCGCACGGTCAACCTGATCGGCGTGGCGCTGTTCATCGTCTCGGACATCTTCGACAGCGCCGACGGCCAGCTCGCGCGCATGCGCGGTACCTCGAGCCGCCTGGGGCGACTGCTCGACGGCTCCTGCGACAGCGTTCGCTTCATCAGCCTCTACGGACATCTGCTCGTCCGCCTGCTGCACGCGGAATGGGGGTGGAGCGCGGTGCTGTTGATCGCGATCGCGGGTTGGAGCCACTCGCTGCAGAGCGCGGCGATCGATTTCGTCCGCAACGCCTTTCTCGAAGTGGCCGGGGGGGATGGCGGCGAGCTCGATCTCCCCGAAGACACTGCCGTCGGGTCCGGCGGCTCGGCGCTGGCGCGATTCGGCGCGCGCCTGTACCGCGACTACGCCCGCCGTCAGGCGTTTCTCTTCCCCCGCACCGTCCGGCTGGTGCGCGCGCTGCGCCAGGGCCAGGTGAACGGCGATCTGGCGGAGGCCTACGCGCAGCGGCTGCGGCCAGTACTGTGGTGGTGCGCCTGGCTCGGCCAGAACTTCCGCTTCGTGCTGCTCGCTGTGGCCGCCGTTGAGGCGCGAGCGGCGTTGTTCCCCTGGATCGCCGCGACCGCCCTGAACGCCGTGCTCGCCGGCATCATTCTCACCCAGGAATCTCAGGCCGCCGCATTGCTCGGTGAGGCCGGTGGTCCGGCCGATGGCTACGCGCGTATCCGCTGAGCCGCGCCTGTACCGCGGGATCGTCGTCGGGGCTGGGGGCGTCGCGCGGGGGGCGCACCTCCCCGCCTACCAGTCGCACGCGGCGGTGCGCGATCGCCTGCAGATCGTCGGCGTGATGGATGCGGCGCCCGTCGCGCCGCTCGCAGACCTGCCGCTCGTCGATCGCGACGGTGTCGACACCCTGGGACCGATCGACTTCATCGACATCTGCACGCCGACCGCCACCCATCTCGAGCTGGCGCTGTGGGGGCTGTCGCGCGGCTACCACGTTCTCTGCGAAAAGCCGGTGGCGACGACACGGCGCGAAGCCGACACCCTGGCTGCCGCGGCGGCCCGCGCCGGGCGCGTCGTGATGGCGTGTCACCAATACCGCTTCAATCCCGTCTGGCGACAGGTGATCGAGTGGCTCTCGAGCGGCGCGATCGGCCGCTGGCACCTGTCGGAATGGACCGTTCACCGGCCGGCCGCCGATCCCGGCGCCCTTCGGGACACCGTCCCCTGGCGCGGGCGCAGCGCGCTCAGTCACGGCGGCGTGCTGCTCGACCACGGGACCCATCTCATTTATCAGCTGCTCGACATCGCCGGTACGCCTCGCGCGGTGAGCGCCTGGATCGGCCACCTGCGCCACACCGCCTACGACGTCGAGGATACGGCCACGATCCAGCTCGAGTATCCCGGTCGCCTCGCGACGATGCTGCTCACGTGGGCGGGCGCCGGACGGGAAAATCGCGTGCGCTTCGTCGGCGAGTCCGGCGCGATCGAATGGAACGGTCCGGAGCTCACGCTGCACCGCGGCACGGCGGTCGAGCGCCGCGACGTCGCCGCCGCCACGAGCAAGGCCGCCTATCACGAGTGGTTCGCGGAGCTGTTCGGGTCGTTCGCCCGCGCGATGGACACCGGCGTACGCGCCGAGGCGATCGCGGATATTCGGAACGTCGCGACCGTCCTCGAGCTCGCCTACACCAGCGCGCGCAGTGGGCGCGTGCAGCGCTTCCCGGAGGACGCGTGAAGCGCAGTACGCTGCTGCTGTGTTTCCTCGCCGGCGCCGCGGTGCTGGGGTACCTCATCCAGCGTGTCGGATTCGGCGCCCTGGTGGCCGAAGCGCGCCACACCGGCCCGATGTTTCCCGTGATCTTCGCCTCGTACGGCCTGGTCTACGTCTGCAACACTGCCGCCTGGCGCGTGATTCTCGGCAACGGCGAGAACGGCCAGAGTCTCTCGTTCTGGCGCGCGTACGCGGTTTTCACCAGCAGCTTCGCGCTCAACTTCCTGACGCCGATGTTGAACTTCGGCGGCGAGCCGTTCCGCGTCGGCGCGGCGGGTCGCGTCGTCGGCATCCGGCGGGCCGCGGCGTCGGTGCTGATCCACAACGTGCTGCGGGCGCTCAGCTTCATGTTCGGTTGGGTGACGGCGTTGGCGCTGGCGATCGTGCTGCTGCCGGCGAACGCGGGGCTCGACGCCCTGCTTGCCGGTGCGATGCTCGTCTCGGTGGCGCTGATCCTCCTGACGCTCGCCGGCCATCGCCGTGATCTGCTCACCCGCACGCTCAATCTGCTGCAGCGGATCCCCGTGCTGCGGCGACTGGGACACCGGCTCGAGGATCGGCGGCCGGCACTGATGGAGATCGATCGACAGGTGTCGGATTTCTACCATCGGACGCCGCGGCGGTTCTGGCAGGCACTGGGTTTCGAGTATGTGAGTCGCTGGGTGCTCGCGCTCGAGTACTACCTCATCCTCGTGAGCCTGGGCCAGCACGTCTCCTTCATCGTGGCGTTCGTCATCACGATCCTCGGCGGTCTCATCACCAACGTGTTGTTCTTCTTCCCCTACGAGGTCGGCTCGAAAGAGGGCGGCCTGTTCCTGCTGTTCCGGCTGTTCGGGATTCCGGGAAAGCTGGGCGTGTACGCGGGGCTCGTGGACCGTGTTCGCGATCTCGCGTGGATCGCCCTGGGTCTCGTGCTGGTATGGTTTGCCCGCCCGGAGTCGGCGCCCGGTGCTGCCGCCCCTGCGGCCGCTGAAGAGCAGCGGGCATGACGACCGTCACGCACGTCCTCGTCACGGCGCTCGGTGTGCAGGCGCTCGGGCTGCACGGCTCGGATGCCGCGCTGGCGTACGCGTTCGGCGTCGGTGTCGACATCGACCACGCCTTCAAGGCGCCCTTCTACCTGCGCGCGGTGGGGTGGAAGCGCCGGCTCGGGTATTACTGGCGCTCGTCGCTCCAGGAGCCGGTGGCGTTGCTGTGGGTGGCGCCGCTGTCGTGGATGCTCGGCACGATCGTGCCGGTCCTGTTTCTCGCCGTGCACATCGCGATGGACTACAGCGTCAGTTTCGAGAAAATGCCGTTCTATCCGTACTCCAAGTGGGTCACACGCGGCTGGCTGTTGCAGTTCTCCGACAAATCGAAGGAAATCGTCGCGTTCACGGTCTTCGCATGTTTGAGTCTGTACCTGTACTTGGCACGGCGTTAGACCGCGTGCTGCGGCCGGTGCTCCGGCTGCTGCATCGCGGGCTCGGCGTCACCCCCGATCAGGTGACCTGGGCGGCGTTCGGCGCCAGTGTGGCGGCGGCGACGGTACTCGCCACCGGCCGATTGGGAGCGGGGCTCGCGCTCCTGGCGTTCGGGCAAGCGCTCGATGGACTGGACGGCGGCATCGCCCGCGAGTTCAACCTCGTTTCTCCCGCCGGGAAGCGCCTCGACGACCGGCTCGACCGGGCATCGGAGGCGGTGGTGTTCGCGGGATTGACGATCGCCGGGTTCATCTCGTGGAGGCTCGCCGCTCTTGCGATGATCGCGATCCTGCTCAACTGGACGATCACCGATCGCTCGAAGCTCGATCCCGGCGTCAAGCGCTTCGCCCTGTACTTCGGGCTGTGGGTGCCGTACCGGACCATATTCCTCGTGATCTTTGGTGTGAACCTCGCCGCCTACGTCGTGGGGTTGTTGCTCCTCGATTTCAAGTTTCAGCTCAAGATGGACGCACTGGGCGGAGACCTCGATACCGTGGCGTCCCGCGCGGCGGCGCAGCCGGACTAGAAAGGCGACCACCGTGCTGTTGCTGCAGCTGCTCACCGTGCTGTCGACCGACAGCGCGCAGAGCGTCACCGTCCCCGTGGCGCCGAGGGAGTCGCTCCACGTCGTCGCTGCGGGCCCGGGCGGGGGCCATCCGGTGGTGCTCATCCCCGGGTTCTTCGGCTCCGCCTTCACGTTCCGCAAGATCATCCCCACGCTCAACGCCGCAGGGTACCGCACGCTCGTGATCGAGCCGCTCGGGATCGGCGGGTCGTCTCGTCCGGAAAAGGGCGACTACTCGCTCACCGCGCAGGCGCGACGCATCGGCGCCGTGCTCGATTCGCTCGGGGTAACTCAGGCGATCGTCGTGGCGCACTCGAACGGCGGGTCGATCGCCTTGCGACTCGCGGTACACCGACCCAGCGTGGTCGAGGGACTCGTGTCGCTCGAAGGGGGGCCAACCGAAAGCGCGGTGACGCCCTCGTTTCGTGCGGCCCTGCGCTTCGCGCCGTGGATCAAGCTGCTCGGCGGGGTGAAGCTGATCCGCTGGAAGATCCGCCATGTCCTGCTCGACTCCTCGGGAGACAAGAGCTGGGTCACCGACGATGTGGTAACGGGGTATACTGCGCCGGCGGCGGTCAACCTGACTGCCACCTTAAAAGCGTATCTCGCGATGGCGGCGTCGCCTGAGCCCGAAAAGCTCGCCCCGCGCCTCGCGGAGATCACTTGTCCGGTCCGACTGCTCGTCGGTGGGGCGAAACATGATGGTGACGTGGGGACACCAGAGGTGGTCTTGTTGCAGCGGACGGTGCCGAATTTTGCACTTGACAGCGTCCCTGGTGCAGGCCACTTCCTTCAGGAGGAGCGGCCCGACGTGGTGGTCGAGGCTATCGAGCACGTCGTCGGGTCGAGGGGATCCTCGGACTTGATCGATGCGAATCGCACTCATCGCTGAAGACTACTATCCGCAGCTCGGCGGCGTCCCGGAGCACGTCCACAACCTCGCGCTGCAGCTGACCTCATGGGGCCATTACGTCCATGTGATCACGGCCAAGATGCGGGACGCCAACGCCGACGCGCCGTTCGTGCGCCGCGTCGGGACGAGCCTCGTCATCTACAGCAACGGCGGCGTCGCCCGCATCACGGTGGGATGGCGGCTGCAGCGCCAGCTCGAGGACCTGTTCCGCGCCGAGCGCTATGACGTGGTGCATGTCCACGGCGGGTTGGCGCCGACGTTCGGGATCGTCGCGCCCATGGCGGCGTGGAAAGTCGGCATTCCCGTCGTCGCCACGTTCCATTCGTGGTTCCCGCGCTCGGCCGGGTACCGGATATTCAAGCCGATCTTCCAGCGGCTGCTCGATCGCCACGCCGCCGCGATCGCGGTGAGCACCCCGGTGATCGAAGCGATGTCGCGCTACGTGCACGCCAATTGGGAGATCATCCCCAACGGCGTCAACACGACCTTCTTTCAGCCCAACGGCCGCCGCCCGATCGACGCGCTGCGCCGGGGCCCTCGCCTCCTCTTCCTCGGGCGGCTCGAGCCGCGCAACGGCCTGAACGTGCTGCTCGAAGCGATGCCCCACGTGCTGCGGCGGTTCCCCAACGCCGTACTGAGCGTCGCCGGCGACGGTCCGTGGCGCGGGTACTACGAACGCCGCGCCCGCGGGCTGGGACTCATGGAGGGGGGCCGGGTCCGGTTCGTGGGACGGGTGTTCCAGGAGCGGCCGCTGCTCTACGCCGCGGCGGATCTCTATCTCTGCCCGACGACGCGGGCGTCCTTCGGGGTGACGCTGCTCGAGTCGATGGCGTGCGGCACACCGATGGTGCTGGCCGACAACGTCGGATTCCGCTCGGTCGTGCACGATGGGCGTGAGGCGGTGTTCCTCAGCGATCAGCGTCCCGAGGTGTGGGCCGACACGGTGATCGGCCTGGTCGCCGACGTGGAACGCCGTTCGGCAATGCAGCGCGCAGGACTCGACCGGGCAGCCGAGTTCGCGTGGCCCATCGTGGCCCGGCAGGAGCTCGCCGTCTACGAGCGGGTGACGGGACTCTCCGACGAGATGCGGACCAGCCTCTCGGCGTAACGGCACGGGCGGACGGGCGGACGGGCGGACGGTTTCGCCCGTCGCGCCCCTTGGTGAGATTCCCAGCATGCCGCCCGCGATTTCCGCTCACTCACTCTCCAAGACCTTTCGCGTCAAAGTCCGCGATCCGGGGCTGTCCGGCGCGGTCCGCGCGTTGTTTCGCCCGCGCTACCGGGAAGTCCAGGCGGTGCGAGAGGTCAGCTTCGACATCGCGCCGGGCGAGATCGTCGCCTTTCTCGGTCCGAACGGCGCCGGCAAGACCACCACCCTGAAGATGCTCGCGGGGCTGCTGTATCCCACGAGCGGCCAGGTGCGCGTCGCGGGGTTCGAGCCCTGGACGGGCGGCGCCGCATTCAAGCGCCGCATCGCGCTGGTGCTCGGTAACCGCCAGCAGCTCATCTGGGATCTTCCCGCGGAAGAGACGTTCCTCCTGAACCGCGCGATCTACGACATTCCGGAAAGCGATTTCCGCGAGCGCCTGGCCGAGCTGATCGATCTGCTGGGACTCGCCGCGGTTGTGGATAAGCCGGTGCGCCAGCTCTCGCTCGGCGAGCGGATGAAGTGCGAGCTGACGGCCGCACTGCTGCACCGGCCGCCGATTCTGTTTCTCGACGAGCCGACGCTGGGACTCGACGTCAGCGCCCAGGAGGCGATTCGCCGCTTCCTCGGTGCGTATCGCGACCGGCATGGCGCCACCATCCTGCTCACCTCCCACTACATGCAGGACGTTACCGCCCTCGCCTCCCGCGTCATCATGATCAACCGCGGCCGCCTGTTGTACGACGGCGCCCTCGAGGCGCTGGTGGCGCGCATCGCTCCGACTAAGCGGCTCGAGCTGGTGCTGGGGGGGCCGGTGGCGCCGGAGTCACTCGCGGCGTTCGGCGTCGTCCACAGCTTCCGCTTCCCTAACGCCGTCCTCGACGTCCCGCGCGAAGCCGCTGCCGCCACCAGTGCGCGCCTGCTCGCCGGTCTCCCCGTGGCCGATCTCTCGATCGAGGATCCGCCGATCGAAGAAGTGATCCGCCTGGCGTTCGCCGAGGCGGAGGAACCCGAGTGAACCGCCTCGCGGCCTGGGCGCGCCGCTACGCCGCCTTGATCCGCAATGCGTGGCTCATCGATCTGCAGTACCGGGCCTCGATCCTCCTGTGGGTGCTGTGGGGCGTAACGGAGCCGGCGATCGCGCTGGGGATCTGGTGGGCGATCGCCGGCGGCGGCGACGTGGCGGGGTACGCCCGCGCCGACTTCGCCCGCTACTTCTTCGCGGTGATGCTCGTCAATCAGCTCACGATCGCGTGGGACTCGTGGTACCTCGACGGCTGGATCCGCAATGGGGAGCTGAATTTTCGGCTGGCGCGCCCGCTCCACCCCGCCCACGAGGCAACCGCCGACAACATCGCCTACAAGGCGCGCAGCGGAACGATCATCGTGCTGGTGTGGCTCGGCGTAGCGGCGCTCTGGCCGGCGGTGCGGTTGCCGCTCGATCCCGCCCGCTGGGCGCTCACCGCGCTGGCCGTGCTGCTGGCAGCGGGGCTGCGATTCCTCATCAGTTTCACAACCGGCCTGCTCGCCTTCTGGACGACGCGCGCCACCGCCATCATGGAGCTGCACGCCGGCATCGCCATGTTTCTCGCCGGTCGCATCGCTCCCCTGGCGCTCTTGCCCCCGCCGATCGCCCATCTCGCGTCGGTGCTCTGGTTCAGGCCAATGCTCGCGTTCCCGGTGGAAGTCCTGACCGGCGCCGTCACCGGCACGCAGGACCTGCTGCAGGGATTCGCCGCTCAGGCAGTCTGGCTTGCCGTCTGGTACGGGGCATGCCGGCTCGCGTGGCGGCGGGGCCTCGTGCGCTACGGCGCCGTGGGAGGGTGAGGGTGCGACGACTGCGCTGGCCCGCAATCCTCGCCAGCCTGGTGCGGCTCAACGCGGTGGAGGAGCTGCAATACCGCGCGAACTTCATCGCCAGCGTGCTCGCCACCTCGTTCTGGATCGCGACGGCGTTGCTCACGCTCGCGCTGTTCTTCCGGCACACGACGCGCCTCGGCGGCTGGGACTATTGGGAGGTCGTGGTCCTGCTCGGGGTGTTCAACGCCCTTACGGGCGTCATCGAGGCGATCCTGCGACCCGGCATCGGCCAGCTCGCCGACGACGTGAAGAGCGGCGCCCTCGATCTCGTGCTGGTCCGGCCAGCCGACGCGCAGCTCTACGTGTCGTTCCGGCGGCTCGATCTCTGGCGCGTGACCGACATCGTGCTCGGTCTCGCCCTCTCGGGCTACGCCCTCATGCGCCTCGGCCACGTCCCCACGATCTGGCAATCAGCGGCATTTCTCGTGGCGCTCGCGGCAGCCGCCGTGGTCGTCTATGCCATCTGGGTCGCGCTGATGAGTCTCGCCTTCTGGTTCGTGGCGGTGGAGAATCTCTCGGTGTTGTTCGACGCGGTGTACGAAGGCGCACGCTACCCGGTGTCCGCGTATCCCGGCGCGCTGCGCTTTGTGTTCGTGTTTCTCGTGCCGATCGCCTGGACGACGACGATCCCGGCGTCCGCTCTCACCGGACGCCTGTCGCCGCTCATTGGGGTGGGCGCGGCCGGCGTCGGCGCAGCGGCTCTCCTGTTATCGCGACTGTTGTGGCGGACGGCCCTGAAGCGCTACACCGGCGCGAGCGGCTAAGAGGCGTTACGGTGACTTTGGACCAGATCTATGTGGCGCCGAGGGTGGGGGCTAAGGACGCGGGGACGCGGGGGCCGCACGGCCTGGACATTATCGCCGCCGGCCGGCATGAGATCCGAGACATCGGTCCGGGTCGAGCGCCCCGCGTCCAACGCGTCCGGACGCCCCCACCCCCGGCGTCGCGCCAATAGTGCAGAGCGTCCTAATCCTGTTTTCGCACTTCGTCGACTACCGCGCGCGTCGCTGCTTCGAGATCGGTGGCGCGCAGCAGGCTCGATCCGATCAGGAACATCGTGTCGTCACCGTACGCATCGATCCAGTATGCGATGCGGGCGGCGTCGACACCCCCGCCCGGCACCGGAAACGCAGGTCGCATGGGGCCGAGCGGCACCCGCAGCCGCCGGTTGATCGCCTGGCACAGCTCGAGCGTGAAATAGCTGAACCGCCCGCCGACGTTCGTGTACACCACCCCGTCAGACCCGATCACCCGGTAGAGCAAGCCGTATAGAATGTCGGCGGCGATGCCGTGGTCGGTCCCGAAAAAGGCGCCGCTCATGGTCGGATGCGACAGCACGGCGAGCCCGCGCTCGCCGATTGCGCGCGCCGCGTCGACGCCCTGAGGCAACAGGTTCACGAGCACCCCGCGGCACCCGGCCCGCGCGGTGAGCGCGAGCCGCTCCTCGAAGCTCGTGAGCGGCCCGGTGACGTTGGGGAAGTAGAGCGTCCGTCCCCCCGTCTCCCGATTGGCCCGCTCCACCGCCTCCTGACAGCGCTCCACGCGCTCGCCGAACGGCGCCGACGCCTGGTCGGCGAGGTTGTGGTCGTCCTTGACGATGTCGGCGCCGGCGCGGGCGAACCGGTAACACAGCTGCGCCAGCGCACGGGCGTCGAGGCCGAGGGGCTTCGTCGCGGTGCAGACGAGGGGACGCCGCGGCGCGCCACAGAGATCACGGATGCCGGGAATGCCGAAGCGTGGACCAGGGAGGGACCGCAGCATCGACTCGGGGAAATCCAGATCGATGAGCCGCACGGCGGGCTTCATCGAGATGTTGCCGAACAGCAGGTTGAACAGCGCGGTCACGTCGCCGCCGACGATTCCCGGGTCGTAGGCAATCACGGCCCGCCAGCGGCCGCTGCCGTCCGGCTCGAGGGACTCGATCCGACCGACGAGCCGGGCTTCGACCTCGGGCGCCGTGCCCTCCGGAACTTCGACGGTTTGTTCGCGCGCGATGTCGCGCGCTTTCACCGACGCGTCCGCCTGCGTTTCTGATTTGAGATGATAGGTGGCGCGTAACATGGACGGGCAAATTGCACGCTCCCGCCCCGCCCGGCCAGGACCGTTCCCTGCTGCTGCCGCGTTGGAACAGCCCCGGTGACACTATCTTGTGGCATGCGCGCCGCCGTCCTGTCCCTCATCGCGGTCGTCGCCTCGAGTCGGGGCGTTCGGGCCCAGGACAATTACGAGATTCAGGTCTACGGCTCCGAGCTCGTGCCGCGCGGCGCCACGATGGTCGAGCTGCACAGCAACTACACCTTTCGCGACTCGGCAGACAGCACCGCGGGCGTCCGCTCGTCACTCCATGCCGTACACGAGACGCTCGAGATCACGCACGGGTTCACCGACTGGCTCGAGGTCGGAGTGTACGTCTTCACGAGCGCCGATCCGCGGGTCGGCTGGCAGTGGGTCGGCGATCATGTGCGGCCGCGGATCAGCGTGCCCGAGCGCTGGCATTGGCCGGTAGGGGTGAGCCTGTCGCAGGAGATCGGGTATCAACGGCGTGCCTACTCCGCAGACACCTGGACCTGGGAAATCCGGCCGATCGTCGATCGCCGCTTCGGTCGCGCCTACGCGTCCCTCAACCCCGTGCTCGACCGCTCACTCAGAGGGCCCGGCGCCGGGGCGGGCTTCGGCTTCTCACCCAACGCCCTCGTATCGCTCGACGTCACGCCCCGCGTCACGGTGGCGCTCGAGTATTACGGAGCCTTTGGACCGATCAACGACCCGGCCCCGCTCGACCAGAGCGAGCAGCAGATCTTTCCTGCGGTCGACATCGACTTCGGGCCCGACTGGGAGTTCAACGCCGGCGTCGGCGTCGGGCTCACCCCGGCGACGGACCGGTTGCTCGCCAAGGTCATCCTCGGGCGCCGCCTTGGCGGGCCACGCCCGTGAGCGGTGCTCCGGCGTTCGTCTTCGATCTCGACGGGACCCTGGTCGACAGCGTCTACGAGCACGTCCTCGCCTGGCGCGAAGCGCTGGAGCGGGTGGGTGTCGAATTGTCCGTCTGGCGCATCCATCGGCGCATCGGCATGAGCGGTGGCTTGCTGGTGGACGCGCTGCTGCGCGAGACGGCGCGCCAGGTGACGCCGGAGCAGACCGAGCAGATGAAACGGTATCACGCCGAGGCCTACGCCCGGCTCTCCGGCTCGGTGCGGCCGCTCCCCGGAGCCCGCGAGCTGCTGCGCCACCTCTCCGAGCTGAGCATCCCCTGGGCGATCGGGACGAGCGGCTGGATGCAGAGCGCGCGGCCGATGCTCGAGCTGCTCGGCGTCCCCGCGAGCGTTCCGGTCGTGACGCGCGACCAGGTCGAGCATGCCAAGCCCGATCCCGACCTGTTCATCGCCGCGGTGGAGCGACTGGGCGTCGCGGTGACCGATGCGGTGGTCGTGGGGGACAGCGTCTGGGACCTGCTGGCGGCGCGGCGCGCCCGCGCGCTCGCCGTCGGCCTCCTCTCGGGAGGATACGGACAGGACGAGCTGGAACGAGCCGGCGCGTACCGCGTGTACCAGGACCCCGCCGACCTGCTCGACCACCTCGACGAGGTTGGTGTGAGGCGCGCCTGAAGCACGCCTGAAGGTTCTTTTCCTCCGTAGTACTACGGCCGTACCGTTGCGGATTTTCCGGTTTGCCGACACGCCGTAACCTGCCCCTATGCCGTTGGCGTGTACCGGGATCAACCACAGGACGGCGTCCATCGCGCTGCGGGAGCGGCTCGCGCTCGGGCCGGTCGCGCAACGCGACGTGCTGCAGGCGTCGCGGCAGATCCGCGGGACCCCGTTCGGCGAGCTCGCGATTCTCTCCACGTGCAACCGCACCGAAGTGTACGCGGCGCCGGCCGAGGCGTCGGACGCGTTGCTCGAGTTCCTGGCGAGCATGGCCGATGTGGCGCCCGCGTCGCTTGCGCCGCACACCTATCACGAGACCGGCGTCGCGGCCGTCCGCCGGCTGTGTCGCGTCGCGGCCGGACTGGATTCGATGGTCCTCGGCGAATCGGAGATTCAGGGCCAGGTCGCGGCGGCGTTCCGTACCGCCCTCGAAGCGGGGACGACAGGACCGGTGCTCACCGCCGCGTTCCGCTCCGCCGTGCAGGCGGGTCGCCGGGCGCGATCCGAGACCGGCATCAGCCATCTCCCCACCAGTGTCAGCTCCGAGGCGATCCGGCTGCTGCGCGACGTCGCGGGCCCGCTCGATCGTCTGTCGGTGCTGCTCGTCGGCACCGGGAAGATGGGACGCCTTGCGGGACAGGCGCTGCGCCGGGCGACTGCCCGGCTCACGGTCGTCAGCCGCACCGCGGCTCATGCCCGCGAGCTGGCGCAGCGCTGCGACGCAGAGGCGCTCGGCTGGCACGAGCTGCCCCAGGCCATCGCGCACGCCGATGCGATGATCTGCTCGACCGGCGCGCCACACGCAGTCGTGAGCCGCGATCTCGTCGTGAGCGCGATCGCCGCGGGCGGTGCCCGCCGCCGGGTCTTCGTGGATATCGCCGTGCCACGCGACGTCGAGCCCGCCGTGCAGGAGCTCGCGGGGTGCGAGCTGTACGATCTCGATGCGCTGCAGCAGCGGCTGGCGGGGAATCTCGAGGCGCGTCGCCAGGAGATTCCCGCTGTCGAGCGGATCGTCGAGCAGGAGGTGGAGCGGTTCGACGCCTGGCGGCGCCGTCAGACCGTCGATCCCCTGCTCCTCGAGATGCGTGCCCAGGGAGAAGCGATCCGGCAGCGCGAGCTCGCCCGGGCACTGCGGCGGCTCGGCCCGGCGGCGGCGGAGCTCGCGACCCTGCTCGATGACTTCTCCCACTCCCTCGTCGACAAGCTGTTGCACCAGCCGACACGCCGGCTGCGCGATGCGGGCGACTCCGACCGCGCGCGCGCGCTTCAGGACGTGGCGCGAGATCTCTTTGGACTGAGCGCTGAATGACGGCCGCGCCGGCGCGCGTGCTCCGGGGTGGGACGCGGCGCTCGCTGCTCGCGCGCTGGCAGACGGCCCGCATTCGGGAGGCGTTGCGCCAGCGCGGGGTGTCGAGCGAGGAGATCGCGATCACGACCGAGGGCGATCGCATCCTCGACCGGCCCCTTCCCGAGATCGGCGGCAAGGGACTGTTCACCGAGGCGCTGGAAGAAGCGTTGCGCGCCGGCGCGATCGACTTCGCCGTCCATTCGCTCAAGGACCTGCCGATCGCTCCGTCGCCCGACATCGTCGTGGCGGCCGTCTGCCTGCGCAGCGACCCGCGCGATGTGCTGGTCGCCCGCGACGGCCACACCCTCCGCTCGCTGCCGATGGGCGCGACGGTCGGAACATCGAGCAATCGCCGGATCGCGCAGCTGCGCGCCGTCCGCCCCGATCTGGCGCTCCTCGCGCTGCGCGGCAACGTCGATACGCGCGTCCGGAAGGCACAGCGTGGCGACTACGACGGCATCGTGATCGCGGCGGCGGGAGTGGAGCGCCTCGGCCTCACCGGTGCGATCACCGAGTACCTCCCCTTCGACGTGATGCTCCCCGCTCCGGGACAAGGGGCGCTCGCGGTACAGTGCCGAGCGTCCGACGCGTCGACGCGCGAGCTGCTGGCCGCCCTCGACGATGGCGCTGCACGAGCGGCCACCGACGTGGAGCGCGCGTTCCTCGCCGCACTGGGCGGCGGCTGCGCGGCCCCGGTCGCCGCCCTGGCGGAGGTCGCGAACGGGTCGATGCGGATGAGTGGATTGGTCGCGGCCACGGACGGCACGAAGGTCATCCGTGTGACGGGATCGTCCCCCGTCGCCGAAGCACCGCGCCTGGCGACGCGGCTCGCCGCACAGGCGATCGACCGCGGCGCCAGGGACCTCTTGTGAACCGGCTCGCCGGACAGCGCGTGCTCGTGACGCGGCCACGCGATCAGGCGGAAGCGCTCAGCACGGCGCTGGCAGCCCGGGGGGCGCGAGCGGTGCTGTTCCCCACGATCGAAGTCCGGCCGGCCGCCGATCTCTCGCGACTCGACCGCGCGATCGACACCATCGAGACATACGACTGGATCGCGTTCCCCAGTCCCAACGCCGTCGCGGTGGTGTTCGATCGATCGCGGACCCGGAGCTTCCGGCTCCCTCCACGGCTGCGGATCGCCGCCGTCGGCCCGGGAACGGCGCACGCGATCACTGCACATGGTGCCGCCGTCGATTTCATCCCGTCACAATTTCTGGGAGAGCAGCTGGGACGCGAGTTGGCCCCGGTGGAAGGCTTGCGCGTGCTGATTCCGCGGGCAGCGCGGGGACGGGAGGAGCTGGCGATCGAGCTGGCGCACCGTGGCGCCCGCGTCGACGAGGTGGTGGTCTACGACACCCTCCCCGCCAGCGTCGACCCCCGGGAATTGCGGGAGCTCGAGCGAGGTGTGGATGTCGCCACGTTCACGAGTCCGTCGACGGTCGAGAATTTCTTCGCGTTGCTCGGCGCCCGTGCGGTAGGCGTGTTGGGCGGCGCGTGCGTCGCCTGCATCGGCCCGGTAACGGCGGCGGCGGCCCGCACCCTGGGACTCACCGTGCACCTCGAGCCCGCCGAGCACTCCATCCCGGGCCTCGTCGCCGCACTCGACGCCGCGGATCCCACATGAGCGCGCGCCCGCGCCGGCTGCGCGCGAACGCGGCGCTGCGCCGCATGGTGCGCGAAACGCGCCTCGACCCCAGCCGGCTCATCTACCCGCTGTTCGTGACCGCGGCGGCATCCGAGCCGCAGCCGATCGCGTCGATGCCCGGTATCTCGCAATGGCCGGTCGGGGACGTCCTCGCCGAGGCACACAGTGCGGCGAACCTCGGGATCGGCGCGGTGCTGCTTTTCGGGATCCCCGCCTCGAAGGACGCAGCGGGGAGCGGCAGCTACGACCCCGAGGGCGTCGTGCAGGGTGCGGTGCGCCAGCTCAAGGGCGCGCTCCCCGACCTCCTCGTGATCACCGACGTTTGCCTCTGCGAGTACACCGATCATGGCCATTGCGGCTTGCTCAATGGCTCCGGCGTGGCCGCGAAGAACCCGCACCTCCCCGCGGACTACGTCCTCAACGACGAGAGCGTGGCAGTCCTGGCGCGCATCGCCGTGTCGCACGCCGAGGCCGGCGCGGACATCGTGGCCCCCTCGGCCATGCTCGACGGGATGGTGGCGGGGATCCGGGCGGCGCTGGATCACGCGTGCTTCACGAACCTCCCGATCCTGTCGTACTCCGCGAAATTCGCGTCCGCCCTGTACGGTCCCTTCCGCGACGCCGCTCAGGGCGCCCCGAAGCACGGCGACCGCCAGAGTCATCAGATGGACATCGCCAACGCACGGGAGGCGCTGCACGAGAGCGCGCTCGACCTCGCCGAGGGGGCCGATGCGCTGATGGTCAAGCCGGCGTTGCCGTACCTCGATGTGATCCGCAGCACTCGCGACCGCTTCCCCGACCGCGTGCTCGCGGCCTACAACGTGAGTGGGGAGTACGCGATGGTGAAGGCGGCGGCGCAGCGCGGCTGGCTCGACGAGCGACGCGCGGTACTCGAGATCCTGACCGGGATCCACCGGGCCGGAGCAGACCTGATCATCACCTACCATGCCAAGGACGCCGCGCGCTGGTTGCGCGAAGCCTGAGGGATCGCCCCATGCCCGAAGCCACTCCCCAGACCTTCAACCACTTCGCCCTCGTGCGGTTCACGGAGGCGTACTGGAACACACCGCGGGACGAGCGTCACCGCGGGTTGTGCCGCTGGCTCGAAGGACTGCGGACGCAGGTCGACGCGTTGCACTGCTACCAGGTGTTCGCCGTGGAATCGGCGAGCGACCTGATCGTCTGGTCGGCGATCGCGGGCGACGATGTCGCCATTCCGGCACGGTTCTTCGGCCTCTTCGCCGCGGCGATGGCGCCG
>DASSIL010000249.1:0-15341 GCA_035691925.1 Gemmatimonadales bacterium
GTGCAGCGCGACATCGATCCCCGCCGTGATGCCCGCGCTCGACGCCATCGGCCCATCCACCACGAAGACGCGGTTCTCGATCACCTGCGCCCCCGGCGCCAGCTCCCGCAGCATCGGCAGCAACTCGTGGTGCGTGGTGCAGCGCCGCCCGGCCAGCAGACCCGCGCGCGCGACGAGCAACGTGCCCGAGCAGACCGACACCAGGCGATGGCCCGCCGCGTCCCCATGTAGCGACGCGCCGAGGTGGCGCTGCAGCCAGCGCGCTGCGGTCCGGACCGCCGGCGTGACGCCAAGGTGCTCGGTCGGCTGACCCACCACGACCACCCAGGTGGGCTCGCGCAACGCCTCGGGCAACGGCTCGAGCCCCGCGATCGTGAGCCCCACGGAGGTCTCGAGACTCGGCGCCGGCGCCGCATAGCGCAGCCGAAAGCGCGGCGGCAGCCCCGCCCGCGACCGGTGCTGATTGGCCAGCCGGAACGCCTCGGCGGGTCCGGCAATGTCGAGCAGCAACGAGTGCGGCACGATGACGAACAAGACGTCGACTGGATGAGCGCGTGTGATCATGTGTCCGAATTTGAGCGAAAGTTGTCGGCCTGCGAAGCGACACCACACCGCGAGACCCCTAGCTTCGCGGGCGAGATCACTCGAGCGACGAGGGTTTATGCTACCCAGGATAGCACTGGTGGTGCTCGCGATCTGGCCGTTTCCGGACATGGAAATCCGGGCCCAGACGCCACGAGCGGGCGACGACTTCTTCGCGTACGCCAACAGCGCCTGGCTCCAGACGGCCGTAATTCCGGCCGGCAGGAACCGCTGGTCCGTCCGCGACGAGATCGCGCTCCGCACGCGCCGCCAAATCGAGGACCTCCTCGTGGACGCCGAGCGGGCGGCCCCGGGCTCGCTCGCGCGCAAGGTGGCCGACTTCCGCACCAGCCTGCTCGATGACGCTCGTATCGAGCAACGCGGCCTCGCCCCCCTCACTCCCCTGCTCTCTCGCATCGACCAGGTCGGTGACCGCGTCGCGCTCGCCCGCCTGCTGGGAAGCACAATGCGCGCCGACGTGGACCCACTCAACCTCGGCGTCTTCACCTCGGCCTCGGTGCTCGGCCTCTCCGTGGAGCACAGCATCCACGGCGAGAAGACCTATACCGCATTCCTGCTGCAAGGCGGCCTCGCGCTCGGCGACCGCGATCAGTACGTCAGCGCCGACACCGCCGTCGCCCGGCTCCGCAGCCGCTACCGCGACTACATCGCCCAGATGCTGACGCTCGCGGGATTCGATCACGCCGACACCCGTGCGGACTCGGTCCTGGCGCTCGAAACGGGGATCGCCCGCACACAGGCCACGAGTGACGCGTCGGCTCCCGACGGCAACGCCGACAATCAATGGTCGCGCGCCGACTTCGTGCGCGAAGCACCTGGTTTGGATTGGAGTGCCTTCTTCGAGGCCGCGGGGCTGGCGCGGCAGCCGGTGGTCGTGGCCTGGCAGCCACAGGCGATCACGGGCGTCGCCGCACTCGTCGCCTCCCGGCCGCTCGAGTCATGGAAGGACTATCTCCGTTTCCACGTGATCGACGAGTACGCGAGCGTGCTGCCGCGCTCCTTCGCCGTGGCCGCCGTCGACATGCATGACGACCAGCGCACGCGCGAGGAGCACGCGCTGGCGATCACACGGTCCGCGCTGGCCGGCCCGATCGCCGAGCTGTACGCCCGGCGCTACTTCTCGCCCGCGCAAAAGGCGCGGGTCCGTCGCATCGTCGCCAACGTCCTGGCCGTGTTTCGCGCGCATGCCGCGCGCGCGGCATGGCTCTCGCCTGGGAGCAGGGCGACCGCCCTAGCCAAGCTCGATCATCTCTACGTCGGCATCGGCTACCCGGAGACGTGGGAAGACTGGAGCGACCTGCGCATCGATGCGAGCGACGCCTTCGGCAACCTGCAGCGCGTCGCCGAGCGCGACTATCGTCACGCGCTGGCGCGACTCGGCCGGGCGTACGATCCCCACGAGTGGGTGCTGTCACCCGCGCTTCCGGGCGCAATCCTGAACTTCCAGCAGAATGCCTATGAGTTCGCGGCGGCGCTGCTGCAGTCCCCCAAGTACGACTCCACAGCGTCCGATGCCGCGGCCTACGGCGCGATCGGCGCGATCATCGGCCACGACATCAGCCACTTCGTGGACGTGCTGGGGGCAGACTATGCGCCCGATGGACAGAAGCGCCGTTGGTGGACCGCCGCGGACTCGGCGCAGTTCGAGGCGGCCGCTGAGCCCCTGGTGCGGCAGTTCTCGGCATACGAGCCGCTTCCCGGCCTCCACGTCGACGGCCGTCTCACGCGAACGGAAAACGTCGCCGACCTGGCCGGCCTCACCGCCGCGTTCGAGGCCTACCACAGGTCGCTCGGCGCAGAGCCCCCGGACGACAGGGCGTTCTTCATCGCCTTCGCGCAAGCCTTCGCCGCGAAGCTCGATGACTCCGGCATGCGGGCGCAGATCGCCAACGACCATGCGCCGGAGATGTACCGCATGGACACCGTGCGCAATCTCGACGCGTGGTACGCGGCGTTCGCTGTCGTCCCCGGGCAGCGCCTGTATCTCGACCCACGCGACCGCGTGCGCATCTGGTAACCCGCGACAGAGCCGACCGCATGCGGATCACCGTCTGCGAGCTGCCGAACGAGACCGCTGCGCTCGCCGCTGCCTGGGCGGCCTTGTGCGAGCACACCGTCCGGCACGCATCCGACCTCGTCCTGCTCCCGGAGCTCGCGATGGTGGAGCCGGTGTGGGAGTCCCAGCACTTCGACGCTGCTCGCTGGAGCGCTATCGAGACCCAGAGCGACATGCAGCTCTGTCATCTCCCCGAGCTCGGCGCCGAATATGTCGTGGGCACGCGGGCCGTGTGCGTGGAGGAGCGGCGCCTGAATCAGGGATATCTCTGGTCGGCCGCTGCCGGCGTGCAGCCGCTCAGGAGCAAGTACTACCTGCCCGAGGAGCCGGGGAGCTGGGAAGCGACGTGGTTTCGGAGGGGCGATCCGGGGTTCCCCTTGTTTCACGCCGGTCCGGTACCGTTCGGTCTCAATATCTGCACCGAGTTGTGGGCACTCGAGACCTATGCGGCGTACTCCGCGTGGGGCGTCGAGCTCCTGCTGTCGCCGCGTGCGACGGCACTGGCGACGACGCCGCGGTGGCTGGCTGTGAGCATCGTGGCGGCCATCCGCTCGGGGGCGTTCACCTTGTCGTCCAATCGTGTGGACGCGACCGGTGCGTACGGCGGTCGCGGTTGGATCGTCGATCCGGCGGGTCAGATCCTGGCCATCACCTCAGCCGCCGAGCCGTTCGCGACACGGGAAATCGACCTGACACAGGCGGGAACGGCCAGGTACAGCTACCCGGGTTACGTGTTTACGCAGACCGTTTGACTTCCGAGCAAGCGTTCAGGCGGCCCCAAAATGCAGGGGGTCCCTGAGGTTCTGTAGCTCGCGATAATAGTAGAGGGCCGTGGGATGGCGACCCGGGATCCTGAGTCGCCGGAGGAACTCCACCTCCGCCTCCGTCGCCGTGCCGCTCAGCGATGGGTCCTGCAGAAAGGCCCTGAAGCCCCCCTCCTCGGGCGCGGGATCCTGCTCCACGAACACGAAGCGCTTGGCCCGCACCGATGCCACGTGCTCGTTGAGCAGGATGTCGAGCGCGAACGACGCCAGGTCGATATCCCAGGACGCGATCAGCGGATCGAGAAACGCGACGCAGTTGTCGCCGGAGAGGTGGAAGACGTCGGTGTCGAGAAACTCCAGCACCTCGACCCGCAGCTCCTCGAAGCTGTGCCCGCTGAGCTGCGCCACGTCCCGCAGCCAGGCTTCGTTGTCCAGCTCCTGGCGGGCCACCTGCTTCGCCACGTCCAGCAGCTTCTGGGTGACGAGCCGCTCGAGCTCGCCGAACGGCTGCCCCTCGAACAGCGCGCGCACGTGCTCCGAGCGGGCCGGCGCGCATTTGCGCAGCACCAACTGCCGCACCTCCCGGTACAACGGCTCCGTTTCGCCCAGCTCCTGCTTCAGCGCCTCCTTGCGCTGCGCCTCCGCCAGCCGGGCCAACTCCCCCGTGGGCAGCCGCAACAGCTTCCCCATGCGGTCGTAGATGTCGGTGCGGGCAGGAGCCGGCGGTGCCCGCCGGCGCGTCAACAGCTGCGAGACGTAGGACTCGGTTACGCGCGCGGCCCGCGCCAGGTCCTTCTGCTCCAACCCCAGCTCCTCGAGCCGCCGGCGGATCACGAGCGATACATCCACATCCACTCCTTGGGTCAGACGTTTCACGAACGACGGGTCGGGCGTTTCATTAACAGTCGTTCGTGAACCGTATATGCAACTACAATAAGAACTTGACAAAACATAGTAAAGCCGGTTAGGTTGTTACAGTATGCAGAGAAAGCCCATGATCGAGCTGCACTGCGCGCAGTGCGGCGGGTTCGTCACCGAGCTGCGCAACGTTGCGTACCGGCCGGCCCCTGACGGCGCCGACGCGGCACTGCTTACGCGGGAGTTGTGTGCGTGCGCTCAGCCGATCGTGTTCGGCCCGCCACCGGGGTTCATGTCGTCCCCGGGGATTCCAGTCCCCGCTCGCCCGAGCGTCTGACGCCATGGCCAAAGAGGAAGCGATCGAGATCGACGGCATCGTCGCCCAGGTATTGCCGAACACGCTGTTTCGTGTCAATCTGACGAACGGCCATACGGTCTTAGCGACGATCGCGGGCAAGATGCGGCGCTTTCGCATTCGCGTGCTCGCCGGTGACCGCGTGACGCTTGCGGTTTCGCCCTACGATCTCACGCGCGGCCGCATCACATTCCGCCACAAGTGAACCACGCCGCGGCGCGCTCGCGCCTCGTCGAGGACGGTGGCCCGCCCCACTGCCCCCATTGCCGCGCCTGGCTGCGCTTCGAGTGCGATCGCCAGGGTCGAATGGTGGAGACGTGCGGCTGCGGGCACCGCGCCCTGGTCGCGCGGCGCGACACCGCGCCCGCCCCGACTGTGACGCCCGGCAAGTAGCCTCGGGAACCTCTGGGAGCACCTTCATCGCCTTGCTGTCGGTCACCTGCATCGGCTCGTCCTTTCATTATTGAACGAGCACCGTAGCGCCGGCTGTGCGGCGCGCCGTCACTTTGCCGGGTCGCGCGGCCGGACGGGCATCTTGTCGGATTCGCTGACCGGGTGTCAGTTTTGGAGTACATGACAGTCACGAGCCCAGGGGAGTTCCTCTACCGGGACAAGAAACTCGGGGACACACAGGCGATCACGATCGCCACGGCGCCCGACGTCTTCAGTCCTTCATCCACGACCATGCTGTTGCTGCGGGCGGCCCGCAAGACGCTGGCACCCTCCGTGCGCTCCGTGCTGGATCTCGGATGCGGCAGCGGCATCGTGGCGGTGGTCCTGGCCAAGCATCTCCCGCCGGGCACACGCATCTGTGCATCCGACTTGAGCGAGGCGGCAGTCCGGTTGACGGGCGACAACGCGCGCCGCCACGGGATCGCGATCGACTGCCGCTGTGGCAGCCTGTTCGAGCCGTGGCACGGCGAGCGATTCGATCTCATCATGGACGACGTCGCGGGAGTCGCCGAGCCGCTCGACCGAATCTCGGGTTGGTATCCGGAGGCAGTGCCGAGCGGCTGCGGTCCCTATGGCACGCGCTGGATTCTGCAGGTGCTCGACGAAGCGGCGGATCACCTCACCCCGGACGGCCAGTTGCTCTTTCCGGGGGGAACCCTGGCCCGGGAGGGTGAGGTGCTGGAGCGGGCGCGGAGCCGCTTCGCGACGGTGGTCCAGCTCGAAGAGCAGTGGTATCCGTTGAGCGAAGAACTGCTCGCGCATGGCGCACTGCTGGACGAGCTCCAACAGGAAGGCCGAATCAATCTCGAGAAGCGCGGCAGCCGCCTCTGCTGGTCAGCGCGAGTCTATCTGGCAAAAGGCCACTGAGCCCGTTTGTCGATAGGCATTGCTTCTGGAGTCGAGCGGGCTAGGTTCCACACAATGAAAAATCGGACCATGACATTGACGTCGCTCGCGGGCGGTAGCTGCCCCGTTTGCGTCGCGGGCTCGCTCGCGCTGACAGTTACACACCACGCCACACACCTCGCACTCCAGTACAGTTGCAGCCTCTGCAAAGCACGCACGGCAGGACAACCCTTCGGATGTACGCCGTCGTATCTCTTGGGCTGGGGCTGAGCGGACGCTACTTTAACCGGCTCGCCCGCTTCCGCAACACAAGCTCCAGCCCCCGTGACATGGTGAGCTCCGAAACGCTGTTCAGGTGAAGATGATCTGACCACCGGCGGCGAGACCGTAGAAGTCTCCGACGGTGATGATGTCTTCCACGCAGTCGACGAAATCCCGCTTCTCGAGCCCGAACATGTCGACCGACGCCTTGCAAGCGAACAGGCGGACGCCGGAATCGGCGCACAGCTGGATGAACTCCGCGATCGGCGGGATGTCGAGTGCTTCCATCTTCCTGGTCATCATCTTCGTGGCGAGCGCGCTCATGCCCGGCAGCGCGCCCAACAAGGTGGGCATCCCCATCGCCGGGTTGCCGACGGTGGCGACGCGGATCTTTGCCTGTTTTTTCTTCGTGATGGCGTCCATCCCGAAAAACGTGAAGAACAGATTGGCCTCGATGCCCTCCATCCGGGCGCCGTTCGCCATGATGAGTGCGGGGTAGATGCCCTCGAGCGATCCGTGCGAGACGACGATGGACACCTTCGTGATCGCCGCGGGTTGCGTCTCGGGATCGGCCCGGAACGCTGGGGTTGGCAATGCGGTCGCGGTCATTGGCATGTCTCCTCAGATGCAGCCCTTGGGTTTCGGAATGCCGCCGATCTTCGCGGCCAGCTTTGCGGGACCCTTCGCGAAGAGCTGGTACAGCTCCTTGATCGGCACGCCCGATTCCTTGCCGAGCGTGCGGATCGTGGGCGCGGTGCCGGTTTTCAGGTAGGTCTCCCGCATGAACCGAATGACCTTCCAGTGACGGTCGTTCAGGTCCGGGATCCCGTTCTGACGCGCGACTTCGAGCGCCAGGTCCTCGTTCCATTGCTCCGGTTTCTGGAAGAACCCTTCGGCGTCGACATCGATCGCAGCGTCCAACAACATGAGGGCGGGCATATCAGGACTCCTTGTCGGTCGGCGCGGTGACGAGTTGGGCCTCGGGCGGCGCGACAGGCGCCGGCGCCGCAGCGGTGTACCGCTTCCCCGCGAGCGACATCCGCGGCGAGATGCCTGGGAGGTCACGGCCCGGGAGGAGCATGTTCCAGTAGATCCAGCGAAAGGCGAGCTTGCCGAGGTGGTTGAGCCGAGACTCCTTGAGGAGCGGCATCGGCCCGAATACGAACGGAAACCTCCCCGGCACCGGCTCCACCGCGTAGTTGAAGTCGATCAGCAATGCCTTGTGGAAGCCGGTCTCGATGAAGCAGTTGGAGTGCCCGTCGAAGCCGGGGTCGAGCGGCCGGCCCTCGAGGAAGCGGCGGATGTTGGGAGCCAGGATTTCGGCCTGGAAATGGACGACCGAGCCGGCCTTCGATGCAGGCAGATCGGTGGCGTCGCCCAGTGCGAAGATGTTCGGCCTCCGCTTCGCCTGGAGCGTGTGCGGATCGGTTGGGACAAACTTGAGGGAGTCGCCAAGCCCCGGCGAGCGACCCACGTAATCCTGCCCGACGTGCAACGGCACGGTGACCAACAGGTCGAAGTCGACGGTTCGCTCGTCGTAGGAGATGAGACGCCCCGCATTCCCCAGGACAGTGCCGGTGGAGAATTCCGTCACGAGGGAAATACGCTTGTCGGAGAGAAAGTGTGTGAGCAGCTTCGCGCACGTCGCCTTGGTGAAGGCCGAGTCGAGCGGCGTGACGTAGGTGATGTCCACCTTGTCCCGGATGCCGCGACGCGTGAAATAGGCGTCGGCGAGAAACGCGAACTCGAGTGGAGCCACCGGGCACTTGATCGGCATGTCGACAATGTCGATCACGAGGCGACCGCCCTGGAATTTCGCGAGCGCGTGGCGCAGCGCGGTTGCCCCCTCGAGGGTGTAGAAGTCGAACACCTTGGTCCGCCACCCATCGCCGAGCAGCCCCTCGGTCTCCTCCGGCGCGACTCGGGTTCCCGTGGCGACGATCAGCACATCGTAGGGTAGCGGACGGCCGTCCTCGAGAAACACGACGTCTCGGTCCGGCTCCACCCGGTCGATGCCCGCTTGCATATACGCAACGCGATCGGAGACCTGCGCCCGGCGCGGCTTCACGATCTGGCTCGGGGTGTACTCGCCGAACGGCAGAAACAGCAGCCCAGGCTGGTAGAGGTGGCGGTCGTCCTGGTCCACCACGGTGACCTGCATGGAGCCGTCGGCCAACTCCCGTCGGTACATCTTGGCGAGACGGTTGGCCATGATCGTTCCGGCGGTGCCGGCACCGAGGATGACGACGCGTTTCATGGGGTCTCCTTTATGCCCCGCAGCCCCGAATACAGTCGAGGATGCTGTGAACCTTGGGTTCGGCGATCGAATAACGGACGAATGGCCCTTCACGACGGGCGGTCACGATGCCATGCCCGCGCAGCGTTGCCAGCTGTTGCGACACCATCGCCTGGCTCGCACCGGTGCGTGCCTGCAACTCGGTCACGGTGGCTGCACCGGTCTCTATTGCATCGAGCAACATGAGGCGCAGTGGATGGCCGAGGCACTTGATGACGCTGGCGGCTTGGTCGAGCAGCGCTGGGTCAAGGGGCGTTGCAGGTGCGGGCATCGGATCTCCCGTTCGGGTGACATGGGCATATTGCACTATGGCAATGCAACGGAGGCGCAATCTCCGATGAAGCGTTCTTCAAGCCCTGGCCTAGGCGGCTCGACACGGCAGGAAGGGCCGGGGTGGAGGGCGCTCGCACGGCGTTCTCCCTGTCCCACGGCAACGCTGTATGTTCTCGCTCGGCTCTGACCAGAACGGAACGGCGCCGTGCGTATCAGCGACATGAATTGGATGCAGGTCGAGGCCTACCTGCGACGCGATGACCGTGCGGTGCTGCCGCTCGGCAGCACCGAGCAGCACAGCTACCTCCGGCTCACGGTGGACTGTATCCTGCCCGAGAGGGTCGCCGCGGAGGCGGCCGAGCCGCTCGGCATCCCGGTGTTCCCCGTCTTGGCCTATGGTGTCACGCCATACTTCCGCGAGTTCCCGGGATCCGTCTCGCTCCGGGTGGACACGCACCTCGCCGTGGTACGCGACATTCTCGACGGAATGGCCCACTCCGGCTTCCGGCGCATCATGATCTGCAACGGCCACGGCGGCAACGGCGCCGTGCAGCAGTTCGCCCAGGAGTGGGCCGCCGACCACCCAGGGTGCCGGGTGATCTTCCACAACTGGTGGAATGCGCCGCGCACCTGGGCCAAGGTGCAGGCCATCGATCCCGTCGCGTCGCACGGGTCGTGGATGGAAAACTTCCCCTGGACGAGAATCCCCGGCCTCGACCTGCCCAAGGACCAGCGACCGATGGTCGACATGGACAAGGTGCGCCTGCTCGATCCCGTGGCGCTCAAGGGCTACATCGGCGACGGGAACTACGGCGGCCGCTACCAACGGTCCGACGAAGACGTGCTGGCGCTCTGGCAGGTGGCTGTCGAGGAGACCCGCGCCCTGCTGGGCGGTTCCTGGGGCGGCGCCGCGTAGTGCGCTGTCTCGTCTGGGGAGCGGGCGCGATCGGCGGCACCTTGGGCGCCTACCTCGCGCGCGCCGGCCACGACGTGACGCTGGTGGACACAGTCGCGGAACACGTAGCCGCCGTGAAGCGCTCCGGCCTCACGATCTCGGGACCGATCGCCGCGTTCACCACATCCCCCCTGCCCGCCTTCACCCCGGACGAGCTGCAGGGCGCCTGGGACACGATCATCCTCGCGACCAAGGCGCAACACACCGAGACTGCCGCCCGCGCGTTGCTCTCCCACCTCACCCCGACCGGGTGCGTGGTCTCGGCGCAGAACGGGCTCAATGAGCTGACCATCGCCGCCGTGGTCGGCGAGACGCGGACCGTCGGCGCGTTCGTAAACTTCGGCGCCGACTATCTCGAGCCCGGCTCGATCCTTTACGGCGGTCGCGGCACGGTGATGGTCGGCGAAGCGTTCGGCGCAGACCGCGTCACACGGCGCGTCCTCGCCATCCGCAACGCCTGGCGCGACTTCGACGAGCGCGCCGCTACGACGCCCAACATCTGGGGCTACCTCTGGGGCAAGGAAGCCTACGGCGCGATGCTCTTCGCCACGGCCCTCACCAACGATTCGATCGCCGATAGTCTGGCTCGGCCAGAATACCGCCCGCTCTACATCGCGCTGGCCCGCGAGATCCTCGCCGTGGCGCGCGCGCGTGGCGTGCGCCCCGAGGCGTTCGACGGCTTCGATCCCGCGGCATACCTGCCGAACGCTCCGGCCGGTGCCGCGGAGCAATCGCTCGATCACCTCGTCGCCCATAACCGCAAGTCGGCCAAGACCCACAGCGGCATCTGGCGCGACCTCGCGGTCCGCAAGCGCCCGACCGAAGTCGACGCGCAGCTCGGGATCATTGTGGCGTTGGGCGCCGAGACGGGCGTGCCGGCACCGTTGACGGGGGCCGTGGTGAAGTTGATTCACGAGATCGAGCGCGGCGAGCGCGCGCAGTCGCTCGAGTCGTTGGACGCCCTCGCCGCCGTGATGACGTGAACCTGGACTTCGCCGGCCGCACCGCGGTCATTACCGGGGCAGCGCACGGCTTCGGCCGGGCGATCAGCATCGCCTTCGCCGCGCGCGGCGCGCACGTCTGGGCGTGCGATGTGATCGCGGATGAGCTGGCCGAGACGGAGCGGCTCTGCACGAGTGCTGGCGGCGCCTGCACCGTGCGGCGCGTGGATGTGCGCGACAAGACCGCCGTGGACCGTTTCGTGGCCGACGCGGCGTCGGCTGCGGGGTGCGTGCACGTGCTCGTGAACAATGCCGGAGGGGTGCTGGGCCAGGTCGGCCGGCCGCTCGAGGAGGTCACGCCCGAAGAGTGGCAGGCCATCTACGACGTCAACGTGACCGGTGCCTTCTATCTCTCGCAGGCCGTGGCCCCGGGCATGAAGGCGGCGCGATTCGGACGCATTATCAACATCTCGAGCGGCGCCGGCCTCGGCGTGAGCCTGACGGGAATCCAGGCCTACGCCTCGGCCAAGGCGGCGCAGATCGGTCTCACCCGGCAGCTGGCGCACGAGTTGGGACCGTGGGGCATCACCGTCAACAATGTGGCACCGGGATTCGTGCGATCGAATCCAACCACTGAGAAACAGTGGGAAGCGTACGGGCCCGAGCGGCAGCGAGCGCTCGTCGAGAGCATCGCGCTGAAGCGCCTGGGAACTCCCGAGGACATCGCCGCGGGCGTGCTGTTCTTCGCGTCCGAGGCAGCGGGGTGGATTACCGGTCAGGTCCTCTCGATCGACGGCGGCAAGTGATGGAGCTGGCTCGGGTGTTGGCGCACCTCGAGGCCGGGCACGAGAGGATTCTAGGAGAGCTAAAGGAGTTCACCGCCATCCCGAGCGTCAGCACCGATCCCGCGCACGCGGCCGACATGCACGCCGCCGCCCAGTGGGTCGCCGCGAAGCTGACGGACGCCGGACCGTTCACCGTCCGTACGATGCCCACGCCGGGTGCAAGCGTCATCTTTGCCGAATGGCTCGGCGCGGCAGGCGCGCCGACGGTGCTGATCTACGGGCATTACGACGTGCAGCCCGAGGACCCGGTCGAGCAGTGGGTAAGCCCGCCCTTCACGCCCACGCTGCGCGACGGCCGTCTCTACGCGCGCGGTGCGTCCGACGACAAGGGACCGATGCTCATCCCGATCAAGGTCTCCGAAGCGTTCTTCGCGGTTCATGGGCGCCTGCCGATCAATGTGAAGTTCATGCTCGAGGGCGAGGAGGAAATCGGCAGCCGCCACCTCGAGGCGTTCGTCGAGGGCCACCGGGATCTGCTCGCCGCCGACGTCGTGCTCTCGGCCGACGGGGCGATGTGGCGCATTGACGAGCCGTCGCTCACCGTCGCGAGCCGGGGCCTCGCGGGACTCGAGCTGAAGCTGAAAGGGGCCGGCAAGGACCTGCATTCCGGGCGACACGGCGGCAGCGTTCCGAACCCCTTGCACGCGATGGCGCGGCTCATCGCTTCGCTGCACGAGCCGGACGGTCGTGTCGCCGTGGCGGGCTTCTACGACCGGGTCCGCGAACTGAGCCCTGCCGAGCGCGCCGAGATCGCGGCACTGAGGTTCGACGAGGCGGCCTACCTGGCACAGGTCGGCGCCGCGGCGGCCACGGGCGAGCCCGGCTACACGACGCTCGAGCGCCAGTGGGCCCGGCCTACGCTCGAGGTCAACGGCCTGTGGGGCGGCTACCAGGGACCGGGCTCGAAGACCGTGGTGCCGAGCGAGGCGCACGCCAAGATCACCTGTCGCCTGGTGCCGGATCAGGAGCCGGACGAGGTGGAGGCGCTGGTGACACGCCACCTCGAGCGCCACGTACCGCCCGGCACCACATTGCGGGTCTCAGCGGGCGACCACCGCGCGAGGCCGGCAAGGATCGCGCGGGACCACCCGGTCCTGAAAGCCGCGGAGACGGCCTTGGCCGAGGTGTACGGCGTGCGGCCGCTCTTCGTCCGCATGGGCGGCACCGTCCCCGTTGCGGAGATCTTCCACCGTCTCATGGGACTCGACACCGTGTATTTCTCCTTCTCGACGGGCGACGAGGACTTCCACGCGCCGAACGAGTTCTTCCGCGTGCATCGCCTGCACGAGGGACTGGCCGCATGGGCGCGCCTCTGGGAGCGGCTCGGCCGATGACGCTGCGACAGGAAGAAGCCAAGGTCGAAGCGCACAGCGCGGCGCTGAAGAAGGAACTCGGCGTCCGCGATCTCGCGCTGACCCAGATCCTCTTTATCATCGGTCTCACGTGGATTGGCGTCGCCGGCAAGCTCGGGCCCTCGCACGTCGTGATGTGGCTGCTCGCGGTCGTGCTGCTGTACCTGCCGCTGTCGGCGGTCGTGATCTGGCTCAACCAGCTGATGCCGCTCGAGGGCGGCCTCTACCAGTGGGCGAAACTCGGCTTCAACCAGACGATCGGCTTCATGGTCGCCTGGAATCTGTGGCTGTACGTGGTCCTGTTCGCATCCGAGCTGGGCCTCACGGTCGCGACCTACCTGTCGTACGCGCTGGGCCCGAGCGCGGCGTGGATGACCCGGAGCACCTGGTTCGTGTCTGTGGCATCCGCTCTCGCGATCGCGCTCCTCGCCGGGTTGGCGTTCGTCGGCCTGTCGCTCGGGAAGTGGGTACACAATGCCGGCGGCGTGTTCATGATCGCGATCTTCGCCGTCCTGATCCTGCTACCGTTCCTCGGTCTGGCCACCGGTCATCTCCACTCGTTCCATCCGTTTCGGACCGAACTGCCCGCCCTATCGCTGTTCAATCTCAATGTCCTGGGCAAGCTGGCGGTCGGCGCGTTTTCCGGATTCGAGTACATGGCCATCCTGGCCGGCGAGACGCACTCGCCGGCCAGCGCGGTGCGGAAATCCGTGTACATCGCGGCACCCGTCATCGCCCTCTTTTTCATCCTCGGCACCGCGACGGTGGTGGCCTACATCCCCACCAACGACATCGACTTGATCGGCCCCCTGCCGCAGGTGCTGCGCGTCGGCTTCGGCCCCTTCGGCATTGCCGGGACGCTGGTGACGATCGCCATCCTCATGACCCTCGTGATGCGCGTGTCGCAGATCAGCGTCGCGTTCACCGCCGTGACCCGGCTGCCGATGGTGGCGGGCTGGGACCGCCTGCTGCCCGCCTGGTTCAGCCGGCTGCACAAAACGCACAGGACCCCGGTCAACTCGATTGCCGTGGTCGCCGCATTCTCCTTCGCGATGTCGGTGGTGAGTCTCGTCGGTGTCGGACAGGCCGAAGCGTTCCAGCTCGTGTTCAACGCGAGCGGGATCTTCTACTCGCTGACCTACATCGTGATGTTCGCGATTCCTCTGGTCGGCCTGCGCGGCATGACCCCGCGGCCGCCGTGGTGGGTCAAGGGCGCGGCCTGGTCGGGCCTCCTGATGACGGTACTGTATACGGTGTTGTCGCTGTTCCCGATCATCCAGGTGGCAAGCGTCAAGACGTTCGCGCTCAAGATCATCCTGGTGATCGTCGCGTTGAATCTCATCGGTGTGGGCATCCTGGTCGCCGGCCAGCGGCGATCCAAACTCGTAGCGGAATCCGGAGCCTGATATGTCGAGATCGCTGCTCCTCGCCGCCCTTCTCACGTGCGCCGCGGCCGCGGCCCCGTCACCGCATCCCGCGGGGTCGCTGGCCGGCGACTGGGACGTCTACATCGCCTTGAGCGCCCAGCCCAAGTTCGGCTTCGAGGGCTGGCGCCGCATGGGGTTCGCGCACTTCGCGGGCGCCGACTCGGGATTCATCGGCTTCCTGCGCCGCCGCACCGGCGAGCCGATGCTCACCGTCACCCAGGTCTCGATGAGCGGCGACTCCGTGCTCCTGACGCAGGACGCCCAAGTGAAGATGCGCGCGGCCTGGCACGGCGACACCCTGGCGGGACTGCAGTTCAACGGCGACAAGCCGCTCGATCGCCGCTTCCGCCTCGTGCGGCGCGCGACGCCGGGCGTAGTCGAGCAGAATTATCAGGTATGGACGATGCCGGCCTCCGACTCAGGCTTTGCGGTTACCGAGGACACGCTCGTGTTCATGCCGACGCGCGACGGCGCGCGCCTCGCGACCTACATCGCGCGACCGGTAGGAAACGGGCCGTTCGGCGTCGTGCTGCAGCGCACCCCCTACCGGCGCGTGCTCCATGCGGCGGGTCAGTGGTGGGCGGCGCGCGGCTACATCTTCGTGGCGCAGCACGTGCGCGGCCGCGACCAGTCGAGCGGCGACGTGGCGGACTTCGGCGACTACACGACCGACATCCAGGACGGCTACGACGCTGTCGAGTGGGCGGCCAAGCTCCCCGGCGCCAACGGCAAGGTCGGGATGATCGGCCATTCGGACGAGGGGCGCCTCGTGTGGTACGCCGCCGTCTCGAACCCGCCGCACCTTGCGGCGATCTCGCCCACGGCGGCCACGCCCGACCCGTGGGTTGTCGTCCCCTACGCCGCGATGGCGTTCGGACCGATCAACGTGGACTGGGCGTGCCTGATGCGCGATCGCACGATGAACCCGAACACCGCCGAGCTGGACATCGGCGAGGCGATCCGGCACCTGCCGCTCTCCACCCTGCCGCAGCGCCTCGGCTGCGGCGACGTGCCGCTGTGGGACCGCTGGGTCGCGCATCCCACGCTCGACGCGTA